>JAIXZE010000450.1 GCA_027489875.1 Verrucomicrobiales bacterium
CGGGTGGTCGCGACGGACACGCATGTTTCGATCTGCGTGGTCTTTGCCGCCAACGGCCAATCACGCGTCGAGTTCCACCACCGCGTCTTTGCCTGAACCGAGGAACAACGTGCCCATCGAACACACGATCCAGCAGGGCGAATGCGTTTCGAGCATCGCGTTTGCGCACGGATTCCTTCCGGAGAAGGTCTGGATGGATTCCTTGAATGCAGACCTTCGCCAGCTTCGGAAGGACATGCACGTCCTGCTGCCGGGGGACGTGCTGTGGATCCCGGACCTGACCGAGGGGGAGGTCACGGCGGCTTCGGACAAGAAGCACCGATTCCGGCGCAAGGGGGTTCCGGAAAAGCTGAAGCTCCAATTTTACGACGAGTCCGATGAGCCCGTGGCGGACTGTCCGTGCACGGTGGACATCGACGGCGAGCAGGAGAGCCTCCGCACGGATGGCGAGGGCAAACTGGAGCTCAAGATTTCACCTGCCGCACGGCTGGCCAAGGTCACCTTCAATACGGAGAAGCCGGAGTGGAAGGAGTTGCTCTTCGAGTTCCAGTTGGGCGGGCTCGATCCCATCACGGAGGAATCGGGAGTCCGTCAGCGGTTGGAGAATGTCGGATGTCTGGGCGAGGGGATGACGCTGGAGGAAGGCGTCCGGGCGTTCCAGAAGATGGAGGGATTGGAGGAGACGGGAACGGTGGATGATGCGCTGCGCTCCAAGCTGCAGGACAAGGCGGCGCAGTAGCGGTGGTTTCTTGGGGGAACTGAACTCTCACGCCCGCTTCGCTCAACAGACGCAAAGAACCGATCCTCTACGGAAAGGCTGTTTTGCAGCAATGAACTGGTGGTCCGCGGCTCGTCTGGAGTCTTCAATGCATGCGCCGGGTGAGGGCACCCGGCCTTCAGTTCCGTGGCGAGGATTCAACGAAAGGGGCCTCAGTTCATTGGTAGCAAAGAACGGTCCCAAAACCCGGTCGACCCGGAGAGTAACTGGGTGAGTTAGTCAGGAGGAGACGCCATGGCCCGAAGTGGTGAAGCTCCCTTCTTTTCCCGACCCCGGTGCTCGTGGCGGTGGCGATGAGGACATCGCCGCCCCGTTCCTTCTTGGGCAGTGTCCGAATGGTTCTTGGGGTGGTGATGGCTGTGGTGCCCTGGAAACGGCTTGGGAACGGCGACGAGGACGTCGCCACCCCGTTCCTGAGCTGGGCTTGAAACCTGAGACTGCTTCCACTGCCTCCTGACGTCGCCATGAGACAGGCTTTGGAACGGCGACGTGGACGTCGCCGCCCCGTCCTGGAATGGCGAGGGCGATGAGGACATCGCCGCCCCGGATGTGGGGGGAAAGGGGGCGCAGCCAGCGGCGGCTGCGCCCCGTGTGATTCCGGGTTAACGGAACATCTTGTTCGAGCGGTCACCGCGGGAGAGCAGGAAGGCGGTAAGATCGAGGATCTCGTCTTCCTTGAGGGTATTCAGCAGGCCCTCGGGCATGGGCGACATCTTCGAGGCCTCGATGGACTGGATGTCGGTGCGCTTGATGTTGGTGAAGCCGCCGGGGTCGGTCATGTCGGTGGCGAGGTTGAGCGTATCGTCGTTCATGTTGGCGATGCGGCCGACGACGGTTTCGCCGTCCTTGCGGGTGACGATGATCGGGGCGTACTGGTCGCTGACTTCCTTGGAGGGTTCGATGATCGACTCCAGCAGATCGCGCGGCGAGAAGCGACCGGCGATGCCGGTGAGGTCGGGTCCGACGGCTCCGCCCTCGGTGTCGAAGCGGTGGCAGGTGTAGCAACCGACGGCACCGAAGAGTTCGCGGCCCTTCTCGAAATTGCGGTTGCGGAGTCCCTTGGCGAGGACGGGCGCGAGGCCGTCGACGGTCCATTCCTTCACGGTGGAACGGCCCGCGAGGAGGGTTTCGAGGGGCTTCTTGACGACGGGTTTCGCGTTGAGGACCGGGGTGAGGCGGGTCTTCTCGTCGGCGGACAGCGTGGCGACGGCGTCGTTCTTGATGTCGCGGAGGAATCCGGCGAGGGAGGCACCGCCGCGGAAGGAAGCGGCCTTGAGGAACCATTCGAAGTAGGCGGTGCGCAATTCGGGTGTCCAGCCGGTCTTCAGGTTGCGGAGGGCGCGGGCGTAATCCATCTGCTCCTCCTGGGTGGGTGCCTTGAACATCACGGGCGCGATCTTCGCGGCGGCATTGGGCGACTCGAGGTAGACGAGCATCTGGGCGAGCTCGGCGTTCAGGTCGCGGCGGGTGGCCGGGAAGAGCGGTTCGAACTTCGCCGAGAGCCGGGCGCGGGTGGCGTCATCCGGGCGGCCGAGTCGGGTGAAGGCGACGCTGTAAGCGCGGAGCAGGTCGAGTTGCTGCGAGGCGTTGAGCTTCGACCAGGCGATGCGGTCGAGCGAGGCCACCACCTTGGGAAGGAGGGTGGGATCGACGGCGGGGTCGGTGGGCTTGCGATGGAACGCATCGCGGCTGGTGGCGCGGGCAAGCGCGAGCAAGGCGTGGGTGGACGCCACGGGGTTCTTCTCGGAGAGGGCGCGTTCCTGCCATTCGGCGACGGGTTGCCATTCGACGGCGATGCGCGCGGCGAAGCGGAGGTTGCGATCCTTGGAGGAGAGGAACGGCCACGCCTCGCGCACGGCGGCGGCGTCCTGGCGGCCATGGAACGATTCGAGGCGGACGCGTTGGGCGCGTTCCTTCTCGCCGCCCTTCATTCCCTTGGACGGCACGGTGGATTCGTTGCCGGCGTAGGTCACGCGATAGAGGGCCGACTGGGTGCGGCGTCCGCCGATGGCGAAGTACATGGCTCCGTCCTTCGGGCTGACGAGGAGGTCGGTGAGCGGGAGCGGCGAACCGGAGATGAATTCCTCCGTGGTGGCGGTGTAGCCGGCGCCGTCGGGCTTGAGATGGACGGCGTAGAGTTTGCCGTAAGACCAGTCAGCGATGTAGAGGGCTTCCTGGTACTTGGTGGGGAACTTGGCGCCGTAACCGAAGGTGACGCCGGTTGGGGACCCGGGGCCGATGTCGGCAACGGCTCCGAGGCTGTCGGCGTAGTAGGCGGGCCACTTGCCGGCACCGGAGCGCCAGCCGAACTCGGCGCCGCTGACGACGTGGTTGACGCGCGTGGGGCGGTACCATGGGGTGTTCATGTCCCACTCCATGTCGGCGTCGTAGGTGAAGAGTTCGCCGGCGCGGTTGTAGGCGGCGTCGTATTCGTTGCGGAATCCGGTGGCGATCAGTTCCCAGGACTTGCCCTCGGGATCGGTCTTGGCGATCCAGCCGCCGGGGGCGAGGACGCCCTTCATGAAGCCGTTGCCGTCCCAGAGACGGGGGAGGAGGTGATCCTCGGACCAATGCGTGGGAACGCGGGAGGCGTTGATCTCGGTGACCTTGGTCTGGTTGCCGGAGATGATGGTGAGGGTCTTGCCGTCCGGGGAGGGCAGGATGGCGTGGGGGCCGTGTTCGCCGCCGCCTTCGAGTTTCCGGAGGAGCTTCACCTCGTCGTACTGGTCGTCGCCGTTGGTGTCGCGGACGCGATACAGGCCGCGTCCCTGATAGGACTCGTTGGCGACCATGACGTAGAGGCTGTCGAAGGCGTGGAGAAGGCCCTGGGCCTGGCCGACCTCGATGTTGAGGGGATCGATCTGGATGCCGGCGGAAGTCCCGGCGGGCGGCGTGACGACGCGGTAGAGCTTGCCGTACTGGTCGGAAACGATGAGGCGGCCCTTGGGATCCATGGTCATCGCGACCCAGGAGCCTTGGTCCTTCTTGGGAACGGTGTGGAGGAGCTCAACCTGGAAGCCCTTGGAGACCTTGAGTTGGTTGATCGGGGTGGCGAGTCCGGAGATGGAACCCTGGGCATTGGCCACGACACTGGGGAGAACCGCGAGTGCGGCCGCAATGGCCACAGCGCGACGCATCGATGCGGGAGCGGGGAGGAACATGTGCCTTCATTGACGGTTGGATGGGTGGGGAGTTTCAAGGGGGAAAGTTGGGAGGGAGTTGCCAGAGGCCAGTTCCCAGATACCAGAAGGGGGAAGGACGCCGGGTGAGGGCACCCGGCCTTCACGTGGAAACGGGCCGCATTGGGTTCGTGCTTGAATCCGGGTGGGTCCGGTCGTCCAGTCATTCCATGTCCGCTCCATCCGTGAAGCGCCGGCGTGAGGACGACCGGGAGAAGCGCCGCGCCCAGATCCTGAGGGCGGCGACGGAGCTGTTTGCCCGGAAGGGTCTGGAGAACGTGACGTTCGGGGACATCGCGAAGCGCGCGCGCCTCAGTCGGCCCCTGGTGTACTTCTACTTTCCGGATCAGAGGGCGATCTTCCTGGAAGCGGTCCTGATGGCCCACGGGAAGTTGCAGGCGCGGTTTCTGGAGGCTTCCGCGAACGGTTCCAAT
The DNA here is from genome assembly GCA_027489875.1 of Verrucomicrobiales bacterium. GTDB lineage: Bacteria > Verrucomicrobiota > Verrucomicrobiia > Limisphaerales > UBA9464 > UBA6176. Next base: position 4,392 of record JAIXZE010000450.1, read on the forward strand.
GGCATCACCCGGATCGAGAACATCGGGCGGGCCTACGTGCGGTTCCAGCGTGAGGATCCGTCGGCGTTCCAGTTGTGCGCCCTGTATGACGCGAACCCGGTGGTGGAGGGGGAGACGGATCCCATCGCCGTTCAACTGGGCCAGAGCGAGGTAGAAACCCAGCGGCTCTGCTCGCAGGCGATCGCGGAGGGAATGGCGGACGGAAGCATCCGGCCGGACCTTGGGCATCCGGCGCATGTGGCGGTGGTCCTGTGGGCCTGTGTCCATGGGATGGCGCAGTTGGGGGCCATGCGTGGGCCGGCGTTGAAGAAGATGCTGGATCTGGACGGGGATGGACTGGTGGAGGAGGGGATCCGGTTGTTGCGGCGGTCGTTGGTGCCGGGGGAAGCTTCAAGTTTGAAGATTCAAGATTGAAGTGGGGGAATGGTTTCGGGGCGGCGATGGCCTCATCGCCATGGGAAAGGCTTTGGAACGGCGACGAGGACGTCGCCACCCCGTTTCAGAGCGGGCTTGAAACCTGGGACTGCTTCCACTGCCTCCTGACATTGCCATGGGACAGGCTTTGGAACGGCGACGAGGACGTCGCCACCCCGTTCCAGAGCGGGCTTGGAACCGGGGACTGCTTCCACTGCGTCCTGACGTTGCCGTGGGAAAGGCTTTGGAACGGCGACGAGGACGTCGCCACCCCGTTCCAGAGTTGGGCTTGAAACCTGGGACTGCTTCCACTGCGTCCTGACGTCGGCAGCAACGTTGGGGGAGACTTTTTCATCGACGGATGAGGCATGGCTGTGGCTGTTAACGGGGACAACCATGCGTATCCTGTTCGTCGCGGATCTTCACTACACGCTGAAGCAGTTCGACTGGCTGATGGCCCAGGCGGACACGCATGACGTGGTGGTGATCGGGGGCGATCTGCTGGACCGTGCCTCGGTGCTCGATTCGCAGGTGCAATCGGTGGTGGTGGAGAAATACCTGCGCCGGATCGCCGAGCGGAAACCGCTGATCGTCAGCTCGGGGAACCACGACGGGGACCGGCGTTCGGCCGCGGATGAATCGGTGGCCGGGTGGTTGCAGGAGATCCGTCAGGGACGGTTGCATGTCGACGGTGACAGCGTGCTGATCGAGGGAACGCTGTTCACGGTCTGCCCCTGGTGGGACGGGCCGGTGTCGCGCGCGGCCCTGGAGGAGCAGTTGGCGCGGGATGCCGCGCTGCCTCACGAACGGTGGGTGTGGATCCATCATGCGCCCCCGGACCAGAGCCCGGTGAGTTGGGCGGGCCGGAAGTTCGGCGGGGACGAATTCCTGGGCGGCTGGATCCAGAAGCATCGGCCCGACTTCGTGCTGTCAGGGCACATCCACAATGCGCCGTTCCTCGACCGGGGGTCGTGGGTGGATCAGGTCGGGGAGACGTGGGTCTTCAATCCAGGCCGCCAGATCGGGGCGGTGCCGACGTGCATCTCGCTGGATCTGGTGGAGCGGTCGGTGGAATGGACCAGCTTCCAGGGACCGGTGCGGCGGATGCTCAGCGACCTGCGGGTCGCGGGTGCCGGTGCATGAGGGTCTCCAGGACTTCGTCGACCATGCCGAGGTGATCGTGGCCCTCGTACTGGGCCTTCACGTCAACGAGGTATTTGTTGAGGGAGTCGAGGCGCCGGGCGAGGAGTCGGGCCACGTGGAGGGTGACTTCGGGGGAGGAGCGCAGGAACTTCTCCGGGTCTTCCAGCAGCGCGAATGTGCTCGGGGCGAGCGTGCGGACGGAGGCGGTACAGACCGTTCCCAACAGTGCGGACATCTCGCCGAGGACGGCGCCGGGTTCGGTGATGCGGGCGACGCGGACGTCGTCGCGGAGGATTTCGACCTCGCCTTCGATGAGCACCAGCAGCGGTGTATCCGCCTGTCCCTGTTCGAGCACGACGGTTCCGGCAGCGACCGAGTGCCGGGGTGAGTCTGCAACCAGATCCAGAACGGTTCCCATGGGGCGCAGGCTTAGCGTCCGCGGGAGGTGTGCGGCAATTGGGAATGCGCGTGCGGGGTTGGGAGCGCGTTGGAAGGCCTGAAAACAGGCCTCTTCATGAGATTGAATTGTTTTTGTGGTAACTGTGACGCGCGTTCATTTGAACCTGAAAGCGGCAGACCGCCGATCCGCACAAGACGTCGTGGTCGCAGCGGAGTCACCTATCGAAGGGCGATGAGGACGTCGCCACTCATGCGTGGCGCAGCACGTCCGCATCCGACCGTTCAAGGTGACGTGAGTTCAGAAGCCTTCCACGGATCGGTGCGGGAGGCAGTGGCGGCCCGGATGCGTTGGACGAGGTCGGGGGTGACGGCCGGAGCTCCGGCTCCGTACTCGCGTCGGATGAAGGACAGGACATCGGCGACCTGCGTGTCCGTGAGACCGGCCATGGACGGCATGGGGACGGCGTCGGGTCCGCCATAGGCGATGCCGGCGACCTGGATGGGTCCGGAGAGGCCGTGGAGGACGATGCGGACGAGGTTCTCCGGGTTGCCGCGGACCCATTCGCTGCCGGCGAGCGGAGGATAGACGCCGGGGAGGCCCTTGCCCTCGGGTTGGTGGCACGGGAGGCAACCCTGTTCGTAGACTTCGAGGCCGGGATCCCGGGGTTTGGCGGGAGCGCCGGCGAGATCGCGGAGATATTGGAGACCCGCGTCGTTGCCGCCGGACTTCAGGGCGCCGGCCGCGAGGGCTGGGGCCCACCGCGGTTGGAGGGCACGGGCGCTTTGGCGGGTGGCGTACTTGAGGAAGGGATCCTGGGGTTGTTCGAGGGCAGTGGTGACCACCGAGATCGCGTCGACGCCGGGGGCGTAGGTGGCGGCGACAACGGCTTCGAGGCGCACACGCGGATGGGGATCGCGGGCGGATTGGCGCAGGAGTTCGAGACCGTTCGGGAGGCGGTCGGACCACATGCCGGCGACGCGTGTGGCGTAGGCGCGGACGCGTGGATCCTTGGCGGCGAGGAGACGGCCGAGGAGTTCTGGGCGGGGTGTTTCGTGGGCTTCGTAGACGCCGATGAGTTCGAGCAGGACATGTTCGAGGCCCGGGGTGGAAGCAGGCAGGGCTGCCAGCCAGGCGTCGGCAGCGGCGACCGCAGTGGCGCGGGGGGCGTCAAAGAGGAGGCGCTTGGCCTGGTAGCGCGTCCAGCGCTCGGGTGACTTGAGTTGGTCGAGCAGGGCGGCCGGTGCCATGGAGGCCAGGTCGGGCTGGCGGACGGGCGGGCGTCCCTTGGCAGTCAGCCGCCAGATGCGGCCGCGGGTCTTGTCGCGTTTCGGATCGGCGTAGCTGGTCTGGTAATGGCCGATCAATGGGTTGAACCAATCGGCGATGTAGATGGCACCGTCGGGTCCGACGCTGACGTCCACGGGCCGGAAGGCCCCATTGGAGGACTTGAGGAGGCGTGGGAGTTGGGTGGTCTTGAACCCGGCACCGTTGTCCTCGAAGCGGTGGGCTTCGACGACGGCACCGAAGTAGCCGCCGATGAGGGCACAGCCCTGGAGATCGTCGGGCAGGGCGCGGGTGCCGACGATGTCGAGGGAGGTGGTCTTGGGGGAGGTGTCGAAGAGGGCCCCGAGCGGGTGGTATTGGTCGGGCGTGTTGGAGTAGGACGCGTCGGCCGACGTGGTGGAGCCGCCGCCGATGGGGCTGGCACCGCGGACCATGCCGGGCGTGGTCCAATAGCCATGGGGTCGATCGCCGGATTTGTGGAAGACCTGGCCGAAGTCGTCGAAGGCGACGCCCCAGCAATTGGCACCGGCCATGCCGCCCCCGAAGAATCCGTCGAGGCGCAGGGATCCGGGGCGGAGACGCCAGACGGCGGAGCGGTCGAGGCGTGCGATGCCCCAGGGGGTTTCGACGCGGGACATGGCGTGGAGGCCCTGGGTGAACCAGAGGCTGCCGTCGGGTCCGTGGCTGATGGAGTTGACGAGTTGGTGGGTGTCGCCCACCCCGAATCCGGAGAAGAGGATGCGGCGCACATCGGCGCGACCGTCGCCGTTGGTGTCCTTGAGGAAGAGGATCTGGTCGAAGTCGCAGACGAGGACGCCACCGGCGTGGGGTTCGACGCCCTGGACCATCGTCAGTCCCTCGGCGAAGCGGGTGGAGGTGTCGGCGCGGCCGTCGCCATTGGTGTCGTGGAGGACGAGGATGTAATCGGCGGGTTTGGCGGAGGCGCGTGATTGCGGGTAGGTGGGCGAGCAGGCGATGTAGAGGCGGCCGCGTTCGTCCCAGGAGATCTGGGTGGGCTTGACCACGCCGTCGCGTTCGGAGGCGAAGAGGTTCACGTCGAAGCCGTCGGCGGGCGTGAAGGTGGCGAGCTGTTCCTCGGGGGAAAGAGCGGCGGCATCGACGGCGGCGGGCGGAACCGAGGGCGTGGGGGTGGTGGCCGCCACGGGTTTGCCGAGGGCGAGGTCGTGGATGCGGGATTCGGTGGCGGTGAGCAGTGGCCGGTATTGTTCGAAGGCTTCCTTGAGGGAGGGTTCGTTGCCGGCACCCTTGGCGAAGATCTGGGAGACGCGGTCGCCGTAGACGAAGGACCAGTTGGCGGGACGCCAGCAATCGTACCAGAGGCGATTCTTCTCGATGATGGTTTCGCGGACCGCGGCGGTGTTGAAGGGGGTGTTGGCGGCACCGAGTTCGCCGGCGATCAGGGCCGCGACTTCGGCGAGGCCGGAATCGTTCAGGTGGAGGCCGTCGTCGGTGAGACGGGGGGAGCCGGCGGGGCGCTGGGAGACGAGTCGGAACAGGTCGACGAACACGGCCCCGCGTTGACGCGCGAGTTCCCGGATGGCCTGGACGTAGGCCCCGACCTCGGGATTGCGCTGGGTGAGATCCGGTGCGTCCGGTGCGAGGGGACGCTCGAATGGCATCGGGGAGACGAGGACGAGTCGTCGGGTGCGCAGGGCGAACTGGTCGAGCAGACGGTGGTAGGCGGCGATGAACTCAGGGATGCGCGCGGGGCCGTCGAGGGCTTCCAGTTGGCCGAACTGCGCGACCACCGCGGTGGCTCCGGCGCGTTCGAGTTGGGGCGTCCAGGCTCCGAAGTTCAGGTCGCGCCATTGCTCGTAGACGGTGTCGGCTTCCCACGCCATGGAGCGGAAGCGCGGGCGTTGGGCGGCGAAGCCGGTGGCGAGGCGGGATTCAAGATGGCCGGCGCGGGCTTCGCGGACGAAGTTTTCCTGTCCGACGAAGACGAGGGTTTCGTTGGGGGCGGGTTCGAAGCGGGCGTTGGGGAAGGCCGGCAGGACGACCCGGGGTTGGCCCTCGCCGAAACGGCTGTGGATCTCGGCCTGGGTGGGGATGGCGGGTTTGGGAAGCTCCTCGATCTGGATGTTCCGGAAGGCGATCTCCGCCTTGCATCCGCCATGGATCTGGAGGGCGATCACGCCGGCGGCTTCCACGGTGGGATCGGTTTCGAGCCAGAGGGCGGTGCGCTGGCCGTTGAGGGTGAGCGTGACCTGGTTGCCAACGGCAGTGATCTCGTAGCGGTTCCAGTCGCCGGGTTTCTCGACGCGTGCGACGAGGTTGGTGTCCGCCATCGCCAGCATGCGGTTGCGGCGAGACTCGTCGTAGAGGCAGCCGGAGAATCCCGCGCCGATGTCGGCCTGGAAGCCGGACATTTCGTTGGGGGGATTCGGAATGCGGCGGCTGCGGAACTGGACGCCTCCGTTGACGAAGCCTTCGGTGCCGACGAGGCGGTATTCGAGTTGGAGGTGGAAGTTGGTGTAGCCGCGGGTGGTGGCGAGGAATTCGTTCCGGGGGTTTCCGGAGAGGGATCCGCCGACGATGACGCCGTCGCGGATGCGCCAGACGGAGTTGGTCGCGCCTTCCCATCCGGTGAAGGAGGTGCCGTCGAAGAGGGACGCCGGGGCGGCGAACAGGGCGGAGGACCCGGTGAGGAGTGCAATGGCGCCGGCGATGACAGGAACGCGCTTCATGGAGGTGGGTGGAGGGTGCCAGTTGCGGGGGGAGTTTGAAGTTTCAAGTTTCGAGATTGAAGCGGGGCGACGCCGGGTGGGGGCACCCGGCCTTCAAACGGGGATGGCTTGTAGGACGCGTGCCCTCACGCGGCGAGATCCTCCATCACCGCCGGGTGGGGGCACCCGGCCTTCAAACGGGATGGCTTGAAACTGAAGACTTCGAACTCCCCGCTCACTCGTATCGGAGGGATTCGATGGGATCGAGGTTGGCGGCTTTCCAGGCGGGGTAGGTGCCGAAGAGGATGCCGACGATGGAGCAGACGATGAGGCCGATGGCGGCCCAGTCGAAGGGGATGATGGGGGGGACGCGGAGGAGGAGGCTGATGACGTTGCCGGCGAGGATGCCGAGGCCGACACCGAGGATGCCGCCGATCTCGGAGAGCACGACGGCTTCGCAGAGGAACTGGGCCATGATGCTGCGCTTCTTGGCTCCGATGGCGCGGCGGATGCCGATCTCCTTGGTCCGTTCGGTGACGGAGACTAGCATGATGTTCATGATGCCGACGCCGGCGGCGAGGAGGGCGATGGAGGAGATGACCGCGGAGCCGATGCGGAGGTTCTCGGTGAGGCCGCGGAACTGGGTGACGAGCGAGTCGTTGGAGATGAGTTCGAAGTCGTCGTCCTGGCCGGGTTCAACCTTCCGGATGGCGCGAAGGATGCCTCGGACCTGTTCGACGGTGGCGGGGTAGGAGGCTTCGTCGGCGGCCTGGACCTGGACCTGGAGCGACAGTTCCTTGCCGTACCGTTCAAAGGCGGTGTCGATGGGGATGGCGAGGAAGTTGTCCTGGCTCTGGCCGAAGATGGCCCCCTTGGCTTCGAGGACGCCGACCACGGTGTAGTTGATCCCACGATACTTCACGGTCTCTCCGATGGCCGAGCCGTACGGGAAAAGCTTCTTGGCGAGGTCCGCTCCAAGAACGGTCACGCGGCGGGCCCCGTCGCAGTCGGGGCTGGCGATGGCGCGTCCCTCGGCGACGACCCAGCTTCGCGTGGCGAACGCTTCGGGCGACACAGCGGACAGGGGGATGTTCGGATTGGTCTTGGCGAAGCGGGAGATGGCTTCGGCGCTGTCGGCCTGGGCGACCACGGAGATGGCGGCCGCGAGCGTGGAACGTTCGGCGAGACGGCGGACATCCCCGATGTAGAAACGTTTCCGGCGGGCATACTTTTGCCAGGTGTTGGCGTCGCCGGAGACCTGGATGGCGGGGAAACGCTGGAGTTGGAAGGTGTGGGTGCCGAGTTGGGTCATCTGCTTCTCCAGGTTGGCCTGGAGGACGCGGATGGCGGTCATGACCACGATGATGGAGAAGACCCCGACGAGGATGCCGAGGATGGTGAGCCCGGACCGGAGCAGGTGGGCGCGGATCGCGGCGAGCGCGAGAAGGATGTTTTCCTGAAGTTCGCGGAACAGGCGCATGGCGGTCATTCGGAGCGGAGGGCGTCGACGGGATTCATGCGGGCCGCGCGCAATGCGGGAATGAACCCGGCGACCACGCCGGTGAGGACGGAGACCGTGAGGGCAATGGCGACGATCCACCACGACATCTCGGCGGCGAAGGCGGTGTAGCGGTTGATGGCGAGGGTGGCGGGCCACGCGATGCCGATGGCGAGGAGACCGGCCCCGAGGGTGATGGTCGCGGCCTCGATGAGGAACTGGATCAGGATGGAGCGCTTCTTTGCACCGAGGGCCTTGCGGATGCCGATCTCCTTGGTGCGCTCAGTCACGGAGACGAACATGATGTTCATGATGCCGATGCCACCGACGATGAGGGACAGGCCGGTGATAAAGAGTCCGACAAGCCCGATGGTGCCGCCAAAGGCGATGAAGAACTGGACGAAGACATCCTGCTGGTTGATGGCGAAGTCGTCGGGGGCTCCCGGAGCGACCTTCCGGATCCGGCGGACGATGGAGCGAACCTCCTCCACGGATTCCTGGAGTTGGGCGGGATCGGCGGCCTTGATGGCGATGACGTAGTCGGGCTGCCGCTGCTGATCGGATTGGAATCGTGTGACGGGAATGACGACCTGGTTGTCCTGGTTCCAGGCACCGAGGAAGGATCCCTGCTTCTCGATGATGCCGATGACCTCGTAGGTCTGGTCATTGACGCGGATCCGTTTTCCAAGTGGGGATTCCTGCGGGAAGAAGCCTTCGGCGAGATACGATCCCAGAACGCAGACGGGACGGGCGGAACTGATGTCGGAAGCCGTGAACCAGCGGCCTTCGGAGAGTGCCAATCCGCGGATGAGGATGCTCTGGTCGGTGTTGCCGTTGACCCAGACACCCTCGGCCCGTCGACGATTGTAGACGACCGTGCCCCGGCCGTCGCATTGCGCGCCGACAGCCACGGCGGACTTGAGCTCTTGTTCCACCTGCTGGGCGTCGGCGAGGGAGAATTCCTTGCGATTGCGGAAAGTGCGCCAGTCCTGAAAGGCCATCCACGGGAACCGGCCGACATAGAGGACATCCGCGCCCATGGACGAAATGCTCTTCCGGAAGGCGCTGTTGATGCCGTTGATGGCGGTTCCCATCATCGTGACGGTGACGATGCCGATGACCACGCCGAGGGTGGTCAGGCCGGAGCGCAGCTTGTTGGCCCGGACGGAACTCCAGGCAATGGCGGTCGACTCGCGGATGTCGTCGATGAGCGTCATCGGTCAGGAGGCTATGACCGGCGGGGCGTTGATCTCGCCGGGCGACAGCGTCCGGGTGCCGGAGGCCTGTCCGCGTTCCGTGATCTCGTCGGCAGCGATGAGTCCGTCACGGATGCGGATGATGCGGCGGGCGTGCTGCGCCACGTCCTCCTCGTGGGTGACGACGATGATGGTGTTGCCGCGTTGGGAGAGTTGCTCGAAGAGGTTGAGGATCTCGGTGCCGGTGCGGGAATCGAGGTTTCCGGTGGGTTCGTCGGCGAGGATGATCGAGGGGGAATTGACGAGGGCGCGGGCGACGGCGACGCGCTGGCGCTGGCCGCCGGAGAGTTCGTTGGGACGATGCGTCATGCGGTCCTGAAGGCCGACATTCGACAGGGCCTGACGGGCCTTGTCGCGTCGGGTCGAACGGGACATGCCGGCGTAGATCAAAGGGAGTTCGACGTTGTGGAGGGCGTCGGAGCGCGGGAGGAGGTTGAAGGACTGGAAGACGAACCCGATCTCGCGGTTGCGGATCTCGGCGAGTTCGTTGTCCGACATGCGGGCGACGTTCTTGCCATTGAGTTCGTAGGAACCTTCGGACGGTGAATCGAGGCACCCGAGGAGGTTCATGAGGGTGGATTTACCGGAACCGGAAGGTCCCATGATGGCGACGTACTCGCCACGTTCGATGTCGAGGGAGACCCCGCGCAGGGCGTGCACGGTGTCGATGCCCATGACGTAGCGCCGGGCCAGGTTGCGAATCTGGATGAGTGGCATGGCCGGTCGGGGAAGGGCGGGTCAGGGCGTGGACGCCTTGGCGGAGAAGCTGAACCCGGGCTTGTTGGTGCTCGTGGTGACCGCCTTGCCGTCTTCGAGTTCCTTGGAGATGGCGCGGAAGCCGCCGGTGATGACCTCCTGCCCTTCGGTGATGCCCTCGAGGATTTCGTAGTAGGTGTCGTCGCTGATGCCGCGTTTGACCGGGGCCATGCGGGCCTTCTCGGAGTCCATCAGGAAGACCACTTCGAGCGGTTTGGGACCTTCCTTGGCCTTGCGTGCACCGCCAACGAGTTCGAACGGGTTTTCATCGGCTTTCGGCGCGCCGGGACCGGCGGATGCCGGGACCGCGGCAACGGGCGCGTTGGAACCCTTGGGCATGCGGGTCGTGACGCTCTGGATGGGGACCGCGAGGACGTTGGTGCGGTAGCGGGTCTCGATCTCGGCCGTGACGCTCATGCCGGGCAGGAACGATTCCTGGTCCTGGATGCGGATGCGGACCTCGAACTTGGTGGATTCGGCCTGCGTTCCGGCACCGAGGGATTTTGCCGAGCGCGCCACCTGGGTCACGATACCGTTGAACTTGCGGTCGCGGAAGGAATCGACCTCGAGGCGGACCTTTTGTCCGGTCTGGATGAGGACGACGTCGACTTCGCCGACCTCGACGCGTGCCTCCATGACGGACAGGTCGGCGAGGGTGAGGATGTCGGTGCCGGCCATCATGCCGGTGCCGGAGACGCGTTCGCCGGCCTCGGAATTGAGCTTGGCGATGGTTCCGGAGATGGGGGCGTTGATGGTGGTCTTGAGGAGGTCCTCCTGGGCGCGCTTGATGGAGGCGCGAGCGATCTCGATTTGCTGGGTGGCGGAGGAGACGTTGGCCTTGGCGACTTCGAGGCCGGTCTTGAAATCGTCGTAGACGGAATCGGAGATGAGCTTGCGCTGGAAGAGTTCGGTGTTGCGCTGGTACTCGGCGTAGGCCTTGCGTTCGTTGGCCTGGGCAGTGAGCAGGGACGCCTGTGCGGATTTGTAGGAGGCTTCGGCGGAACGGAGGCCGGCTTCGTACAGGTCGCGGCGGATCTGGAGGAGCAGGTCGCCCTTGTTGACCTTCTGACCTTCCTTGATGGGCAGTTCGATGATTTCGCCCGCAACCTCCGGCGAGATCTTCACCTGGGTGACGGGCTGGACCTTGCCGGTGGCCATGACCAGTTCGGTGAGGTTCCGGCGTTGGATCTTCTCGACCTGGACCTGGACGGCCTGGTCCTTCTTGCACCCCGGGGTGATCGCGGTCACGGCGCTGGCCAGCACGAGGAGCGCGAGCGACCGGGGCAGGATGGATCTCGGACGGAGGGATGAGGTGTGGACGCGCATGTCGTGGACCCGATGACACGGGCTGCCGGAGAATGTTTCATCCACCAAGGACTGCAACCCGGCATTGTTGCTGACGCTCGAAATGGGGCTTTGGATTTGTGTCGGGAACGTTGCCGCCCCGGTCGAGCCTTGGCGGGCGTGACAAGGGAGGGCGGAATCGTCCGCGGGTCGGGGACGGGATGGCGCACCCCGTCCCAGTGCGATGCGGATAATCCCTGAAATCCGATGAAACCCTGCGCGGCATCCGGTATGCGTGCAGGGAAGGCATGAACTTGGACAAGTTGACGATCAAGGCGCAGGAAGCGCTGGCGGCGGCCCAGCAACTCGCTCAGGAACGCTCGCACCAGCAGCTCGACGCGGAACATCTGGCGCTGGCGCTGGCGCGGCAGGAAGACAGCCTGATTCCGCAGGTGTTGCAGAAGCTCGGGGTCGCCCGCACGCGTTACGAGGCGGACCTCGAAGCCGAACTGGGCCGCCGCGCGAAGGTTCAGGGCGGCGGACAGGTGTATCCGACGACGGAGTTCCAGGCGGTGCTCACGGCCTCCATGGAGGAGGCGCGTCGGTTGAAGGACGATTATGTGTCGACCGAGCACCTGTTGCTGGCGTTGTTGGCGAAGGGCGGGAGCCGATTCCAGGACATCGCCAAGCGTTCCGGCCTGCAAAGGGATCCATTGCTCAAGGCGCTGGCGGAGATCCGCGGCAACCAACGCGTCACCGACGCCAACCCGGAGGACAAGTTCCAGACGCTGGAGAAGTACGGGCGCGACCTCACTGCGGCCGCCCGCGAGGGCAAGATCGACCCAGTGATCGGACGCGACGAGGAGATCCGGCGGGTGATGCAGGTCCTCACGCGGCGCACGAAGAACAATCCCGTACTGATCGGCGAACCGGGCGTGGGCAAGACGGCGATCGTGGAGGGGATCGCGCGGCGGATCGTCAATGGGGATGTTCCCGAGACGCTGAAGAACAAGCGCGTCATCGCGATGGACCTGAGCGCGATGATCGCGGGCGCGAAGTTCCGTGGGGAATTCGAGGATCGGCTGAAGGCGTTCCTGAAGGAGGTAACCTCCAGCGAGGGACAGATCATCCTCTTCATCGACGAGCTGCATACGATCGTCGGTGCCGGCAAGGCGGAGGGTGCCTCGGATGCGGCGAACATGCTGAAGCCCCAACTCGCCCGCGGCGAACTCCGGTGCATCGGGGCCACGACCCTGGATGAGTACCGGAAGCATATTGAGAAGGATCCCGCCCTCGAGCGCCGGTTCCAGCCGGTGTTCGTGGCCGAGCCATCGGTCGAGAACACCATCGCCATCCTCCGAGGGTTGAAGGAGCGCTATGAGACGCACCATGCGGTGCGGATCACGGATGGAGCCTTGGTGGCGGCGGCGACGCTTTCGCACCGGTACATCGCGGATCGTTTCCTGCCGGACAAGGCGGTCGACCTGGTCGACGAGGCGGCGTCCCGGCTCAAGATGGAGCTGGATTCCAAGCCGACGTCGATCGACCAGTTGGATCGTCAGATCCTGCAGTTGGAGATCGAGCGGACGGCGTTGGCCAAGGAGAAGGACGATGCGGCGCGGGAGCGCTTGCGTCGGTTGGAAAGCGACTTGGCGAACCTGCGTGAACGCCAGGGCGGTTTGAACGCGCAGTGGCAGAACGAGCGCGCGGCATTGGATGCCGTCAGCGTGGTGAATTCGCAGATCGAACAGGTCCGGACCGAACTGGAGCAGGCGCAGCGGCAAGGGAACCTGACGCGGGCTTCGGAGCTCCAATACGGCCGGTTGCCCGACCTGCAGAAGAAGCTCGCGGGTGCCGAAACGGCATTGCACTCCATCCCTGCCGGCCAACGGCTGTTGTCGCAGGAGGTCACGGAGGATGACATCGCGCGCGTCGTGGCCACGTGGACCGGCATTCCGGTGAGCCGGATGCTGGAAGGCGAACGTGAGAAGCTGGTCCAGGCGGAGGCGCGCTTGGGACAGCGCGTCGTTGGGCAGGCAAAGGCCATCCGGGCGGTGGCGGATGCCGTGCGCCGGGCGCGTTCCGGTTTGCAGGATCCGAACCGTCCGGTGGGTTCCTTCCTGTTCCTGGGGCCGACCGGTGTGGGCAAGACGGAGCTGGCACGTGCGTTGGCGGAGTTCCTGTTCGACGACGACCAGGCCATGGTCCGGATCGACATGTCCGAGTACATGGAGAAGCACACGGTGGCGCGGTTGGTGGGCGCGCCTCCGGGATATGTCGGGTACGAGGAAGGCGGCCAGTTGAGCGAAGCGGTGCGGCGGCGGCCTTACGCCGTGGTGTTGCTGGACGAGGTGGAGAAGGCGCACCCGGACGTGTTCAACGTACTGTTGCAGGTGCTGGATGACGGGCGCCTCACCGACGGTCAGGGGCGGACGGTCGACTTCCGGAACACCCTCGTGATCATGACGTCGAACATCGGGTCGCCGATCATCCAGGAGTATTTCCTGGACGGACACACGGACACGTCGTCGCGCTCGGCGCTGGAGGATGCGGTGCGCGGGGAGTTGCGGAAGCATTTCCGGCCCGAGTTCCTCAACCGGATCGACGACACCCTGATCTTCGAGAGCCTGGATGAAGCGGAACTGGCGCGGATCGTGGATCTGCAACTGGTGCGCGTCGCCAAACGGCTTGAAGGCCAGCAGTTGGCTCTCGATGTCGACGATGCGGCCCGGAAGTACCTCGGTCGGGAGGGGTATGATCCGCAATTCGGAGCGCGCCCGTTGAAGCGCGCCATCCAGGAGCACCTGCTCAATCCGCTCGCGACGCAGTTGTTGTCGGGCGTGTTCGTGGCGGGCGACCGCATCCAGGTGCGCGTGGGTGCGGAGGGAAAGCTGGAGTTCACCAAGGCGTGAAGGAAACGCCCCTCCGGGTGACGGGGTGGTGACGTCCACGTCGCCCTTTGCAGAGCCTCGGCCCACGGTGATGAGGACATCGCCTCCCCGATCGAGGGGGAATCAGGGTTCCCGGATTTCGACTTCGCGGTCGGAGTCCGGGATCGGGAGGACTTGGTCGCGGCCGTTGGGCCACCGGATCTGGAGTCCTTCCACGCGTGCGGCCTTTCCGAGCCCGATCGTTACGGGCAGTTCGCTCTGGGACAGATAACTCCGGGTGGGCATGACCTGGCGGGCAAGGATCCGTCCGTTGACCCGGGTCCGGATCCACGCCCCGATGGCTCCGGTATTTCCCGGGCGGCCGACGAGTCGGAGACGGATCCAGTGGTGCCCAAGGTTCTGGTCGTTTCGGAGCAGGGCGGGTGGCCCGTTGACCTGCGCGATCACGACGTCGAGATCGCCGTCGCGGTCAAAATCGGCGAAGGCGCTGCCGCGGCCAACCCGTGGTTCGAACAGGTCGGGACCGGCCTCCGCTTCGGTCACCGGATGGAATGAGGGACCGCCGCCGGCGTTCCAGAAGAGTTGGGCGGGTTGGCGGTACCGGACATCGGCCTGGAGCTTTTCGATTTCCTCCTCGATGTGGCCGTTGGCGGTGAGGACGTCGAGGCGACCATCGAGGTCGTAATCAAAGAAGAAGAGGCCGAACTTGAGGAGGAGACGGCTCGCTGGGCCGATGCCTTCGGTGAGGGCTTCGTCGGCGAAGATCAGGTGATCCCGGCCGGGTTGCGCGACGTACAGCGCGTTCATCTCGTTGGCGAAGTTCCCGATGGCGATGCCGAGTGCGTCGTCATCGCGGAAGCGCGCTGCGTCGATGCCCATCGCGCCGCGAGGGTGGCCGTAGGCATCGAAGGCAATGCCGGTCTGGGCTCCCACCTCGGTGAAGGTGCCGTCGTGGCGGTTGGTGAAGACGAAGTTCTGGACGGTGTCGTTGGCCACGACGAGGTCCATCCATCCGTCGTCGTTGAGGTCGATGGGAGCGACGGCCAGGGTCTTCGCCATGGGCTGGCCGGAGGCGGCGTTGCGGATGTGGAGCCCGGCCTGTGCGGCGATATCGGTGAAGCGGGGCGGACCGCCGGGGACTGAGTCATTGCGGAAGAGGTAGGGGAACGTCCCGGGGAAGTTCCACGGTTGGCCATAGGCTCGGCCCCCGCCCGCGAGTGTCGTATTGATGCGGCGATCGAGATCGGGGGACCACTCCACGTAGTTTCCAACGAAGAGATCGAGGTCGCCGTCGTGGTCGAGGTCGAACCAGGCGGCCGCGGTGCTCCACTGGTTGAGGCCACCGACGCTGGCGATGGCAGTAACGTCGGTGAAGCGCCCATTTCCCAGGTTCTGGAAGAGATGGTTCGTGCCGACGCAGGTGATGAAGAGGTCGACGCGGCCATCCCCATCGAAATCTCCCGCGGCAGCACCCATCGCGTAGAGCGGGACGTCGAGGCCGGAGCCCGCCGTGATGTTGGTGAAGGCCCAGGTGCCACCGGGAGATGTGTCGTTCCGGTAGAGGGCGGGGTTGGTGCGCGGGGCGGAGCCGTCCCAGGAAGTTCCGTTGAGGAAGAGCAGGTCGGCGTCGAAGTCGCCGTCCGCATCGAATGCGATCACCCCGCCCCCCATGGTTTCCGGCAGGAGCTTTTCGCCACGGGCTCCGTTGGCGTGGATGAAATGGATGCCTGCGGATTTGGTGACGTCCGTGAAGCGGACTGTCGGCGGTCGGACGACCGAGGATCCGGTGGTCGGAGCGGCGAGCGCGGTCACCCGGGAGGCCGGTTGGGGTGCTGGCCGCGCGAGCCATCCGATGATGGCCGCGGCGACGCCCCCGATGAGGATCAGTGCGATGAGGGAACGCCTCAGGGCCTGCGCGATGACGGCGTCGTCAGCCTCCGTTCCGGTCGGAGATGGGGGCTTTGGAACGCTCACGGATCAGGACTTGGTGGCAGCAGGGACTTCCTTCAGTTCACTGAAGTTCCCGGATTCGCAGCAGTGCACGAAGGTCTCGGTCACGGTCTTGAGCTGTTCCCAGCGGGCGCGGATCTTCTTGGCTTCGGGGGCGTCCACGGAATTGTCCGCCGCAGCGGAGGCAACGACGGCGAGCAGGTCCGCGAATTCCTGGACGATCTGGTTGGTCGCCGGAATCAGGTAGTCCGGATGACTGTGGGTGGTCTTGGGGTTGCGGATGAAGAATCCGCCGGAACGTTCGCAGATCCAGTGGATCAGGCGCAGGTCGCGCGTGCTCTGGAAGAGTTGATCGACCCGGTCGAGAGGATTGTAGGACTGGGACAACGCCTCCGGATCCGGGGTTTCCGCCCACTTGTAGATGAGCGAAAGCGAGAGGTTGAGGTCGGAGGAGATCTGCTTGGCCGAGGTCGACTTGAGCACTTCCCTCAAGACTTCATGGGATTGCATGGGGGCGATTTATCATCGCGATGGGGCGAAGGGGAGGGCGAAGTTTGGGGGAGTAGGAAGTTTCACGCGGCCCCCAAACTGAAGGCCGGGTGCCCTCACCCGGCGGGTTCATGAGGCACCGCGTGAGGTCACGCGGCCTACAAGGGGGAGTTGCCAGATCCCAGTTCCCAGATTCCAGACTGGAGGCCGGGTGCCCTCACCCGGCGGCAGTCAATGATCCGCCGCGTGAGGGCACGCGGCGTTCAAAGGGGGGCGGGTTCCTTCACCGGGCGCGCATGCGCGCGAGGTCTTCGAGGTGACGGATCACTAGGGCGGTCCAGCCGGTCTGATGGTTGGCCCCGCAGCCACGGCCGGTTTCGGCGTGGAAGAATTCGTGGAATTCCAGGAGTTCCCGGGAGTGGGGATCGGTGGCGAATCGCGGATCGGCCGCCAGGGCAGGGCGGGTGCCGTCCGGGCCCGGCAGGAAGAGCGCGGCCAACCGTCGTTCGATGTCGACCGCGGCCTCGCGCAGGGAGACGGTCCGACCGGAGCCGGTGGGATACTCGATCTGGAACTCGTCGCCGTAGAAGTGGTGGTACCGTTCGAGGGCTTCCTCGATGAGGTAATTGACAGGGAACCAGATGGGGCCGCGCCAATTGGAGTTTCCGCCGAAGAGCCACGTGTTGGATTCGCCCGGCACGTAATCCACGCGATGTGTGGACCCGCCGTGCTCGAAGACAAACGGGTGCTTCTCGTGGAACCGGGAAAGGGAGCGGATGCCGAACGGCGAGAGGAACTCGGACTCGTCGAAGAGATAGCGCAGGACCGAGCGCAGGCGGTCCCGGGTCGGGATGGCCAGCAGGAGCTTCCGCCGCGAGTTGGATCGGCCGAGGGCGATGCCGCGCTGGAGGCTGTGCTTGTTGGCGATGAACCAGTCGAGCCGGCGACGGAATCCGGGGAGACGATCGATGACCTCCTCGTCGAACACTTCGACGGCGATCAAGGGCAGCAGGCCAACCATCGAACGTGTCCGCAGCGGGATGGTGCGGCCGTCGACGTCGAGTTGGTCGTAATAGAAGCCGTCGGTGGAATCCCACAGGCCGGAACCGCCGACGGTGTTCATGGCTTCGGCGATCTGGACGAAGTGTTCGAGGAACTTCGACGCCATGTCCTCGTAGGCGGGGCGGACGCGGGTGCCGTCATGGGCGAGTTCGAGGGCCATGGCCAGCATGGTGGAGCAATAGAAGGCCATCCATGCGGTGCCGTCCGCCTGTTGCAGGGAGCCGCCGCCGGGCAGGGGCTTGGAGCGGTCGAACACGCCGATGTTGTCGAGGCCCAGGAAGCCGCCGCTGAAGAGGTTCTTGCCGGAGGCATCCTTGCGGTTGACCCACCAGGTGAAGTTCAGGAGGAGCTTCTGGAACACGGACTCAAGGAAATCGCGGTCACGCGCGCCCTTGGCTCCGGTGAGCTTGTAGACACGCCACGCCGCCCAGGCGTGAACGGGCGGATTCACGTCCGAAAACGCAAACTCGTAGGCCGGGATCTGGCCGTTCGGATGCATGTACCATTCCCGGAGCAGCAGGCTGATCTGGTTCTTTGCGAAGCTCCCATCGACCGCCGCGAACGGGATCATGTGGAAGGCGAGGTCCCACGCGGCGAACCACGGATATTCCCACTTGTCGGGCATCGAAAGGATGTCCCGGGCGTGGATGTGCCGCCATTCGGCGTTGCGTCCTCCCAGACGTGAGGTGGGCGGCTTGGGTGGGTTGGGGTCACCTTCGAGCCAGTCCTCGACGACGTAATGATAGAATTGCTTGGACCAGAGCAGACCGGCGTACGCCTGGCGCGTGACCAGCCGTTCTGCCGGCGTCATGGCGGCCGGAGTGAGGGCTCCGAAGAAGGCGTCCGCTTCGGCTTGTCGCGTCGCGAAGACGCCGTCGATCGCCGTGCCGGAGCCCGGCAACGGACGTGCACGGTCGGGGAGGCCTGCTTCGGCCGCCGGGGCGAGGCGGAGATCGATCGTTTGGGACGCGCCGGAAGGAATCGTGAGGTGGTAGTGGGCGGCGACCTTGGAGCCGATGGATTCCGGGTGGGTTGCTTCGGTCTCGCCATGGATCAGTCGCCGATGGAAGGCGTCCTTGACGTAAGGGGTCGCGTTGGGAACCCCGAACAGCCGTTCGGTGTTCGTCTCGTTTTCGGTGAACCACAGTTCCGGCTGGGAACCATCCGGGGCGGGGCCGACTTCGAAGCGGTAGGTCCCGAGCGTTTCGTGGACGCCTTCGACCTGTCCGCCGTCGAGCGCTCGGAGGCGCGGTCGGGGCGAGCATCCCTCGTGGGTGCAACCCCAGCTCCAGGTGTTGCGGTACCAGAGCGTGGGCAGGACGTGGAGTTCGGCGGTGTCCGGCCCGCGGTTGGTGATCCGGACACGGATCAGAGTGTCATCCGGCGATTGCTTGGCGTACAGGACCTCGACATCGAAGACCCGATTTCCGTCGAAGATGCCCGTGTCGCGGAGTTCGAACTCGGGTTCGTCGCGGGAGCGCCGGCGGTTCTCCTCGATGAGCCGGGTGTACGGGAATTCGTCCTGGGGATAGCGATAGAGTGCGCGGGCGAGGCTGTGGGTCGGGGTGGAATCGAGGTGGAACCACTCCTCCTTGGCGTCCTCGCCGTGATTGCCCTCGGCGTTGGTCAGTCCGAAGAGGCGTTCCTTGAGGATGGGATCGCGCCCGTTCCAGAGGGCGACGGCGAAGCACAGACGGCATTGGCGGTCCGTCCACCCCAGAAGGCCATCGTCCCCCCACCGATAAGCCCGGCTGCGGGCGTGGTCATGGGGGAAGGATTCCCAACAGGTACCGCCCGGGGAGTAATCCTCGCGGACGGTCGACCATTGGCGGTCGGGAAGGTATGGGCCCCAGCGCTTCCAGTTGGCGGCGCGGAGGGAATCCTCGTGGAGCCGATGTCCCTCGGCCGTGGATTCCGTGCGCTGGATCCGTGTGGTGCAACCTGTGTCTGATTCGCCGCCATTCGCGCTCATTCTCAGTAACGATAGCTCAACTGGAGCCGAGCGTAAGGGGCTCCTTCACCGTTCCATTGACGTTGGCGTTCATCCACGACGAAGCGCCGGTCGAACACCCATCCGGCGGCGCCTTCGACCCGGAATCCACCGCCAATGTCCCAGATGGCCCCCACGCCGGCGCGGATCTCGCGGTAGGTCATGTTGACGTCATCGAACTGGGAGTCCCCGCGGTCGCTGCCGTGGCTCTTGCTGATCTGGTAGGCCCCGCCCACGATCTCGCCGCCGGCATACATCAACCAGCTCTGGTTCGGACGGAATTCCACCCGCGGCCGCGGCATCAGGATCGACAGCGCCCACTGGGAGTTGATCTGCCAGCGGATTCCAGGGCCGCCGACGAAGGGGATGTCGCGGCGCGGATCCACCGAAACCTGGAGGAACAACAGCAGGTTCGGGTTGATGGCGTACGAAACGCCGGCAATCACGGGCGCGTTGAAGTCGCTGGAGCTGATGTCCTCGAAGTCGCTGTAGATGCCGGGCGAAACCTCGCCGAGGAACGTCCACCGCGAGCTGATCTGCCACGTCATGCCCAGCGGCATCGTGATGGACCCGAGGTTGTCGGGCAGCAGGGAGGTCTGATCCAACCCGAACCGGAAGCTCTCCGCCTCGACCCCCACCGACCAGTTCACCGCACCACCTGAAATGAACGTCCCGGTGTATCGGACGCGGGAATGGAAGGTGTCGATGTCGCCCAGATCCACGGAACCCTCACGGATGCCGGAGTCCGGGACGTACCCGACGGAGGCGTCGACCGTGCCTCGGTAACCGGGCTCGCCGGGGGATCCGAAGGAGCGGGCTTGGCGGTCGACGGGTTTGGCGACGTCCTGCGCGACGAGCGGCAGGGCGGTGAAGAGGCAAAGGGCAGCGCGTGCAAACATGCAGGGAGGAGTTCGAGGATTTCAGGCCAAAGTTTCAAGCATGCTGGGGGGAGAGTTCCATTGTTTCCGCTTCAAAGCGCAGCCGTCCTGAAGGCCGGGTGCCCACACCCGGCGGAGTCGAGGATGCGCCGCGTGGGGGCACGCAGCCTTCAGATGGAATCTGCCGGGCGCCGGAATCCAGGAGGCTGGTTGCCCCGACATTTCAGGTTCCGCGCCATTGCGGGGGCAGGGCGGTGGCCGTAGGGTGACGCCGCAGGAACGAACGCCATGAACCGACGCTTTGTGTACGGAATGCTCGCTGTCGCGTTGTCCCTCTACGTTTTTTCCGGGGCGCAGGTCTTTCGCCTGTCGGCCGCGGATGACAAGGACGACGCCTACCAGCAGTTGGAACTGTTTGCCCGCGTGCTCGAACGCGTGCGTCGGGACTACGTCGATGGCGAGAAACTCACCTACCGCGATCTCGTCCAGGGCGCGCTCAAGGGGATGCTTTCCACCCTCGATCCCCACAGCGAGTTCATGGAGCTGTCGAAGTACGAGGATCTCAAGCAGGACACCGAAGGCACCTACGGCGGTGTCGGATTGCAGGTCCAGGCCCGGGACGGGGCGCTGGTCGTGATCGCGCCGATGGAGGATACCCCCGCGTTCGAGGCAGGCATCATGCCCCAGGACCGGATCGTGAAGATCGACGGCAAGTCCACCGAACGGATGAACCAGGGCGATGCCGTGGTCACCTTGCGCGGCGAGTCCGGTTCGAAGGTCGTCCTGACGGTCATCCGCAATGGCCAGACCGAACCCCGGGATGTCACCCTGACCCGGGCCGACATCCGCGTGTACTCGGTGAAGGACATCAACAACCGACGCGAGTTTCCGGTGGGCGACGACAAGGTGGGCTATGTCCGGCTCACGCAGTTCGCCGAGAAGACCGCCGATGAACTGGAGGAGGCCCTCAAGCTACTCGAAAGCAAGGGCGTGGAATCGCTCGTCCTCGATCTCCGTGGCAATCCCGGTGGTCTCCTCGACCAGGCGGTCGCCGTCTGCGAGAAGTTCCTCGACAAGAACCAGCCCATCGTCTCGACCGAGGGTCGCAATGCTTCCAGCAACACCCAGCGTCGTGCCTTCGGCCGCGGTCGGGTCCGGAAGATGCCCATGGTCATCCTCGTCAATGGCGGCAGCGCTTCGGCGGCGGAGATCGTCTCCGGCTGCTTGCAGGATCTGAAGCGCGCCGTCCTCGTGGGCGAGCAAAGCTTCGGCAAGGGTTCGGTCCAGAGCATCCTGCCGTTGCAGGATGGATCCGCCCTGCGCCTGACCACCGCCAAGTATTACACGCCGTCCCATCGCGTGATCCACGAACACGGCCTCTCCCCCGATATCGTCGTTCCGATGTCCGATGACGAGGAGATCGCCATCCAATTGCGTCGGATGCCGGGCGGACGCGCGAACCTGGAGGAAGGCTTGAAGTCCTTTGATGCGTCCCGTCGCGACGCCCTCCGGGATCTGGTCACCAACGAGCGCGATCCGCAGTTGGAACGTGCCGTCGATCTGCTCAAGGGCGTGAACCTCTTCAGCAAGCGCGCCTCCAACGCCAAGCCCGCCAACGGCAGCAAGACCAACGCGCCCATCAAGCCGTTGAACTGACGATGTTGCTGGCCTTCGAGTCGTCGTGTGACGAGACCAGCGTGGCGGTGGTTTCGGATGGGGTGGTGCGGTCCAATGTGGTCGCCACCCAGATCCGGATGCACGCCGAGTACGGCGGTGTGGTGCCGGAGTTGGCCGTCCGGGAACACCTTCGGAACCTGATCCCCGTCACCCGCGAAGCTCTACGCCTTGCCGGCGTGGACACCGGCTCGCTGCGGGCCATCGGCGCAACGCGGGGACCCGGCCTGCCCGCCGCGTTGTCCGTCGGATATGCCGCCGCCCAGGGTTTCTGCGCCGCGACCGGATTGCCCCTCTTTGGCGTCAATCATCACGAGGCGCACCTCTATTCTCCGTGGATCCGCGGCACGCCACCCGTGGCGGAGTGGGTGCAGTTCCGTCCGAACGTTTCCCTGATCGTCAGCGGCGGTCACACGCTGCTCGTCCACGTGGCCGCTCCCGGGCGACATACGGTGCTCGGTGGCACGCTCGATGACGCCGCAGGCGAATGCTTCGACAAGCTTGCGAAGTTGATGGGGCTACCATACCCGGGCGGGCCAGTCCTCGATCGCCTCGCCGAAGACGGCAATCCGGCCGCCCACGCCTTCCCGCGTCCGCTCATCCATGAAGCCCACGATGATTTCAGCTTCAGCGGATTGAAGACTTCGGTGCGGTACTTCCTGGAGCGTCGCCCCGGCCTGGCCGATGACCCCGCGGAACTCCGCAATCTCTGCGCATCCATCCGGGCCGCCGTGGTCGACACCCTCGTGGTCAAGACCCTCAAGGCGGCGCGTCGACTCGGCGTCGACTGCGTGACCGCCTCCGGCGGCGTGACCTGCAATCGCGCCCTCCGCCGCGACCTTGCCACCCAATGCGCCCATGCAGGCTTTGAGTTGCGTCTCGCGGAGCCCCAGTTCTGCACCGACAACGCCGGCATGGTTGGGGTCGTCGCCGAACGCCAATGGCTCGCCGGCCAACCCGCGGATCGCACCGACCTGGAAGTGAGTCC
>JAIXZE010000397.1 GCA_027489875.1 Verrucomicrobiales bacterium
CACGGCGATGAGGACATCGCCTCCCCGCGTGGGCGACGGGGTGGTGACGTCCACGTCGCCCCGTCCAGAGCCTCACCCCCGCGGCGATGAGGACATCGCCTCCCCGACTGGGGGCGGGGTGGTGACGTCCCAGTCGCCCCGCCCAAAGCCTCACCTCACGGCGATGAGGACATCGCCTCTCCGCATGGGGACGGGGTGGTGACGTCCCCGTCGCCCATCCCACGCCTCCGGCCTTGCCTCGGTGGGCTGCGCTCCCTAGAACCGCCCCGTCCTTCCACCGTCCGCCGCGGCTATTTGCCGCGATGGGATCACCGGCATCATGGCTTCCACCCAGGCAGACAGGCCCGATCCGAATTCGGGCGTCCGGGATTTCGCGATCCTCTCGGAGGCCCGCGCAGGCCGGCCCGTGTTCCAATGTGGGGGCCGCGTCTTCACCCTGGCCGATGTCGTGGCCGCGGCCAAGGCCATGGGCCAGCTCGATGCCTTCCGCACGGCGTGGCTTTCGACCCAGGCGCGCGCCGCGCCTGCGGAAGCTTCCGGTATCGAACCAGACCCGGCCCAGATCGAAGAAGCCACGAACGCCTTCCGCTACGCCCGCGACCTGGTCAGCGCCGAGGAGTGCGAACGCTGGCTGGAACAGCTCGGACTCCACTTCGAAGACCTGGTGGCTTTCTCCACCCGTCGCCTCCGCGCAGCCGCCGTGCCGGAGTCCACCGTTGGAACGGCCGATGGAACACGCGCGCAGGAGGAAGACCCGAAGACCGCCTTCGAAGTGGATCTCCTGCTCGGCGACGATTTCACCGACTGGGCGCGCGCACTGGCGGAACGCGTGGCCTTGGCCCAGGAGTCGGGCTCCGTTCCTAAGCCCGGCGATGACCTTCGGGAACGTTGGGACGAACTGGAGTCGCTCCATCGCGCCACCTGCGCCGGCCTGACCGGAAACGCCGAACGGGAGCGCCTGCTGCGCCAGGACTGGATGGCCCTGACACTGCTGGAACTGGAACTGGTGACCTTCGATGAGCCCTCCGCCGCCCGCGAAGCCGAGTGCTGCGTGCGACACGATGGCGGAACCCTGACGGAGGTGGCCGACCAGAACGGCCTGTGCTGTGAGAGCGTGTCGGCCTTCCTGGCAGACCTCCAATCCCCGTGGCGTTCGGCGCTGACCGTGGCGCGCACGGGCGATGTCGTCCTCCTACCATCGGCGGATACTGGTTTTGCCGTCGTTCGCATATTGAAGCGGTCCGAACCAAGCCTGGAGTCGGAGGTGGTGTGCAACCGGCTGGATGCCCGGCTGCGCGGCCGTCATTTCCGTGGCCTGGTGGCGCACCACATCCAGTGGATCGTGGCGCTGGAACCCGTGGAATGAATCCGAAAAGCGAAGAAGTCCTGCGACGCAGTTCGCTGATCCGGTTCGTCCCGGAGGAGCACTACGCGCGGGTGCGGGACCTCTTCGATGAGGTGCGCTTCGACTTCGGGGAATACCTGATCCGACAAGGCGAACCCGCGGACGCCTTCTACGTGCTGGTGGCGGGGCGCGCGCGGGTGCTGCGGGAGGTTCCGGGAGCCGAGGAGATTCCCCTGAACCGGCTGGTGCCGGGAGATGAGTTCGGCGAGGGGGCGCTGCTCGACGGCGGCAGGCGCAGCGCGAGCGTCCGCGCCAGTTCCACCGTGGAGGCCCTGCGCCTGGGCCGCGCAGACTTCCTTCGCCTGGTCGAAGCCTATCCCAGCATCCGCGAGTCCCTCGAACTCCTCGGCCGCTGGCGCACGCTGCACGGGTTCCTCTACGAGTTCTCGAATTTCGGGAGGTTGCCTGCTCCCGCACTCCACGCGTTGATGGCCTGCCTCCGGCCACGTTCAGCCGCACAGGACGAGGTCCTCGTCCGCGAGGGCGATCCCGCAGGCCCGATGTTCATCCTGCGGTCGGGTCGGGCCCGCGCGTTCACGGGCGCGAAGGATTCGGCGGTGAACCGCGCCTTCTATCGCGCGGGCGACTACTTCGGTGAGCTGTCGATCCTGAACGGCACCTCCCGCGCCGCAACGGTCGTCGCGGTGTCCGCGTGCGAACTCCTCTGCCTCGAAGCCCCGGACGTGGAGGAACTGCGGCGGAAGCACCCCGAGTTCGAACGCCTGCTGAAGGAACGCCTCGCGCAATACCAGCGCACCGATGCCGCACGTCTGCCGCTCGACTTCTGGGAGGAAGCCCTGCCGGCGCAGACGCTGGTGTCGGACAAGACGGCCGGTGCCGACGAAGCCGGCGAGGGCGACGAACCCTTCGCGCAGGGTGGACTCTTCGGTCGACGCGCGCCCCTGCGCGGGACGTTTCCCTTCGTCGCGCAGATCGACCAGATGGACTGCGGCGTGGCGAGCCTGGCGATGGTGTGCCGGCACTTCGGTCGCAAGGTGGGATTGGCCCGGTTGCGGACCCTGTGCCACACGGCCAACGACGGCACCAGCCTGAGCGCCTTGTGCGCTGCCGCGACCGAACTCGGCCTCGCCGCGCGATCGGTGAAGGCCTCGGCGCGCCATCTCGACGATCTTCCGCTGCCCGCCATCTGCCATTGGGAAGGCAACCACTGGATCGTGCTGTACGCGGTGGGGACCGATTCCGTACGGGTGGCGGATCCGGCCACCGGACGCCGTCGTCTGCCGCGGACCGAGTTCCTCCAGAAGTGGACGGGATACGCGGCGTTGTTCGACTACACGGAAGCCTTCGAGAAGGCACCGGAGGACGCGCCTTCGCTGGCGTGGTTGCGGCCGTTCCTGACGGGCCATGGCGGATCATGGGCGCTGGTGGGCGGACTGGCGCTGATGGTGAGCGTGCTCGGATTGCTGGTGCCGGTGCTCACGCAGTTCGTCGTCGACAAGGTCATCGTCGACGGCGATGTCGGGCTGTTGTCGCTGGTGCTGGGAGCGCTGGGGGTGACGGCGGTGTTGATGCTCGTCGCGAACCTGATCCAGCAATACCTGCTGAGCCACCTTGCGGTGCGTATCGACAGTGCGGTGCTGGACTTCCTGACGCGTCGGCTGCTGTCGCTGCCGATGAGTTATTTCCATTCGCGCCGCACCGGCGACATCCAGCGCCGGTTGGACGGCGCGCGGCAGGTGCGGCTCTTCCTCGTGCAGAACGGCGTGGGCGGATCGCTCGCGACGTTGCAGGCGGCGGGATGCATCGCCCTGATGGCCGTGTACTCGCTGAAGCTTGCCGGCGTGTTCCTGCTCGTCCTTCCGGCGTACGGCGCTTTGATGTGGTTCTCGCGTCGCGTCCTGCGCCCGCTCTTCTCGGACATCGAGGAGGCCCATGGGCGGTACGCCTCCCACCAGATCGACGCGATCAAGGGCATCGAGGCGGTGAAGGCCGCGGGTGCGGAAGGCGGATTCCGCGACGCGATGCTGTCGCAGTTCCTGGAGGTGTCGCGGCAGCAGTTTCGCGGGAACTTCGTCGGGATGGCCCATGAGAGCGCGTTGCAGGCGATCTCGGTGGTGGCGACGCTGCTGTTCCTCTGGGCGGGCGCGCACGAGGTTTCCGGCGGCCGGATGACGGTCGGTGCCTTCGTGGCGTTCAGCAGCCTGATGGCGATGGCGACCGCCGCGATCACGCGGGTGCTGGGCGTGTGGGACGATCTCCAGGTGGTGACGGTTCTCCTCGACCGCTTGAACGACCTCTTCGGCCAGGAACCGGAACAGGGCGCGGACCGCTCGCGGCTCCGACCCGTGCCCACCCTTGAAGGGCACCTGTCCCTGAACCGCGTCGGATTCCGGTACGGCGGCGCGGAATCACCCGCCATCCTGCAGGACATCCGACTCGAGATCCCGGCCGGACGTGTGTGCGCGATCGTGGGACGGAGCGGATGCGGGAAGACGACCCTGGTGAAGCTGGTCGCCGGTCTGCTCGAGCCGACGGAGGGAACGATCCTGTTCGATCGGATGGATGCCAAGGGGCTGAACCATCGGGACCTTCGGAAGCGGATCGGATTCGTGCTGCAGGAGAACCACCTGTTCGACGACACGATCCTGCGGAACATCGCCTTCGGGGATCCGGAGCCGGACTTCGACCGCGTGCTGCGGGCGGCGCAACGGGCCAACGCGCACGAGTTCATCCAGCGGTTGCCGCTGGGCTACGAGACACGCGTGGGGGAAACGGGACTGGCGATCTCCGGCGGACAACGCCAGCGGATCGCGATCGCCCGCGCGTTGTATCAGGATCCGCCCATCCTGATCTTCGACGAGGCCACCAGCGCGCTGGATGCGGAGAGCGAACGGGCGATCCAGTCCAACATGGGCCAGCTCATGCAGGGTCGCACCTGCCTGATCATCGCGCACCGGTTGAGCACGATCCGCGATGCGCAGATGATCGTCGTCATGGATCAGGGCCGCATCGTCGAGACGGGCACACACGACGAACTCATGGCCGCCCGCGGCCTGTACTTCCACCTCACGAGCCAGCAGCTCGGCCTGTCATGAACAGTTCCACGCCGCATCGCGCCACGTCGACTGATCCCCTCGATCGGCCGTCCGGCCTGTTGCCGTTGGATCCGCCGCCGCGGGCGTTGCGTTGGGCGGGCGGTTGGCTCCTGGCAGTTGCCGCCGCCGCGGCAGTCTTCGCCGTCACCTTCCGCGTGCCGGAAACGGTCGTCGCGCCCTTCGAGATCGTGGCCGCCGAAGGATCGGATCCGTTGCAGGCTCCGATCGCAGGCGAACTGGTGGCTGTGTCCGTCCGCGAAGGCCAGCGGGTGGACGCAGGCGCGGAGCTTTTCCGCATCCGCAGCGACGAGATCCGCAACGCGCAGTCGCGTCGGCTGCAATTGGCGGAGGACCAGCGGGCCCTGGCGGAACGGAGCCGTAGGTTGGACGAAGCCCACGTCGGCGAACTCGCGATCAAGGACGCCGAGATCGTCCAGGCGGAGCGCGAGCTTGGCTTCCGGGACACGCACCTGAAGACGATCCGCGACCTGTTGCGGCGTGCGGATCGCCTGGCCGTCGAGGGTCTGATCTCGGAGGTGGAGCTCTTGAAGCACCAATTGGACGCCGCCGAATCCGAGAAGGATCGGCTGCTCGCCGAAAAGCAGATCCAGCAGGTGCAGCTGCAGCGCCGGGAGCGCGTGATGCTGCGGGAACGCCAACGCAACGACGAACAGGCCGAAGCCGAGAAGCTCCGATTGCAGCTCACCGCCCTCGACGGGCAGCTGGCCGACACCGTCGGCGATCTGAAGTCCGTGCGTGCTCCCGCTGCCGGCGTGATCACGCATCTGGTCCACGGTAGCCCCGGCAGCGTGGTGACCTCCGGCGTTGTCCTCGGTGAAATGGCACGGGCCAGCGCCCGTCCCGTGGCGCGGCTCCTTCTTCCCGAAGCCGGCGTTCCACGGGTGTCCTCCGGCCAGGACGTCCGCTTGTTCCTCTCCGCCTTTCCCTACCAGCGTCACGGGACCGTGGCGGCGACGCTCGGCTTCATCAGTCCCTCTGCCGTGCCCGGCGCAGGCCATCCGGGATTCATCGGCATGGCCGACCTGAAGCCGCGCGCCGAAGGTGCACTGGAGGTCCGCATCGGCATGAAGGGCGAGGCCCGAATCCACGTAGGCCGGCGGACCCTGCTGGAGCGTGCGCTGGATCCGATCCGGGGCGCAAAGGCCCGGTGGCTTCCGGAGTGAACCCGCCGGGCAATGCTCCGTTCGGACCATTCCACGCGGCTCAGGCAGGCATCGGGGCATACTCCGAACGGAGCGGGTGGAAGCCCCTGAAATCACTGGCGAAGTCCGCGGCGCTGGGCTCCAGTGAATGCGGTTCAAGCCTTGGTCGGGCGAACACACTTCAACGATTGAAATCCCGACCGGCCGGAATCAGGAAATCGAAAGTCATCGTATGAGTGCCAAGAAGACCACGAAGTCGACCAAGTCCGCTGCCAAGGACCTCAAGCCCAAGAAGGATGCCAAGGGCGGCCTGTTGCTCCCCGCCGTCCAGAAGATCCGCGAGGCCGCCGCCCGCTGATCCATAGTTCGTTCAACGCACGGTCCCGACCCCATAGACGACCCACGGGTCCACCCCCTGAAGATCGTCGACGGGACCGATGAACACCTTCGGGCGGTCCCCCGAGGATTCTTCGAGGGTGTGCCGCCAGACTTCGGCGGACTGGAACCCGGCTTCGCGCAGGGCTTCCGTCAGCTCCGGCAACGACCACACCCGCCAATCGTAGCGGAAGGCATCGGCGATCTCTTCGCCGCCTTCCGCCTTTTTGTTTCCCGGGATGCGGAAGTGGATGCGGAAATCCCCGCGCTGTTGGACCGGATTGAAACCGCGGACCTCCCACACGTACTCGAATGCGGGCGTCGCCGGGCATCCTCGGCGGGCAGGACGCCCTGCGATCGGGAAGGACTCGAGGTGCGGTCGGACGGATTGTGCGCCCCCGAAGAGGGTGGCCACGAAGATTCCCCGCGGTGAGAGGCTCTGTCGGACCTGCCTGAGATAAGCGACCAGCGTGGATCGGTCGTGCAGGTAGCCGATGCTGAAGTTCAGGGCGGCGACAATGTCGGCGCGCGGGATCGTGTCCGGTCGGAGGTCTTCCACGCGGGATTGAACGAAGCTCAATCGACGGTCCGCGCTCCGGAGGATGGCGCGGGAATGGGCGCGGGCCCGTTCCACGACGGCTGGATCCAGTTCAACCGCGAGCGCCGTATGGGCTGGATCCAGCGAGATCCAGGCGAGGGCA
Organism: Verrucomicrobiales bacterium; assembly: GCA_027489875.1. Classification (GTDB taxonomy): domain Bacteria; phylum Verrucomicrobiota; class Verrucomicrobiia; order Limisphaerales; family UBA9464; genus UBA6176. The sequence continues at coordinate 6,701 of JAIXZE010000397.1, forward strand.
TCCTGTGCGGTCCCGGCGAAGTCCTCGCGCAGGACCTTTGGCGTGTGCCGTCGATGGATGCGCCGGAACAGGTGCTCCAGGACACGGGCCTGCGCGGTCGAGTCCTGCACCGACGCCTGGTAGAGATCCCAGGGATCCGTCGAGACGCTGGATGTACGGGAGGCGTTCATCCGTGCCGCCTCATCCCTTCCAGAACCACGACTCGTTGGGGACGGAGTATCGGACTTCCATCTCCGGCGTATCGACAGCGGCACCGCGATGGAAGGACTCGACGCCGGCCAGGGTCATGCCCGAGGTAAGGAGGGTGCGCTCCACCGGATACGGCTGCACGCGGTTCACGACCATCCGTTCAATGTGGTGGATCTGCGGGCTGAAGAAATCGGCGGTCGAGGAACCCCACGTCGGCATGGGCAGGTACATCTGGCAGGAGAGGATCTTCCCGTTCTTCGTCAGGCCCGCGTAGTTGAAGTCGCGGACGCTGAGCATGAAGAGCGTCGTGCGGAAGCCGTCGCGATGTTCGATGAAGTAGGCCCATCCCTCGGGAAAGGTCTCGCGCGCCCAATCGAACGTCACCGCACCCGTTGGGTACCCATCCTTCACAGGCAGGTTGTGGCTGCGTGTGAGGGCGGCCACCAGCAGGCGTTGCGTGTCCGGCAGGCCGGCGGCGTGCTTCCACATCGCCTCGCCCTTGAGCGCCAGCACACGGCGGATTCCCACCTCGCCCCCGCGACGCCGCTCGGACATGCACTGCGCAGTTTCGAGTCCGTGGATGTCGTAGCTGTCCATGCCGCCGTAGGCGACACAGACGCTCTCGGCGAGCGGGGTGTCGTGGGGTAGATCGATGGCGGGAAACCGTCGGGTGACGGGCAGGGACGACCCGGCCTGGAAGGGGAACTTCAACCGCCGCGCGTCCTCGACCATCTCGACGCATTCGCGCCAGTCCGTGGAGAGATGCTTGTCGTTGAAGACCGGCACACCGCGGCCGCTCGCCTCGAACACCTTCACCACTTCCTTGAAGAACTTGTACCTCGGATAGAGCATCTGGCCCTTGGCGTTCTTCGGATACTTCCCGTGTTCGCCGATGATCACCACGCCATCAACGGCGAGCTTCGACGTTCCCAGCGTGAGGGCCTCCGCGATGGTCGAATGAATGGGCACGCCGTGCCGCGCCGCCGTGCTGCGCGCGAGATCGCCCTCGGGGAACTGGTCGATGTAGAGGGAGACGAGGTCGACCTCGGGTTTGCGCCACTCACCTTCCCATCCATACCCCACCAGGAACCGATCGATGAAGTGCTGCGCGTGCGAATGGGTCCGGACCTCGGTACCGATCAGCGCGATGCGCTTGCGGGGTGTGGTGGCGGCGCGAAGGGGAGTCAGGGCGAGCCCCGCGGCTGCCGTGGCTCCAGTCGCTATGAATCGCCGGCGGGAAAGGGGGGACGACGTCATGATGGAGGGGAGTTGGAAGTTTTCGGATTCAAGTTTCAAGCCCGGCTGCCGGGAGGGCGCAGACTGACACTGACCCCGTTTGGAGAGGATTCGGGGCGGCGATGTCCTCATCGCCATTGGGAATGGCTTTGGAACGGCGACGAGGACGTCGCCACCCCGTTGCATGCGGGAGCAGTGTCAAGATGCGCCCCTGCCGGGAGGGCAGTTCCCAGTTGCCAGTTCCCTGCCCCGTGCCCCCACGCGGCGATTCCCTCCTTCTTCAATCTTTACTCTCCCAACACCGCCGGGTGAGGGCACCCGGCCTGCATGCTCTGGGAACTGGCTTCTGGGAACTGGTGACTCCACCGCCCGCCATGCCTCTGGAGTGTTTGCCCCGGGCGTGTCAGTCTCGCCCCAACGCATGTCCCCAGCTGTTGAACCGTTCGTGGTGGCCGTCGCCGGAGGATCGGGATCGGGCAAGAGCACGTTCACGCAGGAACTGACCCGGCGCTTCCCGCCGGGGAGCTTCTCGGTGGTGCTTCTCGATGACTACTACCGGTCGCGACCCGACATCGGGCATCACAACATCGACACCGCCAATTTCGATCATCCCGACGCACTCGAATTCGAGCTGCTGCGGACGCATCTCGCCGAGCTGAAGGCAGGGCGCGCCGTGGACTGTCCCGTGTATGACTTCACGACGCACTCGCGGACTTCGAGGACACATCGGGTCGAACCCGCGCCCATCATCCTGGTCGATGGGGTCCTGTTGTTGAGCCATCCGGCGTTGGCGGAGTCCTTCGACCTGCGGATCTTCGTCGAGGCATCGGCGGACATGCGGCTGATCCGGCGGCTGGAACGCGACCGCACCGAACGGGGACGTCCGGTGGAATCGACCCTGAAGCAATACCTGACCAGCGTGCGCGCCATGCACGAAGCCTTTGTGGAACCCGCGCGCGCGACCGCCCATCTGATCATCCACAACGACCGGCCAGGCCAGGCCGCCGACGCGATCCGGCGATTGGTGGAATTCGCCCTGCGCCTGCCCGGTGTGTAAGGCGGCCTTGGATCCACAAATTGCAGGGATGAGGGAGGGACTGGGGTCCACAGATTTCACAGATTTCACAGATTGGTGGGCGCATCCAGATAGGGCCACAGTGGAGGGTAGCCTCTGGGCGACGAGGACGTCGCCACCCCGTACGTTGCGCGGTCAGTCCCAGAGCGCGCACCACGAATCTCTCTGCGGGATCTGTGAAATCTGTGGAATCTGTGGAGAAACAAATGCCGCGCTCAGGGCAATCGGTGGATCAGAAAAGCTCGAGCTGACCGGGGATCACGCGCCGGAAGGCGGCGGTCGACGGTTCGGGCCAGGCGTGATCCATGCGATGGCGCCGGGCGCTCATCTTGAAGAGTTGGCTCAGTCGATCGGCGGCGGCACCGGTGCCGCGCATGCGTTCGCCAAATTCGGATCGGTTGAGCGCCCCATCGCGGAAGTCCCGCAATTGGCCAAGGACCTTGTCGCGTCGATCCGGAAAGTGGCGTTGGAGCCAGTCGAGGAAGATGGGTTCAACGGCCAGTGGTAGCCGGAGGACGGTGTAGCTGGCGAAGGTGGCTCCGGCGTTGGCGGCGGCTTCGAGAAGCCGGGGAACCTCATGGTCGTTGATGGCGGGAATCAGCGGCGCACACAGGACCCCCACCGGAACCCCGGCGTCAGCCAACCGTCGGATCGCCAGCAGACGCGCGGCCGGCGGCGATGCGCGCGGCTCCAGCACCGTGCGCAACGCCGGATCGAGGGTCGTCAGGCTGATGCACACGGCCGCCGCCCGGTGCTGGGCGAGATCCGCGAGGATGTCCACGTCCCGGGCCACGAGTGCATTCTTGGTGACGATGGTCACCGGGTTGCGGAACTCGGCGAGCACCGCGAGGCAATCGCGTGTGATGTGCAGCTTTCGCTCCACCGGTTGGTAGCAGTCCGTCACGCCGCTGAGCGCGATGACGTCGGGTTTCCACGACGGCTTCGCAAGTTCAGCCCGGAGGAGTTCCGCCGCCCGATGCTTCACCAGGATCCGGGACTCGAAATCGATGCCCGCGTTATAGCCGAGGTATTCGTGCGTGGGCCGCGCGTAACAGTAGGCACAGCCGTGCTCGCATCCGCGGTAGGGATTTGCGCTCCAGGTGAAACCGACGTCCGGGGAATCGTTCCGGCTCAGGATGGATTGGGTGAGGTCCGGAATGAACTGTGTCCGCGTCGCCGGTTCATCGGCCGGGTCGAGATCGGCGATGTCGGGATCATAGGCCCGCCGCGTGTGGAGGAAGCGGTTGGGTGGATTCGCACCCGCACCCCGATGATGCTCGGAAGAGGACACGGCGCTACCGATTGGTCGCCACGATGCCGGGAGTGGGCAACGGAGGCAGCGGCGGCGGATTGGGGCGAAGGACAATGCGACGCCACAGGGCGCGTTCCTCGGGAGTCATGGCCTGCCAGCGGTTGGCCCCGCGGAGGAATTCGTCCCGCTCGGAGGCCGGGAGGGAGGAGAGCTTTTCGAACCCGGCGATGCAGCGCGCGCGCTCGGCCTCAGGCAGACGGGCGAACCGTTCGAGCGTCTTCTCGATCAGCACCCGTTCGGAATCCGGGAGCTGGTGGATGGCCTTGGCACGCTGGGTCTCGGTCAGCCCGAAGAAATCCTGGAATGCGGACGCACGCTGCGCACGTTCGGTCTCGGACAGGGCGCTCCACTGGGCGAATTGCCGTTCGATGTCCGCCCGAGCGCCCGGAGCTGCTGTGGCAAGGGCGTTGGTCAGGCGGGAAGGTTCGGCCCCGGGACGCTGGACGAAGTGATGCAAGGTTTCGCTGCTTTCGAGGAGGCGGGCGCGGGCGTCAGGCGACAATGCGTCCCAGGCGCGCAGGCGCTCTTCCAGAAGGGCCCGGTCTTCTGCCGGTGCGAGATCGAGTCGGGCAGCCCGCTCGGTGGCCGGGGCCCGCAGGAGCGGGGAAAGGTAATACCGGAACTGCGCGAGCCGGAGCCGGCTCTCGGCCTCCGCACGGGCATCGGGCGACAGGGCCTCGTGTTCCCGGAGACGCTTCTCGATCAGTTCACGCGCCGCGGGAGGTTTTGGACGGAGCAGCGCGTCACGCTTCTCGGGCGACGCCGCCAGCAATTCACGAAACAGCTCAACCGGAGGACGCCCCATCGGAGGAAGCGGCGGCATCGTGCGCGATCCGGCGGGTTCCTGGCCCACGAGGGAAAGGGCCGCGCCCAACAGCACCATCCACCCGGACAAGGACCCATGCCGCCGTGACGTCACACGGAAACCGGACGGGCAGACAGCGCGCAGCATGTGCGGAGTTCGAGGCGATGAATCCATGGCGGAAGAAGGAATGGAACGGTGGTGTTACTCGGCGAGCGCAAGGATCAGGGCGTCGTCCTCAGGCTTCGGACTGGCGGCGATATGACGGATGACCTCGAAGTCCGCAAGGGTCGCGGCCTCGATCCCGGGTACGGTGGCGGCGGTGCCAAGTTCCATCGCTCCCTGCGCCAACCGCGCCCGGTGGGTCGCATTGCCACTGTTCCAGACCACGACCCCGACGATGGCCACGGCCGCAAAGGCGACCAGCCTCGGCACCCAGCGCAGCCGACGCCACCACGGTTCGGCAGAACGTTCGGTGCGGGATTCGCGCGCCACTTCAGCCAGGACCCGCGCCGTGAAGTTGGAGGAAAGCGGCGGGGGCCGCCGACTGTCCAACAGCTCATTCAAGGCCAGCTCGGTTTCAAGGCGTCGGCGCTCGGGATCGGTCAGCCGACCCGGTCGTCGCAATTGCCGGACCGCTTCCGGATCCGGGCGCGGCCCGGATACGTCATCAATCCAGTCTTCTGGGGGTTCCGGGGTCATGTGCGTGATTCCTGAATGGGGAAAACCATGGATTCCTGAAAGTTTCGGGAGCTCATGTGGAGGCCTCCCACGCGCCACTGGCGAGATAGGCCTTCAAACGAAGCTTGAGGATCTCCCGGGCCCGATGGATGAGCGACTTCGTCGCCGGTACCGTCGTGCCCAAAACGACCGCGATCTCCTCGTACGAGAGCTCCCCCTCGCGGCAAAGGGCCAACGCCACCCGCTGTTTCTCGGGCAGGTCCGCGATCGCCTCGTCCACCTTGCTGACCAATTCCGCCCGTTCGGAGGCGTGGTCGGCCGAGACTTGGCCGGGATCGGAGAATTGATGGGGCGCGTGGTCGCCCTCGGGTTCGAGCCGGGCGTCGAGGGATTCTGCCGGGTGACGCGAACGACGGCGGATCTCGTTGAGGCACAGGTTCCGCGCGATGGTGAAGAGGAAGGTGCTGAAACGGGCCTGACGCTCGTAGCGGCCGGCGGACTTCCACAGCTGCACGAACACGCCCTGGGCGATGTCCTCGGCCTCGTCGGCATCGGGGAGCAACCGGTACACGAAGTGCGCCACAGGTTGCTTCCAGCGGTCGACCAGACGCGTGAACGCGTCCATGTCGCCCTCACGCACCTGAAGCATGAGGTCGGCATCGTCGTCCGTGGTGGCCGTCGTCGACATCACAGGCACGATGACTAAAACCGGGGTCGCAGGAGAGTTTCGAGATTTCCGCGCAGATGCCAGATGCCAGATGCCAGATGCCAGTTCCCAGTTCCCAGTTCACTGGAATCTGGCATCTGAAGACTGGGAACTCCGTTTGTAGGCCGGGTGCCCTCACCCGGCGCTTCTTCGCGCTCCGCCGCGTGAAGGCACGCGGCCTGCAATCTGTCTGGCGACTGGCAATTCCTCACCCCAAGCAGGACAAATTTGGTCTGTTGCGGACCCGCCACGGATCCGGCATGATTCCCGGCGAAACAATTCATCAACATCATGAAACGCATTCTCGTCGTTCTCTCCCTCATCGGGTTCGTGGGTTCCTCCGCTTTCGCCGGTGAGTGCGCCACAGCGTGCGCCGCCAAGGCCTGCTGCAAGTCGCAGACCACGTCGGTGTGCCCCGTCGGCAAGGCCAACCAGCAGGCCAAGGGCGCTGCCGGTTCCACCAAGGAGCGCGCCCGCGCCTCCAAGGTCTCCTTGCAGATCGCGTCCCGCTGAACCCTCCCACGGGTTCCCACGGCCTCCCTTCACCGGGAGGCCTTTTTTGTTGGGGAGGAGCGAGTTCGAAGTTTTCAGTTTCAAGTTTCAAGACACACCCCACGACCCCACCGCTTCGTCGCAACCCATGACGCTTTTGCAATTTCGTGTCGCATATGCGACACGCGTTTGCAAATGACGGCCCGTTCCATCGTCGTTTCGGCGGCTTTTGCATCCGGACGTCGCATATGCGACGTCCGGATGCAAATCAGGGGGCCCGCCTCGAACCCAGCTTCCTGGCCGGGACGGTTCACGCCCGGACGACTTGCACAGGGTTCCTGTGGGGGCACGCGGCATCCGCCTCGTGACCTCGTCGACTACGTCGTAGCCAACGTGTGGAGGCTGAGGGAGGAGTCGCCAGTCTCGTGCGCCGGGTGAGGGCACCCGGCCTTCAGGGGAAAGTTGCCAGTCCCCAGATTCCAGTTCCCGGGACACTGGAATCTGGCATCTGGGTACTGGGAACTCCCTTCAAACCATCCTCCACCCTTGCCGCGACGGGGTTGTCCCGCGGATGCTGCGGCCCGCTTCCTTGAGGACGCTCCACCTCCATCTCCTGCGACAGACCGTGGCCACGTTGTTGGTCACGGTGGCCGTGTTCACCTTCATCCTGCTGCTGGGAAACATCCTCAAGGACGTCCTCGACCTCCTCGCCAGCGGACGCGCCTCGGTCCCGGTGGTCCTGCGCTCCATCCTCTTGCTGATCCCGTTCGCCATGGCCTACGCCCTGCCCATCGGGATGCTGACGGCCTCGCTGCTGGTCTTCGGACGGTTGAGTGCCGATGGCGAGATCACGGCGATCCGCTCGGGCGGCATCAGCCTGGTGGCGGCCGCGTCCCCGATCGTCGGGTTGAGCGTCCTGTTGAGCGTCCTGTGCGGATGGTTCAACTGCCATGTCGCCCCCACGAGTCGCGTGGCCTTCAAGCAACTCCAGCAGGACGCGATCCGGTCGCGCGGGTTCGGTGGATTCGCCTCGGGCCGGTACCTCGACTTCGGGTCCATGACGCTGTACGCGCGGACGGCGACCGACACCAACATGGAGGACGTGCTCGTGTATCAGGTGTCCAACGGCCAGCGCCTCCTCGACCTGTGGGCACCCCGGGCCAGCGTGGCCCTCGATACCAACGGATGGCCGGTGCAGATCGTCCTCCACCAGGCACAGGGCCTCGCCATGCTGAGCACCAATTCGCAGGTCCCGATCTTTGCCTCGGAATGGTCCACGAATTTCACGGCGCTGCGCCCGAATGCCCTCGTCACGCCGAAGCCCTCCGAGATGACCTTCGTTCAATTGCGCTCGGAACTGGACCGGCGTCGGACGGCCGGGGAACCGGTGACGCCCATCCTCGTGCAGATCCACCGGCAGGTGTCGTTCAGCTTCGCGTGCATCGGATTCACCATGGTCGGAATCCCGCTGGGCCTGCGTGCGCACCGTCGCGAGACCAACATCGGCATCGCCCTCGCCCTGGGCCTGCTCGTGGTCTACTACGCCTTCATCATCGTCGGCCAATCGCTGGAAACCCGCGAGGCCGCACGACCGCACCTCATCCTCTGGATCCCGAACTTCCTGTTCCAACTCGTCGGCGGATGGCTGCTGCTGCGGTCGGACCGCGGGCCGCGTTGAACCGGAGATTGGAATGCGGATGCTCCACCGATTTCACAGATTCCACAGATCATGAACCTGCACTTTCCCGAGCCGTGGTGTTCCAGGCTCCAGGCCACCGGAGCGGTGGCCGTGGTCATCGTCGATGATCCGCGTCACGCGGAGCCCCTCGCCGGGGCGTTGCTCGAAGGCGGCATCGACCTCATCGAACTGACCCTCCGCACCCCCGCTGCGCTTGAGGGCATCAAGCGGATCCGACAGGCGTTCCCGACGGTGGGCATCGGTGCCGGAACACTGCTCGACGCGGCACAGGTGCGCGCGGCCGCGGATGCCGGGGCGACGTTCGGCGTGGCGCCCGGATTGAACCCCGACGTCGTGAAGGCCGCGCGTGTGGCGGGACTCCCGTTTGCCCCGGGCGTCTGCACCCCGACCGAGATCGACCGTGCGCTGGGCCTGGGCTGCGGGTTGCTGAAGTATTTCCCCGCCGAAACGCTCGGCGGTGCGCGTCACCTGCGGATCACCACGTCGCCCTTCTCCCATCTGGGTGTACGCTACATGCCGCTGGGCGGGATCACCCTTCAATCCGCCGAAGCTTACCTCCGCGAACCCTCCGTGATCGCCCTCGGCGGATCCTGGATCGCACCCCGCGAATTGATCTCGGGCGGCAACTGGGGCCTCATCCGCGAGAACGCCCGCGCTGTCCGCGAACTCGTCGATTCCATCCGCAAACCCCGCACGACATGAAATCCATCGTCGCCTTCGGAGAGATCATGGGCCGCGTGGCCATGCCCGGTTACCGGCGTTTCAGCCAGTCGCTTCCGGGCACGATCGAGTTCGACTTCGCCGGTGCCGAAGCCAACGCGATCCGCTCCCTTGCCGATCTCGGGTTGCCGACGTCCTTCGTCACCGCCCTTCCTGCCAACGAACTGGGCGACGCCTGCGTCGCCAGCCTGCGCAGTCACGGCATCGACACGCGCTCGATCGTGCGGACGGCGGGCGGTCGTCTCGGACTGTACTTCCTGGAGAAGGGCGCCGCCCAACGCGCCGGAACCGTCGTGTACGATCGCGAAGGCAGCTCCGTGGCGACCACGCCCGCCGAAGCCTACGGATGGCCGGAGATCCTCGCGAACGCCTCGTGGTTGCACCTCACCGGCATCACGCCCGCGCTGTCCCAGACTGCGGCCACGGCCAACCTCGCCGCCGCCCGCGCCGCCCACGCGCTGGGAATTCCCGTGTCGTGCGACATGAACTTCCGCTCGAAGCTCTGGCGCTGGGAACCAGGCACCGCACCCCGCGACCTCGCCAACCGCCAGATGCGCGAATTGCTGCCGTTCGCCACCCACTTCATCGGCGGCCGAGAAGATGCCGCCGAGATGATGGGCATCCGGCCACGCACCCCGCCTTCCGCCGGCGATGCTCCCGATCTGGCTGCGACGCTCGACGTCGCGCACCAGCTTCACGAGACCTTCCCGAACCTCCGTCAGGTCGCCATCACGCTCCGGCAGACGATCACCGCATCGCATCATCTGTGGGGCGGATTCCTGTACGACACCGCCAGCCGGCAGGCCTTCCACGCGCCGTCGGCACCCGACGGTGCGTTTGCTCCGTACCCCATCACGCACATCGTCGACCGCGTGGGAACGGGCGATGCCTTCTCGGCCGGTCTCATCTTCTGTCTGAACACGCCCGGGATGGAATCGCCTGAGACCGCCCTCCGGTTCGCGACGGCGGCCTCCTGCCTCGCGCACTCCGTCGAAGGCGATGCGAACCGCGCCACACGTGCCGAGATCGAGGCGTTGATGTCCGGTGCTGGAACCTTCCGCGTCCGGCGCTGAGATTTCACGGATGGGCGGAAGGGGAGGGTTCACGGTTCATCCACAGATTTCACGGATTTCACGGATTCCATCCAACCTCATGAAGGCAGGTGAACAGCAGACGCTCCTCGGCGCGTTGCAGCAGCGGTTCGAACAGAACGTGGATCGTCATCGGGGAATCCCGTGGGAGAAGGTGCTCGCGCGGCTCGGATCGAAGCCCGCCGCCCTGAAGGTCCTCGGCGAGATGGAAGCCACCGGCGGCGAACCCGATGTCATCGGTCAGGACCCCGCCACCGGCCAGGTCCTCTTCTGCGACTGTGCGGCCGAAACCCCGACAGGTCGGCGAAGCCTGTGCTACGACCCCGAGGCCCTCAACGCGCGGAAGGAGAACAAGCCGGCAGGAAGCGTGGTCGGCATGGCGACAACGATGGGCATCGAGCTGCTGTCGGAAGCGCAATACCGAGCCCTCCAGGAACTGGGTGAGTTCGACCTCAAGACCTCCAGCTGGATCGCAACGCCGGCGGACATCCGTTCCCTGGGCGGCGCCCTCTTCTGCGATCGCCGCTATGGAAAGGTATTCGTGTACCACAACGGCGCCCAGTCCTACTACGCCTCCCGCGCCTTCCGCGGCCTGTACCGGGTTTGAGGTGGGCGCATCTTGACACTGCCCCCTTTGGAAAGGATTCGGGGCGGCGATGTCCTCATCGCCATTGGGAATGGCTCTGGAACGGCGACGAGGACGTCGCCACCCCGTTCCATGGGGGCAGGGTCAAGATGCGCCCGTTTGAGGCCTCCCTGCCACATTGGGGTTGCCATTCATGTGTGCACGGGGTGGATTTTGCCCCTGTGTCGCCTTGTCCAAACCAAGCTTTCATCCATCGCTCAGCCGGCTTCGTGGTCCTCCTCCGGTTGCTGCTTTGCGCTTCTCTATTCATTGCTTCCGTGCGCGGGGCTCCGCCGGTGAACGACGATTTCGCAAACGCACTTGTCCTCAGCAACGGCCTTTTGTCCGGGACGACGTTCGAGGCCACGGTGGAGCCCGACGAGCCGATCCCCGGCGGAATTCCGGTCGGAGGATCCATCTGGTGGCAATGGACTCCAAATGCAGGCGGGAGTGCGCAGATCCGCGTCAGTTCCGCCACGCCATTCCCGATCGTGGCGGTGTATCGGGGGGCGGCGTTGGAGACGCTGGAGCCAGTGGCCTGGCAGGACATGACCCTGTACCGGCGACTTTCGGAGGATCGCTTTCACACGCTGACTTTCCGGGTTGAGGCAGGCACCCGTTATTCCATCGCCGTCCTGTCGAGGGCAGGCGTGGAGGGGGCTGTGCAGCTGGAGATGAAGCATGTCCAAGGGGAGGCCCCGCTGAATGACATGTTCGATCAGCGCACCCTGCTCGAAGGCGCCACCAACTGGATCGAGGGCGTCGCTTACTTCGCCACGGGTGAGACCGGTGAGACCCACGCATTTTCGCCCCGCATGAATCGATCGGTCTGGTATGAGTGGGTGGTCCCATTCGAGGGACGTCTGGTCCATTCCATGCTCCCCGGGACGACGGAGCGTATCCGTTTCTCGCGCGGGTCGCGGGTCGACCAACTACAGCCGGTTACCAGCTCCTCCCTGCAACCCTGGTTGCAGGCTGGCGAACGAATCATTATTGGCATCAACCGCTGGGAGATCCTGGCCGATCCTCCGGCGGTGTTGCCCAGGTTCGGGTTTGGCATTGGTCTCGATCCGAGCCCCGGGTTCGTGGTTGAGCCGTCGGGAGTTGAGGTGGCATTGGGCAGACCGTTGAACCTGGTATCCTCCGCACGAGGCCAGGCTCCAGTCGCCTACCAGTGGTACAAAGGTGACGTTGTCCTCCCGGGGGACACGGCCGCGAGCCTGAGTCGGAGCGCCATTTCGGAAGCGGACGGAGGCATCTATCGCGTTGTTGCCTCCAATGGACAGGGGGCGGTCACCAGCGCCCCGGTGGTGGTGACCCTCCGATCATCGGACAGGCCGTTTATCGAGGGCTTGCCGGGTGAAGTCGTCCTTACGGAAGGGGACCTCCTTGAGCTCGCGCCGGAACGGATTGCGGGCGTGCCGGCTTCAGGGTTGTTCTGGGAGCGCGAGCGCGGAACGAACCGGTGGTTTTCGATTCCAGGTGGCACGAACCAAATGCTCCGAACCGGAGCCGCTCACTGGGAGGATGCGGGGCGGTATCGGTTGACGGCATCGAATCACCTTGGTGCGGATTCCCGGATGGTGATGGTCCGCGTCGTCGCGGCACCTCGGGCTCCGCGCGTGCTGGATCAGCCACGCTTCCTCAACGTGCTGGCCGGAGCCTCTGTGGAGGTTCCGGTGCTCGTTCCGGACCGGTCGCCGATTGGCTTCCTGTGGCGGACCAATGGTGTTCCGGTCCCGTTGCAGGTCATGCCCGCGTTGAGGTTGGGAAACCTGCCGACGGGGACGCAGATTGAGGTGGATGCCACCGCGACCAATGCTGCCGGCTCCGCAGTCGTCACGCCGTTCATCCTCCGCATTGTTGGCACGAATCTGTTCTTTGATGACTTTCCCAATGGGACAAGGCGGGCGGAGTGGACGGATTCCGGCATCACGGGATCCGGCATCAAACGATTGCCCCGGCACGGGGCCGCAGAGTTGATGGTTCCCGGTGCCGGTTTGTCCGCACGGATTCCCGCCGGTCCGGGCCCTGCCGTTGTGGGAGCCGACTTCTGGACGATTGGTTCGTGGGATGGGGATCATGGGCAGTGGGGTGTGGACTCGGCGCTGGTCCGGATTGATCAGGCGACCGTCCTGAATGGCAGTTTCTCCAACAATGACGGATCGGCGCTCAACCAGTATGACTCCCGGTACCTCTTCACCCAGCCTTACCCGTCCGAACTCGGGGACGGTGCGTTCGACCCAGGCTCAGGCAGCCTGGGGCCCGATCCGTTCGTCCGCTCCGCCCTGCAGCGTGACACCTTGTACCGGCTGCGGCATCGGTTTGAGACCAATGCCAGTACCATCCGATGGACGGTCGCCTCCCGAGGCCTGTCGGATGAGGCGTTGGCGATTGCGAGCGTCTACGCGACCCGGCTCCCTGCGGACCTCGCGTGGATCGAGCCGGCGTCGTCGCACGCATCCGTGCTCGAGTCCACCGGTTCGGTGCCAATCCAGATCCAGCGTGGTGGCAACCTGGATGTGCCGGTGGAGGTGCGATTCCGCACGATCGATCAGGGTGCGGTTGACGGTCGGGAGTACGTGGGCGCCGGTGGAGTCCTGAAGTTCGCCCCGGGCCAGAGCAATGCCGTCATCGAGATCGGGATCCTCGACAATCCATATCCAAACCGAGTCCGGAGCTTCGGCCTGTGGCTTCTCGACGCCGGTACCAACGGTGTCTTCACCACCTCACCCTATGTCGGGATCAGCATCCTGGATGACGAATCCACCGTCCAACTCACAACCCTGACCGAGTCGGTTCCCGAGGGAGTCCGGACGAATGTCGCCATGCTGACCCGGTCTGGCGATCTGAGCATTGGGCGAGGGGTTCGGCTCGCGATCGAAGCCGAGGGTGGTTTTGCCGCCAGTGACCTCACCGGATGGCGGGGTACCAACGGCGTCCGGACCAACAGTCTCTACCTCTTCTTTCCGCCCGGAGAGACGACAGCGGTTGCTCCGGATAGGTCCATGTTCCCGGAATTCGCTCCGCCCACCACGGATTCGGGGCTCACGTTCAACCTCATCCCCACGGCCAATTCGGACCCGGAGGCTCCCAATCCCTACCGCATTCGATTGGTGTGGCCCAGTGACCTGGTGGCGCAGACGGATGACTCCGTCAGCGAGTTTGTCGTGGTGGACGACGATCTCACGGACGCGTTGCGAAAAGTCCGACTGGTGCCCGATGCCTCAGGCAAGAACCTGATTCTGCAGGCTGGGTTCTCTCCTCTCCGTGTCCGAATTGCGGCGCAGGCATCCGATGACCTGACGAGCTGGACCGACCTCGGTGCATTGAATGCCCGAGGGCAATTCGAGATTCCCCCAGCAGCCGCAAACCATCGTTGGTATCGACTCGTCTTCCGGCCCTGATGCCGTCGGAGTCGCGGAGCGCATCCAAGGTCTGGAAGAGGAGAAACTACCGGGGGCTGCAGGAGGAACGCCAACCCCTGTGGTGTCTCATCCACACAGACCCGCCTCGTTGTCCTTGCGAAGGAGAACAGGCGTCTTTTGCCCGAAGATCTCCGTGCTTCGATAACCTCCCCCTTTCGCCGAATGCAGAAGCCGGGCACGCTTGGCGCATGCAGGCAATGGGTCGGATGATGGTCGTAGCCGGGCTGGTGCTGGTGGTGGTTGGCGCGCTGGTGTGGTGGCTGGGTCCGCGCTTCGGTGGGAATGGAGGGCTGCTTCCCGGCGACTTCAGCCTGCGCCGCGGCAATGTCAGTTTTCACTTTCCCATCGTGACCTGCGTCGTCGTCAGCATCGTGCTGACGCTGTTGCTCCGGCTCTTCCAGCGGTGAGCGCTCCCCTTGAAGGCTGCGTGCCCCCACGCGGCGCATCCCACGTCATCGCCGGGTGAGGGCACCCGGCCTTCAAGGGGAGTTCCCAGTCGCCAGTTCCCAGTTTTCCAGAGCCGTTTGTAGGCCGCGTGCCCCCACGCGGCGGATCCCGTCCTCGCCGGGTGAGGGCACCCGGCCTTCAAGGAGAGTTCCCAGTCGCCAGTTCCCAGTTACCAAAGCCTCCAGCCCTGCCGTTTGTAGGCCGCGTGCCCCCACGCGAGGGATCCCGTCCTCGCCGGGTGAGGGCACCCGGCCTTCAAGGGGAGTTCCGCGGGCGGAAGCGGTAGTGGCTGACGTGCCATTCGTTGCCGGCGCGGAAGCCCCACAGCTCGGCGCAGGCCATGAAGAACACGCGCCAGTAAACCCACCAGCGGGTGACGTTGTCGGAGCCATAGGTCTGACGGAAGATCTCGCGGATCTCGGCTTCGTTGGCGTCCATGTTCTCCAACCACTGGTTGGACGTGCGCTCGTAATGACGCCCGTTCACCACCCAGTGCGCCTCGATCGCCAGGTCCTTCTGGAAGTACAGCAGGAGGTCGTCGCTCGGCATGATCCCGCCCGTGAAGAAATAGCGCGCCATCCAGTCGGTTTCGTCGCGCGCCACGAAGTGATACGCGAACTCCCGGTGCGTGAAGATGTGGACGAACAGGCGTCCATCGGGACGCAGCCAGCGCGCGATGTTCCCGAGGAGCCGTTCGTAATTCTTCATGTGCTCGAACATCTCGACCGACACGACGCGATCGAAACGTCCGCGACATTCCCCGCTGCCCGCATCGGAGCCGAAGCTGGGTGGTGGTTCGAGGCGGTTGGCATCGCAGGTGACGACCTGGACGTTGCGCAGGCCGCGTCGCGCGGCTTCGGCGTCGATGTGGAGCTTCTGGGTGCGCGAATTGGAGACCGCCGTGATCCGGGCGTTCGGATAGTGCGCGGCCATCCAGAGTGTGAGCGAACCCCAGCCGCATCCGAGCTCGAGGATGTCCTGTCCGTCGACAAGTCCGGCGCGCTCGCAGGTCAGCGCGAGCATGATGGCTTCGGCTTCGCCCAACGTTTCCTGGAAGGTGTGGTAGTAGCAGGACGAGTACTTCAGGTGTGGCCCGAGGCAGAGCTGGTAGAAGCGCGTGGGCACCTCGTAGTGCTGTTCGTTGGCGGCGGCGGTCTCGATGGCGATGGGCGAGGCACGCAATTCGTCGACGAGCGCGAGGAGGCGTGCCTGCTGGGATTCCACGTCGCCGGTGGATTCCTCCCGCAACCGCTGGCGCAGGAGTTGGCGGATGCCGAAGCGGAGCAATGGATCCGGGAAGACGTCCCGGGTCAGGAGTTGATCAAGCATGGGCAGAAAACAGGGGCGTGGAATGGATTCATCCGGCGGCGGGCTCCGTCTTGCGACGCCACGGGAAGAACGCGCTCGTCGTGCGCTGGTACCGGCGGTAGGCCTCGCCCTTGGACTTCACCGAGAGTTCCTCGGTCATGGGAATGCCGGTGACGTTCAGCAGGAAGTGCAGCATCAACAACGGCGAGAGCCAACCCGTCCATCCCCAGGGCGCACCCGACGCGAACACCGCGTAACCGACCCACACCATCCATTCGAAGAAATAGTTCGGATGCCGGGACCAGGCCCAGAGACCTTCCTGGCAGACTTGCCCGCGGTTCGCGGGATTCTTCCGGAACCGGGAGAGCTGCGCGTCCGCGATCGACTCACCTACCAGTCCCGTGATCCAGAGCGCAATTCCCGCGATCCCGGTGATCCCCAGTCCCAGCGGGCCGGCGGACGCGGAGGCGTCCAGGCAAACCCACGCGAACGGCAACGCCAACAGCACCTGCAATACGCCCTGCAACAGGAAGAACCCGTACATCCGCCGATCCGCACCCGCACCCCAGTCGGCCCGAAGCTTGGCGTAACGGACGTCCTCCACCGGGTGGTGGGACTTCACGCGCACGAAGAGGTGCCATCCGAGACGGAGGGACCAGAGCACGACCATGCCCGAGAGCAGGCAGGCACGCAGGACGTTCCACTCGGGGAAGGCATCCAGCTTGGCGTCGTAGAAGCGGCGCGCAGCGATCGCGAGGAACAGCAGCACCAGCGGTGCGAAACCCAGCGACCACACGATGTCGACGATCCCGTAGTTCCGGAGCCGCCGTGCCAGCAGCCACGTCAACGTCATCTCGACGAGGACAAAGGCGAGACCAGCAGCAACCAGCAGGAGGATCGGGGGCAAGAGAGGAGATCCGACGTCAGAGCGTCGGGTTGTTGGGCACGGTCCAGAGGCCCTGGACCACGCTGATGTTGCGGTGGGCGAAGGCGGCCTCGCAGTAGGCGAGGTAGTAATTCCAGGTCCGGATGAAATGCGTGTCGAAGCCGAGCTTCGTCACCTCATCAAGTCGGGCATTGAAGCGCTCCCGCCAGATCCGGAGGGTGCGGCCGTAGTCCGGGCCGAAATCCGTCAGGTCGTGCATCTGGAGCCGGCCCGTGCGCGCGATGGCCTGGTTGACGCGGTTCAGCGACAGCAGCAGGGAACCCGGGAACACGTGCTTCTGGATCCAGTCCACACCGCGCCGCAATTCGTCGTAGCGCGAATCCGGGCAGGTGATGAACTGGGCGGCGAACAGTCCCCCGGGCCAAAGGAGCCGTTGGACCACGTCGAAATACGTTTCCAGGAATGAGTCCCCGACGGCTTCGAGCATCTCGATGCTCGCGATGCGGTCGAAGCGACGCCCCAGTTCGGGCAGCTTCCGGTAATCCATCAGCAGCACCTCCGCGCGATGCGCGATGCCTTCCCGCTGGAAGCGTTCCTGGGCGAAGCGATGCTGTTCGGTGCTGATGGTGACCGTCGTGACGCGGCAGCCGTACTTGCGTACCGCGTGGCTCGTGAACCCGCCCCATCCGGAACCGATCTCCAGCACCTCGTGCCCGGGCTTGAGCCGGAGTTGCCGGCACAGCCGATCGTACTTCGCGACCTGTGCGGCTTCGAGCTGCTGGTCCGGGGCCTCGAAGAGCGCCGCCGAGTAGGTCATCGTCGGGTCCAGCCAGAGTTCGTAGAAGCGGTTCCCGAGGTCGTAATGCGCGTGGATGTTGTGCTTCGAACCCGAAACCGTGTTGCGGTGCATCCAGTGACGCGCCCGGTTGACCAGCGAGAACAGCTGGAGGTGCAACGGCTGGTTGTTCGATCCGGACATCGTCGGTGCCGAATCCGTATTCGCGCAGAACCAGGCGATGACCGCGTACAGATCGTCGGTCTCCCATTCACCCGCCTGGTAGGCTTCACCGAAGCCGATGTCCCCGGTCTGCGCGCATCGGCGATAGAAGCGGTGATCCCGGATGACCATGCGCGCCTCCGGGCCGGCCTCGCCGCCACCGAAGGTGTCGATGGTTCCATCGGGTGCGACCATCTCCAGACGCCCCCGGCGCATCGGGGTAAGAACCTTCCGCACGAAATGCCGCGTCATGCGGTCGGTCCATGACGTTGCGGCGACCGGGGCCGCCGAAAGGCGATCTTCCCCGGCCAACGGACTGAAAGAGGCAGTGTTCTTCACGCGCAAAAGGCACCAGCGCCCGGACATTCCAGCACGCTTCCTCTAGGAGTGCTACCGTTTGCGAAATTCGCAACCGTTGGATCAGGAAAAAGCGGACATCCGGTTCATGCCTGCAACAGCTCGATCCGGTGGCCATCCGGATCAACGATCACAGCACGTCGCCCCCACTCGGAGTCGGCCGCCGGCTGAATCACTGCGTCCGGGGTCGTGCTGAAGGCCTCCAGGACGGCGTCGACGGATGGAACGCGGAACCCGATACGCGTCGCCGAACTGGTCTTTCCATCCCGGGCCACTGGATACAGCTCAAAGACCAAACCAGCGGACTCAGCCGACAAATGCTCGGGACCACTACCGTGCCGATGACGCGTGAACACCAAACCCAGCTTCGAATAGAACGATTGCGCGCGGTCCAGATCGGAAACGCGCAGAACGACGAGATTGAGCAGACTACAGATGTTCATCCAATCCGGTGAAGAGTCAGGCCCTTCCGCCGCGCGAACTGATCCCACCACTCCTTCGCCGCTCGATTTCGCCAATCGTCGCGGTCTTCGCCGTCTGGACGTGTCAAGGAAGCGTATCCCATACCGCGATTCCAATACGTGTTTTCCGTGGTTGAAGGACTCCGTGGGAACATCCGCGGATGCTGACGGTGTCCACGCACATGTCAGAACGAACAAGCTCAGCAACCGGTGTCCGAACGTGCGGGATCGTCTGCAAACGTCGCTGGGTGGGACGGGGGGGTGGCTTTTGTTGGGCTGGCGTGGGGATCGCCAAGGCTGGTTCGTCCTTTGAGGGCTCGACGGGGAGGTGGCTGGTCGTCCCGGGGCACCACGGCTCCGAGTCGGCCGCCAGTTGAATCACTGCGTCCGGGGTCGCGCTGAAGGCTTCCAGGACGCCCTTAGCGAGCTTTGATGAGCTTGCGCACGGTCTTTTCATACTTCTTCGTGACCATGATCCTGTCGGGGTAAATCCAGACAACGAACACCTGTTCCACTTCCACTTCGTCCGATTGAAAGTAGATGATCCAGTCCTTGTTGGCATGCGCGAGAACCTTCTGGATCTGGAGAACCAGCCGCGGAAAAGCCTCAACCGCTTGGTCACTGAGAAGAACAACCGTCCGGGATCGGGCTCCAAGCCATCGAAATGGAATCGAGTAGTCCTCGTCCTGCTCGAAATCCACTTTCAAAACTTCCTCGAGCTGGGCGTCGAGCCACTCCAACTCCGATTGAAGGAAACGCTCGTTCCCATCGGAATCGGTCCGATTGAAGGTCTCCTTGCTGTCATAGATGTCGAAGGTCTCCTGATCGACGACTTCCAGTGCCAGTGAGGGCGTATGCCGTGGCTGTGGAGAACGGAACTCAACGTCCCAGGACGGCAGGATTTGCCGAAGCTTATCCAGCGAGGACGATTTTTTCCCGCTGCAGCCGACGGCTACTTCGTGCAGCGCTGGCAGGAAGTACAAGGGACCCAGGTCGAGTTCGCACGCGTCCGTGCTCAAACTGAGATCACGAAGGGCTGACAAGCCCTTCAAGGGCTCAAGCGACTGCACGCGAGAGCCAGAAACATAGAGATGCGTCAGCGCCTTCAACTCGCGGAGCGGCTCCAGGGAGCAGAACTGGCCAGTCAGATTCAGATTCTCCAGCTTTGGAAATCTCTCCAGCCCTTGAGGGCTGGTGACGTGTGCATCCTGGATTGCCCTGAGCTCCGGCATTTCCGGAAAGCCTTCGAAGGAATGGAAGGTTTTGAGGCCCAACAACAACTTTTGAAGGTGTGGCAGTCCCTTCAGTCGGGTGAAGACGGGAATCTGACCCGCCGAGATCTTCAGTTCCCGCAATCTTGGCAAAGCACTCAGGACTGAGAAATCTTCAATCGGGGCTTCACTGAGGTGAAGCACTTCGATGGTCGGACAGGCAACAAGCGCCGAGATGTCCCGAACCGGATTCCTCGTGAGATCGAGCTTCTTCAGCTTTGAGCATCCAGCCAAGGGAGAGATGTCCGTCACATCGTTGTCGATCAGGAACAGCTCGGAGAGATCGGGGAGAAACTGCAGCACATTCAGATCCCGGACAGGTCGCTCGGCATTGCGCACCCTCTGGAGACTCAACCATGAGAGCTTCTGCAACTCGTTGCCGGCTGGGATGACGAGATCCTTGGAAAAGTGCGGCTGATAGTCGGGCCGTTCGCGATCCTCACCAAGGTGGCTGGGCTCGTCCCAATAGCCGGGATCAACGATGTGCCGCACGCGGTCAATCAGCAACTCAACCGTGTAGATCGCGTCGGGCGAAAGCCCCGTGGATAGGGCATACTCCGAGAACGGGGTGG
>JAIXZE010000341.1 GCA_027489875.1 Verrucomicrobiales bacterium
GGGCCAAACCCGGAGACACTTCGCCCGAGGCGGTCCGCCAACGGGAAGCCGCAGAGAAGGTCATCCGCGGCCTCGAAACCTACATCAAACGCGTCCGGTCCGGTCGTCCGCCCGCCATCCCCATCCTTTCGGTTCATCGCCACGGCTCCGGGGAGTTCTTCTATTACGTCATGCCGCTGGCCGACGACATCCGGCCACAACCCATCCAGGAAAAGGACCCGTTCAAATCCTACAAGGCCCTCACGCTCGACACCCTGCGTCGTCAGCAGCCCAACGAACGCCTCTCTCCCGACGTCGTCATCCGCATCGGGGCCCGCTTGGCCACCAACCTTGCCGAACTCCATGAGTTGGATCTCGTCCACCGGGACATCAAGCCCGCCAACATCGTCTTCCTGAACGGCGAACCCATCATCGCCGACATCGATCTCATCCGTCCCCGCGACGCCACCCTGAGCGTCGCCGGCACTCCCGGCTACATGGCCCCCGAAGGTCCTGGCCGACCGGCGGCGGACGTCTACAGCCTCGTCGTCACCCTCTACGTCCTGCTGACCGGAGAGTCTGCGCTCCGCTTCCCAAACCTGCCCTCCAACTGGCGCGACATCTCCAGCGATCCGCTCGCGCGCGAATTGAACGAGGTCTTCAATCGGGGTGGCCATACCGATCCCACGCAACGCTACCCGGACGCCTCCAGTCTTCGAGACGACCTCCTCCTCCTCGAAGCCGGCCAGAGCCTCCACGGGATCCGCGCCCTCGAACGTTTACGGAAACGCTTCTTCCGTTTCAGCATCGCCGCCGTTCCGATTGTCGCCCTTGCCGTGGGAATCATCTGGATGCTCCGCAACGCAGAACGCCGGACGGCGTTTGAACTCTATAAGTCCTCCCTCACCGCCGCAGACAGCAACGTCTACAAGGGGCGCCTCGGAGAGGCACGGAAGTACCTCTACGACCCTGCCCTGATCCGCGAATTGATGGGGCCGGAGTGGGCCTATCTCGCCACTTTTGCCCAGGGCGAATTCTCCGCCTTCCTGAACTTCGAAGAGACCAATGCGGCCCCAAGAATCGAGACGCTCGCCTTCAGCCCAAGCGGCGACACCCTCGCGGTGAAGACCGCCGAGAACCGACTCCGGATCGTGGATCTCCGCTCCCTCGCAACCCTGCGGACCATCGAGAACTTCCGAGTGCTGGGAGGGTGGCTCGGCGCGGAACAGGTGGTCGGGACCTCCGGCACCACTCTCACCAACAACCCTGTCTCCGTCTGGAATGTCCGTTCGGGTGAACCTGCACCCATCGCCTGGCCCGGAAAGAATCGGATTGCGCGTGGGCTTTCCGACGACCGTCGAACCGGATTCCTGAATGCCTCCAAGCCGGACTGGCTGGGAATCTGGGAGGCAGGTTCCACCAATCAACCCGCGTGGTTCCCCGCCCCAGGCCAGGGAACGGGTTGGCTGACGAGGGGCCGGCACCTGGATGCGAAGGGCACCCTCTTCCTTCATGTCCAGACATCCAATTCCGGCGCCAACTTCCAATTGAGCGTCCAACTGCACGACCTCGCGTCCAACACCCTGCGGTTTTCCCGCCGGCTGGAGTTCGTGAATCCCGATGCTTTCACGCTCTCGCCCACCGGGGATGCCTTCGCCTACGCGAACCCACGCACCGGAGAATTGATCCTCCACCGCGGTCCGGAGTTCCAACCGACCGCCACGAATTATCTGGGCTTCATCAAGGCCATGGCCTTCTCGCCCGATGGCAGATGGCTCGCCACCGGCGGCGAGGAGGAACAACTCCGGATCCATGCGGCCAATGACCTGCGGGTGATCCGGTCTCTGCGCGGACACGCCTCCCAGATCAGCGCCCTGACCTGGAACACCGACGGCAGCCGGATCGCCAGCGGCGACAGCACCGGCGAAGTCCGGATCTGGAACCTAGCCGAGAAAACCACCGACGTCGCAGCCGGTTTCACACAGGGCGGCAGCAATCCCACCATCGTCCCCAACCCCGACGGCCGCCTGCTCGCGGTACCCGGCAACCGGTCCACCCTGCATCTCGTCGACCGGTCCTCCCTCAAGATCATCCGTTCCCTTCCCGATGTCGGAATGCCGCTGTTTTTCAGTTCAAACCACATATGGACCGTGCGCGCCGACAAAGCGTTGTGTCGTGTCCAACCCAAGAGTGGGGAACGCCTCGAAGAGTTCCCACTCATTGACTTCGAAGGCGTACCCACGGGGCGCGCCACCCCTGACGGCTCCCACGCGATCCTCTACACCGCGGACTCGATCGCGTTCACCGAACTCCCCCCCCAACAGCCCATCCAGACCATCGCCGCAGGGGATCATCTTTTCCTGGACGTCGACTGTTCCCCCGACGGAACCCTCACTGCTGTGATCCTGGACGGGTTCGGATTCGCCCTCTACGAAACCGCGACCGGAAAACACCTCTTCACGCGCGATCTCAGCGGAGCCCCTCCCAACTCCCTGCGATTTGTCGACACACAGACCCTCCTGCTTGGCGGCCAGAATCGCATCATCACCACTGGGACCACCGCTGATGCCCCGTTGCGCGAGATCATCAGCCCCCTTTCCAACAACGACGACCTCGTGGTCTTTCCTGGCACCGATCGTTGCGTGACGACCGGGGCCAGCGGCCGCCTCGGATTCATTCGCCTCAGCGACGGCACCGCGATGCTGAACCTCAGCCATCCTGGCCTGCGGGACATTCCCGGTGAACACACCATCCGCCAACTCGAGGCCATGCCCAACGGCGACCTGTTCGGCCTGACCGACAACGGTCTGCTGGTCGCCTGGCGGACCGGCCGCTGACGGAATAAGCCGTCAGTCCTTGTCCTCCGCGTGGAGATACCGCCGGGGAGCCTTGTCCTCGGCATGGATGTAGCGCCGCGGGGCCTTGTCACCGCCCACACCGGAGCCTTCTCCCCCGCCGGTGGCATCCTCATGCACCACCGTGAAGGTGAACAACTGCGCCGGAATCCGGAGAGCTCCCCCCGCCACATCCCCGATCCCACCGAGCAACCCCATGACCTCGCTGTCCCGCGACACCCGCGCGTCGTAGAGCGAACCACCCGCCAACCGCAGTTCGAACGATTGCTTCGCGAAGATCGCACCCGGCACGAAGAACGTGTCCACCTCCCACGGATTGGCGCAGTACACGATCTCCGACAGTTGGATCGCCGCCTCGTGACGGGTGAGGAGGGCGGTGGAACGGTCAACGGGTGTCAGTGTCAGGATTTCCCGCTTCTGCCCATCCGTGGATGAGACCGTGACGGATCTGGCCAGCTCCGAGCTGGTCGTCACCTCGGTGACCACTCCGTTCGTCTCACGTTTACATTCCTGAATCGAAACCTCCAACGGCATTAACGGCCGGTGCAGGAAGCCCTTCTGAACGAACCGCTCCTTCGGCACTTTAGGGAACTCGGCCTTCTGTCCGCGGGCTTCAACATCCAACACCCGATTGGTTACATCCTGCGGGATGTTCGCACTGAGGCTCAGCATTCTCGCGCTGAGCTCGAACTTGCGGCTTCCGACTTCAAAAAACTCGCGCGGCTTCTGAAACAGATCCTCAACTCGAAAGTTCTTCCGATACACCAACCGCGAAAACTCCGGCAACCCATCCTCTCCCTTCAATGGCCCCGGCAACGGCGCCGCAAACGAGAGCGCCATCCGCGCTGCGGTCGCGGCTGCCTCCACCTGCTTCGGCACCCGCCGGTAGCCGACGTACTCCAACAACCCTTCGGGCGAGGTCGTCACCTGGAGCCGATCCTCGAAGAACATCCCGTACGTGTGATCGACCAGATAGGCCTGTTCCAGGTCCGGCACGGACACCGGTCGGAACCCTATGCGCAAAGTTTCCCGCCCCAGCAACCGCACCTCATAGGCATACACCTGGATGTAGGGCGTGGGGAGGTAGTACCGCATCATGGGGGATTCGCCGAATCGAACTTTCGCCGACTTTTCACGTAACTGCTTATCCCCCTGCCGGGTGTCGTAATCGGCGTCGATCCGCGTCGAACGGGCACCGGCACAGGAGGTCACGAGCAAGGCTCCCACGCACAGGAGCAGGCTGGAAACGAGGGCCGCACGAAGGTCTGGAAGCCGGCGAAACGGGACACGCAACAGTCTCATGGGTTCAGATCTGGAGGACGTTTTGGGTCAGTGAAAAGTGGCCTTTGGGCGGCTCGATCGTATCGGTCCCATCGGAACTCCCGGTCAGCACGGGAATTGTCTCCATCACGGGCGTATGCCGGGCGGGCAACCGGAACCGCAGGTCCTTGAAGAACGACACATAGTTCAGCGTGTCGGCGGACTCCGCGATGGTCCGATAGAACATCCGGGTGAACAGGCTGCCCTTGGGATCGCCCAGCGCTGTCGCCTGATCGCGGGCCGCGCCGTAGTGGACGAACTCGGGAATGCTGCCGGGCAAGAACGAAATGCCGAAGTCCACGAACGCGTCTGCCTTTGTTTTCTGGGAGGGTCCCTTCGAAGGTGGATTTCCAGCAGGGTTCGTCACCCAGTTCGTGCGCTCGCTCGCCGTCACCAGCAACCGTTCGCGCGCGACCTTCTCGGCCTGCTTCGCGAAATCGGACCCTTCCACTTCCAGGGCACTTCCAAACCCGGCGTGACAGCAATCAAAGACGGTGAACACCCGCACGCCTGCCGGCAGCGCCCACAGTCGCTCCTTGATCTCGAAATTGTACAGCGGCCCATTCCAAAGCATCACCGCGTTGATGACCGAGCCGACCAACGCCGAACGTTGGACCGTTGGTCCCTCGCCATAGGTACGGCCATGGCACGAAATGAAGAGGAACAGGATGTCGCCCGGTTTCATCACTCCGGGGTCCGCCAACATCGACAAGGCCGAGAGGACGTTCGCCCGCGTCGCCCGTTCGTTGATCAGGGGCTTGGGCGTCGCCCCCTCGTAACCCAGGTAGTGCGACAACCCGAGCATGAGCTCCACATCCCGCTCACAGCCCTCGCACCCACGCTTCCCGTCAAACCACGGCATCTCCGTGCGGTAAAAGCTGGCCTTCGAATCGACATCCGTCAGACCGATCAGGAGTTTGTAGGCGTTGGGCATCCCGGTGCAGTTCCCGTCGGGAACCACGGGCTTTCTCTTACCGTTCGGATCCGCTTCCCCGCAAGCCCGCATTCGCCATGCGCCGTTCCTCCCGATATCCTCCGGCCCACGTGACAGAATCCGATTATGAACTCGTGCAGGTGGCCAGCGGTGCCTGGTCCGTCCGCGCACGCATCGAGGGCGAAACCTTCCATCCCGTCATCGGCCCCCAGGCCGAGGCCGAAGCGCTCTATGTGCGCCAGATGGACATCCCCGCCCGCTTCGCCAAGGCGCAAAGGCCCTTCGTGGTCTGGGACGTCGGACTCGGCGCGGCCGCGAATGTCCTCACCGTCCTGCGTGCCCTCACCGATGCAGACGGCCACCTTGTCATCGAGAGCTTTGATCACACCGCCGCCCCGTTGAAGTTCGCCCTCTCGAACGCCGCGGCCCTCGGCTATGTCGTCGGCTTCGAAGCGCCCATCCGCGACCTCCTCGCCCACGGCCAAACCACCTTCCAGAACGGACGATGCCGTGTGACGTGGCGCTTCCATGAGGCGGATTTCCCCACGTGGCTCGCCGCCGCGGACACCCGCACGATCCCCGGACCCGACGCCATCCTCTTCGACGCCTTCTCTCCCGCGCGCAATCCCGCGATGTGGACCCTCGATGTCTTCCGGGGACTGCGCCAGCGCGTTCCCGAGGGTGCTGGCGGAACCCTCGCGACCTACTCCCGAAGCACGCTGCTGCGGGTGACGCTGCTGATGGCCGGCTTCCACGTGGGGGCCGGCGAGGCCACGGGTGAAAAGGAGGAAACCACCTTCGCCGCCGCCGACCCGACGCTGGTCA
>JAIXZE010000132.1 GCA_027489875.1 Verrucomicrobiales bacterium
CCGGTGGCCAGACCATCCAACAGGACGGTATCGGAAGCATCTCCAGCTTCTACTCCAACGGGGATCCCGGACTGCTCGGCGGTTCCCGTCACATGAATCTCGCCGTCACCGCGGATGCAGGAAGCATTGCCATCGGCAGCTCGAATGGCTCTGTCGCGGACAAGTTGGTCTATGAGAATGGCTCCGGCGTCTACAGCATCCTGCAGCTCTCCTATAATGCCAACGGGCTCGGTCTGGCGCAGAACTGGAGCCTCCTCGGCCAGATTGAGTTCCTGGTGGACTCTGCCGACCAGAACGGCACCGCCATCATCGAGCTCTTCCAGGGCATCAACTACAACGGGCTCGCGTTCGCCACCCACACCACCGCGATTCCCCCGATCAGCACGCTGAACACCTCGTTCGCCGTCCCCTTCTCGGCGTTTGCGACCTCAGGTGGCTTCAGCTTCTCAGACATCGGTTCCATCCGGATCTCGATCGAAGGACCCGAAGCTTACGACATGGTGATGCATTCCATCATTGCGGACCCTGTTCCTGAAGCTTCCACCGTGGTGCCGTTGGCTGGCCTTGCGATCGCGGGTTTCGGTACCTGGTTCGCCCGTCGCCGCACGGCGGCACGCTGAGCTCCATTCGGCGCAACGGGTTCCTCCCCTCAGACAGGCGGAAAGCGAAAGAGCCACGGACCACATTCTTGGGTCCGTGGCTTCTGCTGTCGTTACCTGGATGAACCGTAGGGCTTCGAACGCCCCGCGGGTTTGTTGAGGTCCGGCATCTTCTTGAAGCGCGCCAGCGCATCCTTCCGCCAGTCACCAGTGGCCTCCGATTCTTCGGGGGCCGCTTCCATGTCTGGAGAGGTCGTTCCTGCGGATGTACCGCCGGCCGTGGTCGGGGACGTCGGACGGGAGCTGGGGGTCGTCGTCCGGGGCTCGAAAAAGGAACTGGCTCCGTAGGCTCCGAAGGTGGACGGGGCGGCACCGGAGGCAAGGGACGGAGTCGTGTCGCTGGTTGTCGGACGGGACGGGGCAGAGGCCACGCTCGGTTCCGGGATGGGTGGCGGTACGGCGCGCGAAGGACGGGCCGATGGCGTGCGATCTGGCTCTTCCGCATCGTCCCCGACCGGTTCCCACGCAATGCGGACGGAAGGCGAGGCCCCGACATAGGCCGTGACACGGGAGAACTCCAGGTTGCCGCCATCGACGCGGCTGGCGAGTTCCTGAGCGGTGAGCAGGGCTCCGAGGATGGATTGGAGGGCCGGCGACTCCCATTGCATGTCGCGCAGACCGCGAAGCCGGGCGGCCGGAATTTCAGCCACCCTCACCAACTGGACGACGAGGCGTTGGTGAAGACCCATCTCCAGTTCGACGGACTCCAGCTCGAAGCCCGCCTCGGCGAAGGCGGGCCCGGCGTTGCCCAGTTCGCGGATGGACTCGACGAGTCGGGCATCGTCGGTACTGCGCATTCCGGAGACGGAGGACAGGACATCGGCGCGCAGCTGCTGGATCTGGCCGGCCGTGGCGAGGACCGACTCGCGGATCTGCGCGGCCTTGGCGGGAGCGGCGTCGATGGCGCGTTGGACCTCGGCGGCCTTCTCGCCGAACTGCTGGAGCTTGCGGGCGAACTTCTTCATGGGATCGGAGGGGGCTTGGCGGTGGAGCGTGTGGGCGCGGGAGGCGGGTTGGCGGCTGGGGCGACGGCATCCGCCGTGGGCTTGGGTGGCACGGGGGCGTCCGTCGGCCCCGCGGTGGAAAGGACCTTCTGGAAGCGTTCGAGGAACTCGCGTTCGTTCGACAGCATCTCCTGGGTGACCTCGATCTCGATGGTGCCCTGTTTGGCGCGGACAGCGAGGAGTTCCTGCGCGGTTCTCAGGTGATCCCGTTGGTGTCCGGCGATGTCCTTCAGCGTCGCGAGGGTGCTGTGGATCATCTCCAGCTCGTGCGACAGGCTGGCGACCTTCTCGGCGAACGTGCCCGTGTGCACCGAGGACACGGCCCGCGTCAGGTCCTCGCGCAGCAGACGCAGGCCTTCGGTGACCTGCTGGCCCAGATCGGGGGCGGCCGGTGTGGTGGACGCCGCAGCGCTGGGGGAAGTTGTGGTGGAGGCCGCGGCAGGAACGAGTCGGGCGAGGCCTTCGCGGATCTGCTCGAAGCCTTGAAGCACGGGAGCGAAGTCGACGGTGACGGCTCCCTGGCCGCGGCTGAGCTGGCGTTCGAGGGTGAGCTGGATGGATTCGAGGCCGGCCTGGAATCCGCCCAGTTGCGCCACGACCCGGCCCACGGGGTCGTTCTGGTCGCCACCACGGGAGAACTGGTTCCGGCGGAAGGTGCGTTTGATCTCGTCCCAGCGGGCGGCCTCGTCGGCGCTGAGCGCGCCGATGATTTCCTTGAAGCGAAGCAGGTTGGCTTCGGCACCGGTCGTGAGTGTCTGGGACTCGCCGCGATAATGGCCCACGACGAGGGCGCGCACCTCGTCGTCGTTCATGATGGCGGCAACCTTCTCGGCGAGCCGGTTCATGTTGCGATACGATCCCTGGAGCTTGAAGGCGGGCTCGGTGCGGAATTCGTCGGCCTGGCCGGCGGACAGGATGTACTCCTGGTTCACCCGCATGACCGTGCTGCGGATGGTGATCAGCTTGCGCAGGACGGAAAGGATCTCCTCCAGCTCCTGCGGCGCGTACTGGCCTTCGAGCGATTCCGCAGCTGCGCTCCCGCCGTTCTCGGCCATGCGGAGGAACGTCTGGATGTCCTTCTGGCTGCGGTTGGCGAGTGGCGCGAGGACCGCGTTCGAGGTGACGGCATTCTCGATATAGGACGCCTGGAACCACTCCGCGTTGCCGCCGATGATGTCGCCGAGGTTGTAGGTGTCCGCACGGTTCGCGAGCATGTCCGGAATCCGGAACTTCTGTCCGCTTTCGGTATAGGGATTGCCGGCCATGACGACGACCACCTTGCGTCCGCGCAGGTCGTAGGTGCGGGGCTGGCCGCGCCAGACACCCTCGATCTTGCGCTGGGCATCGCACAGCGAGATGAACTTCTGGAGGAACTCGGGATTGCAGTGCTGGATGTCGTCGATGCAGATGAGCGCGTTGTCGCCCATCTCGAGCGCGAGGTTGAGCTTCTGGATCTCCTCGCGGGCCGAGGCGTTCGGCGCTTCCTCGGGATCGAGCGAGGTGACGTTGTGCCCGAGCGCGGGGCCGTTGATCTTGATGAAGACGATGCCGAGCCGGCTCGCGACGTATTCAAGCAGCGTCGTCTTGCCGTAACCGGGCGGCGAAATCAGCAGCAGCAGCCCCATCAGGTCCGTGCGCTTCGCCGCACCCGCGGCGCCGATCTGCTTGGCGAGGTTGTCGCCGATCATCGGCAGGTAGACGCGGTCGGTCAGCTGGTTCCGGACGAAGGACGACAGGACACGCGGGCGGAACTCGTCGAGCCGCAGCTTCCGTCGCTCGCGCTCGAGGAGTTGGAGCTTCAACCGATGGAAGGCTTCGAACCGCGGCACCGCCTCCGCTTCGTGGCGTCGGAGCCGCACGGTGAAGTCGAGGTACTCGAAGACGTACTTGCTGGCCGCGATGCGCGGGTGGCTGCCGCGGATGCCGTCCAGTTCATGGCGGACTTCGGCATGCACCACCGTGCGCGGCATGGCGTCGCCGCAGAAGACGATGGCCGCGGCCTCCTCGAGGTGGGCTTCCTGCCCGGGATGCGCGAGCACGAACCCGCGCAACCAATCGCGCACCATGTCGAGCTCGCTGGCCGGATGGGACGCCAGCGAGGCGCGCGTGGCAGCGAAGGTGTCCTCGCGGCCCTTGGCGACGAGATGCTGGCGGAAGGCTGCGGCAAGGTGGTCGGCCTCGCGGGTCACGGAGAAGGATTCGCCGTGGGTGAGTTCGAAGAAGAGGTATTCGCCCGCGGCGTCCGCCTGTTCCTGCGGGTACAATCCCTGGTCGCGGACAAAGGCCGTGACCATGGTTGCGAGTGTGCGGATGTATCCGGCCTGCGCGGGGTCGCCGGGGAACAGGCGATTGCGCTCACCGAACCCGGTGAGCTTCGCGGACCAGAGCGTGCGGACCTCGGGGGCGCAGAACCGGCACCAGAACACCGCGCCCAGAGCGCGGGCTATCGGATGGTACCGCGCGCGCTGGAGGGCGACATGGGTGGAGGCGAGGACGTGGAAGATACGTGCGCCATCCACGTCGTGGATGCCCTTGGCGTAACCGTCCTGGTAACGGCCACCCATGAACTCCTGCACCCAGGCCAGTCGGGCGTCCTCGGACAGGGCCAGCACCTGATCGAGGTTCGGGCCGTTTCCCGATCCGGCATGGCGCATCAGTTGCCACGCGAGGTATTCGCCGCGGTAAACCTCCGTGCTTTCAGCGACCACTTCCTGTGCCCAGACAGGACGGGTGGCGAGATAAGCTTCGTCGGTGATCGGATCGAAGTACTGCGTGCTGGTGAGGTGGAAGAACGGCGCGTCATCCCGCACCACGACGGTCAGGTCGAGCGGCTGGGTGTTGACGTTGAAACGGTGCTTCCCGAGCTGGATGACGGCGGTGCCGTCGACGAACAGGTCCTGCCGGTCCTTGAGCTGCCGTACCGCGTCCTGCTGGACGGTTTTGAGACGTCCCTGGAGGTCGTCGGCCTTGACCGAGTCTCCCAGTTCGAGCAACTGGGCGATGGTCTCCCGGACCTTCGACGGCATCTGGTCCGAGGCGACGTAGGTGTTGATGTCGTCGAGGGACTTGAACCCGGCGAGCCGGTTCTGGATGACCTTGAGGATCCGCTCGGCGGCGGACATCAGGGCCTGGGCGCGGCGGTTGCGCTGTTCGACAAGGGCGATCTTGCGTTGCTCGAACGCCTCGTAGAGTTCGGTGCGACGCTCGGTCAGCTGGACGGTGTATTCCTCGAATCCGGCAAAGGCACCTTCGAGTTCCTCCAGCTGGACCGTGAGGCGGTTGAGGTACTCATCGCACCGGGCGGGCGTGTCACACAGGTCGAGATAACTGGCGGCGGATTGACCGAGGAGCTTGAGCTGGGCGTTGAACTGCGCGGCCCCCTCGGCAGCGACCAACGCCTGCAGGCGCTTCTTTAGCGCCGCCTTGACCTGGTTGAGGGTCGAGTAGACGCCCGTGATCGAGTCGATGATCCGCGTGGTTTCGGTCGCATCGTCGATCTTCAGGTTGTTGACGATCTCGATGAGCATCTCGAGCTCGGTGCCCGCCTCCGAGACCGCCTTCTCGACCTTCTTGCCCTCCGCGACCTTCGCGACGCGATCGACGGCACCCAGCTGTTCCGTGGCCTGCTTGCGGTAGGGATCGAGGGATTCCGGTTTCAGCAGGAACTTCACGCAGGACGCGGAAAGCTCTGCGACCTGGACCGTGACGTCCTTCTCGAGGGCTTCAATCTGCGGGATGTCGACGTAACGGACCTCGCGCAGGGTGATCAACTCACCGCGCAGATGCCGCAACGCGGCGAGGTTCGTGACGAAGTCTGCGAGGACGCGGAAGCCGGCCCGGCGCACGGCCTGGAACTGGTCCTCGCACTTCCGCCGGATGGCCGCGACGCGCTGGACGGCCTCCTGCTGGAGCCGACGCACCTTGGCGAACTCGTCGACGGCCTTGTCCGCGGCTTCGCGGACGTTGCGCAGGGCGGCATCCAGCTGGAAGCCATCCGCCGAACCCAGCCACGGGTAGGCGTCGAGCATCGCGCCGCAGCGTCGCACGAGGTCTGTGTAGAGCTCGGCGTAGGGATGTTCACGCCGCGCGAGCGACAGCACCTCGGTGACTTCGGCGAGGCAGCGCACGACGTCCTTGTTGCCGACCTGGTAGAGGAAGGCGTCGCGCTGGCCCGCGGGTTCGTGTCCCAGCTGGTAAAACGGCGTCTGCCGCAGCTGGATCATGTGGTGCTTCTGCGGCGAATCCTCGGCGCGGACGAGCACGAGGTGGCCATTCGGGAAGATCGAGAAGCCGTGGCAACCGATGCGTTCCTCGACCTTCTGCTCGATCAGGCGATAGGGGAGCAGGGCGTATTGGCCGGTCTCGGGCTTGAAGAAGACATAGAGCGAATCCTCCCCACTCGGGGCGTGGATGACGCGCTCGAGGGTCATCGGAAGATCGCGGGCCTCGAAGGTCTTCAGCTCACCGGTCGAGAGGTAGTATCCGTCGGGGAAGATCAGGCCGTGGTCCTCCGGCAACAGCGCGCAGGATTGCCCCAGCGAATCCACGCGGATGGCGGACTGGAGCTTCTCGTTGAAGATGAAGAAGCGTGCCGCCGGTTCCTTGTACGGCCGGATCTTCAGCACGATGAGGTGCCCGAGGATCGCGTAGGCAATCTCGGCGTCGTCGACCTTCTGGAAACGGTCGTCGACGGGTTCGGAGTAGACGCCCTCGCCGATGGCGGTGTTGTCCTCGACCTTGATGGTCAGGTCGCCGCCGATGCACTCGACGAAGACGCGGTCCTCGATGGAGATGTGCGGGTGATCGCCGTAGCGGAAGGATTCGCGATCGGGCGTGCGCCACTTGAACTCGAACGCCGGCGGGAACCCGACCTTGCGGTACTCGGATTCAGCGCGGCCATCGACGAAGCGGAGTTCGCCACCGTTGTAGGCCCACTTGAAGACGGCAATGTCGCCAGTGCTACCGCCGGTGCGGAACACCATGTAGAGGTGCCCGTCGATCAGGGAGAACTTCGAGAAGGTGGCGCGCTCGTAGACGTTGTAGAGGCGCTTGAAGTCGGTGAGGAACCGGCGGTCGTTCAGGAGTTCGAGACTGGATTCCTTGAATGTCCCCGCCTGTTCATCGCGGGTGTAGATCGCGAAGACGTCGGCGAGGTCGATCTCCTTCTTGAGCCCGAACTGGACGTTGAACCCGAACAGGAACCGGCCGTGCCCCAACGCCACCATGTCCTGCGGGATGCAGTTGTGGGCCGTGGTGATGCGATCCGCCTGCAACAGCTTCGACTCGACCTTGCCGAAGACCTCCTGCCGACGCGCATCCAGCTTCGCCATGCGTTCGCGCAACAGCGCGGCCTGGTCGAGCAACCGTTGCCGGATGATCTCATACGCCGCGCCGCCGAGGGCGGATGTGGGTGGGGGGTTGGCTTCAGCCATGGATGCGTCGGGAGGGGTGTGGGAAATGGGGAGACCGGGTTCTGCCGCCCCGCTGGGGCTGGGGATCCATGACCCACGTCCACCCACGGCTCACGCCGTGGGCTATCGTCTTTCGGCCCTCCGGGCCTGGGGCGGACGGGCGCGAGGTGCGGAGCACCGGCAGAGGGTAGCCCACGGCGCAAGCCGTGGGACCCTCCGGGCCTGGAGACATGGCATCCATGCTCAGGACTTCACGACCTCGGACGCCTTCACGTTTCCGAGGCCCTTGTCCTTGATGGCGGCGAGGGCGGAGCGCATGAGGCCCTGGACACCGGAGTCGTCCGTCGAGGCGATCAGCTTCGCGAGGAGCGCCGACAGCGTGAGGTTGCGGAGGTCCTCGGTGCGGATGCCGAAATCGGCGACCCACTTGGACAGCTGACCCTTGAAGAACTCGGGGTCGCCATTGAAGAAGGTCTCCTTGACGTCGCTGAGGACCCGACTGTTGTCGACGGCGCGATCGACGGACTTCCCGGTGCCGATGGCGCGCACGACCTTCTCGAAGAAGTCGTTCTCGCCGCCGACGATGTCGATCTTGGCCGACTTGAGGGCTTCGCCGACGACACTGGCGTTGGCCTGGGCGATGTCCTTCTGGACGGTGATGGCGGCGAGTTCGACATCGCGTTCCTTGGCGAGACGCAGGCGGAATTCCTCGTGCTGCTGGCCCGCGGCGTGGAGGAGCTTCATGGCCTCGGCCTTCTGGTGGATCGACTTGGCCTCCGCGACCCCACGGGCCTCGATGCCTGTCGCCACGGCGAGTTCCTTCTCCTTCGTGCCCTGCGCCTCGGCTTGGGCCTGCGTCTGGGTGTTCTCGGCGATGACCGCGCCGCGCGCCTTGAGGACCTCGGCTTCGGCGATGCCCATCTCGCGATTGGCGGCGGCATCGGACTTCTTGGCGTTGGCCTTGGCGATGGTGACCTTGGCTTCGGCGAGACCCTTGGCAGCCTCGCGGGCGGCGATGCCTTCCGCTTCCTGTTCGGCCGCGTGACGGCGCTTGTCGGCGACCTTGGCCTCGGCATCGGCGATCGTCTGGATGCGCTCCGCAT
Source organism: Verrucomicrobiales bacterium (assembly GCA_027489875.1). GTDB lineage: Bacteria > Verrucomicrobiota > Verrucomicrobiia > Limisphaerales > UBA9464 > UBA6176. The sequence continues at coordinate 8,178 of JAIXZE010000132.1, forward strand.
CGCGCAGGGCGGCCTCGCGGCTGGCTTCGGCAGCGGTGATCAGCTTGATCTTCTCCGCCTCGGCGAGATTGCGTTCGGACTCCTTCTGGGCCTCGGAGGCGACGACCTTCTGGGTCTGGTCCTTCTTCGCGTTCATCTCGGCCTCGATGAGGGTGACCTCGCGGACGCGCTCGGCGGTCATGCGGGCCTCGATGTTGCGCTTCTCCTCCTCCTGCTGCGTGACGGCCTTCTGCTCCGCAACCACGGTGGCGCGCTTGCGTTCCACGTCGACGGCGGCCTCGTTGACCTTCACTTCCTTGTCCATCTCGGCGAGGGACACGGTGCGCTCGCGACGGACGCGCGCTTCCTCGCCCTCCTGCACGGCTTCCTGTTCGAGGCGTTGCTTCTCCTTCTTCACCGTGAACTCGCGCTCCTGCACGGCGCGGTTCATGTCCTCGGTCCGGAGCCGGATGGATTCCTCGGTTTCGAGCCGGCGGCCTTCGACCTCCATCCGTCGGGCCTCGATGACCTTGCGGGCCTCGGCTTCCTCATTGGCCTTCACCTCGGTGATGGCGCGCTGCTGCTTGGCGGTGTCTTCCTCGTTGCGTCGACGCTGCTCGCGCTTGGCGATGTCGGCATCGGCGTTCTCCTTCTCGACCTGCACCTGCGCGCGTTGGGAGAACTCGTTCGCAACGACGCGTTCGCGCTGGGTGATCTCGGTGATCTTCTTGATGCCCTCGGCGTCGAGGACGTTGCTGGGATCGTGCTGATCGAGCGGCGTCTGCTCGAGGTAATCGATGGCCACGTCCTGAAGGAAGAATCCGTCGAGGTCCTTGCCGATGGTGGACTGGATCTGGTCGCGGAACTTGATGCGCTCGGTGAAGAGCTCGTGGAACTCCATCTGCTTGCCGGCGGTCTTGAGCGCCTCGGAGAACTTGGCCTCGAAGAGCTCGCGCAGCTGGGCGAGGTCAGAGACGCGTTCCGGTGTCAGCATCTGGGCGACCTTGCGGACGCTTTCCGGCGTGGCCTCGACGCGGATGTAGAAGGCGACGGTGATGTCGGCGCGGATGTTGTCCTTGCAGACGAGGCCATCCTTGCCCTTCCGGTGGATCTCCAGCTTCTTCACGGAGATGTCGACGATCTCGTAATTCTGCAGGATGGGGACCGCGAACATCCAATCGAAGGAGATGCGCACGCCGCCAAACCCGGTGATCAATCCGGCACGACCTGGGTGAACCTTCCGAACGCAGATCATTCCGAAGAAGCCGATGACGGCGAGGAGGACGAGGGCCGGTATGATGAACCACATGGTCTGACGGGTGTTGTTGGATCCTGGTGCGCGTCTTGATTGTCTCCGATCGACGTGCACCGTTCTGAACGACGGCCGGAGAGCGATGCTGTTAAAACAGACGGAAACCTCCCCAGCCAGTCGATTCTCAGGACAAGGATTCCAAGGACCCCGCCGCGATACGCCCCGGAATGCGACGTTGGGTCGACGCCGTCGTCGTATTCCGCGCAGCCTCCGCCAGAAACGTCGGCAGGCTATCCCGCGCTCACCCGTCGATCCGTGCCTCGAACTCCGACAGCGTCGGGACCGTCAGGACCGCACGCGCCAGTTGGCGTAGCCGTGCCTCGTCCCGGATCGCCCCGACCCGATCACGAAGCCGGTCGCTGCAGGCACCAAAGCGCTCGCTGACCAGATCCAGCAGCAAATCCTGGACGGCGGTACTCCTTCCCTCCACGCGACCTTCGTCGCGCCCCTGCACCAAGCCCTCTTCCCAGACAACCCGTTCGTAGGTGCTCCGCCGTTTGGTCTCCATGCTCGCCTCCATATGCCTCACATCTTTCCGAAATCCTATCTCCTCTTCCTCCGGCAACGCCAGCAGCCAATGCACGAGCCGCATCACTTCCCGGATTTCTGCGTCGCTCATCCCGGATTCCAGCAACTGCCTCACCAAGCCCAGCTTTCCGCTCCGACGGGCCTTCAGCTTCTTGCCTGTTCTCTGCGCCAGTCGGTGCGCCTGAATCACCCGTGCCACTGGATTTCCTGCGGCGATCCATGGCGCAAGATCCAGGTCCGCCAACTTGCATGTGGCGTATTGAAAAACCAACGACGCACCGCCCAGCGAGTACGCATACGGCCCGGGGTGCCACCGGGGATGTGGATCGGCGAGGATGGCCAGGCTCACCGGCGGTTGGTCGAACCGATCCAGGATCCGGCACAGGTATCGGAGCATCCGCCGCGGGAGTGCGTCATCGCGTTGGGACTGCACTTCGACATGGATCAGCAGCAGCTCCGATGGGCCATCCTTTCGCTGAACCTTGATGAGCTTGTCGACGCGCATCCTGCCCGTCTCGGATCCGCGGACGATCTCCTGCAATTCGGTGTCCAGGAACTCAGGTGGCACCGACCAGTCGATGAGCGCGGCGAGTTGCGGGAAGGTCAGTTGGAGACACGCGGGGAAGAACGTTTCGAGAGTCGCCTTCCACGCGGCGTCGTATTCGGTCTTCAGGTTCAACAACGCGTTGCTACGCCGCATCACCTTGAAAGGTTACCGATGAAATGAAGTCACTGCCGGTGCTCCGCACCTCGTGCCCGGCACGGAGGGGACACACGGAGACGTGGGGGATGAACACAGGCGGAGTCCTGCCTTTCTCCGCGCCCCAGCGCCTCTGCGCGGGAAATCCCTTTCTGTGCGTTGCCAGACCAGGAAGGGGACTTGTTCGCGCAGAGGCGCAGAGGCGCAGAGGGGATTCCCGGCGTTTGATTCTTGCCGCTGCAATGCTCCTCGGGATCGGTATCGGGATCGGAATCGGTATCGTTCCGAACCTCCGGCTCCCTCGGTCCCGTGAGAGAGATCGGAGGCTCGGGGTGGAGGGCGGGGGGGGTGCTTCGGTTTCATTCGATCGCGATCCCCGACCTCCGTCCGACAAATCATTTACAACTTCCTGACAGACGCGGGACAACCCGTGGGCAAACACTCGTCCATGCTCAGGGAAATGAATCCATGCCATGTGCACCCGACGAGGATCGTGTCCCACCTGACAGGCCGGTGGATGCGGTCGCTGGGGTTGTTGGCGTTTGGTCTGCTCCTGGGGTTGCAGGCCGGATGCGCGACCAAGCCACCACCGCCGCCCACCGCCTTGCAGAAGCTTCAGGGCACATGGTCCGGGGGCGTGCTGAACGATCGGTCCAAGGCCCAATACACCCTTCGGATCAGTGGCGATTCGTTTCATTTCCATCGCGACACGAACTTCTGGTTCGGGACGACGATCACGGTGCCTGCGGGGACGGAGCCGCAGCAGCTCTTCGCCACCATCCACACGGCTGCGCCCGGTCAGGAGAACAGTCTCGGCAAGCGCGTGGCCGCCATCTTCCAGGTCGAGGAAGACAACCTGATCATTGTCGCGCGCGGTGACGGCGGGGACGACGTCCCCACGGGTTTTGATGTCGGGGGAGACGAGGGGTTGACCCGCTACGAGCTTCGACGGGTGGCCGTTCCCCGTTAGGTGTCCGCGCTCCCTACGTGGGTCTACGTAGGCCCCTCTGCGTAAGGGCACGTACCCACGAATAGGTGTACGCTGGGATACCCGGACTGTGGGAGACCATGGCAGGATCGGGGCCATGGCAAATCGTTCCCTGGGGGCCCGTGGTGGCCAGGTCCGGAGGCTGGGCAGCTCCCTGATGCTGGCCGTTGCGGGGTGGTTGGGTCTGGGGGTCTGCGTGGACGCCGCGTCCACGCGGACCCAGACGGTGGCGCTCCAGCCCGGTTGGAATGCGGTGTATCTGGAAGTCCAGCCGACGGCCTCAGCACCGACCAACGTGTTTGCCGGATCAACCGTCCAGGCGGTGGCGTGGTTCCGGAAGGGTGGTCTCGATGCCAAGTACATCCGCAACCCCGGCGACGCGCCCTGGCGCAGCGAGGGATGGTCGGTGTGGTACGCGCCGGGCCAGCCGGACGCGGTGCTCACGGACCTGCACGACATCCGCGGCGGCCAGGCCTACCTGATCCGGGCGGCGGCGGCGGCCACGCTGAACATCACGGGCGAAGCCCGCGTGACGCAGCTCGATTGGCAACCGAACAACTGCACCTTCACCGGCCTTCCGGTCAGCGACACGCAGGGCCCCACCTTCCGTCAGTTCTTCGCGGGAAGCCCGGCGCATTCCCGGCACCGGATCTATCGGCTGGAAAGCGGCGTCTGGAAGATCGTCCGCGACCCTGCCACCGCACGGGCCAGGGCGGGTGAAGCCTACTGGATCCAGACCGACGGTGCCTCCCGCTACCAGGGACCGATCCGCCTCAACCTTCCCGGTTCCGGCGAGATCGATTTCTCCCGGACGGTGGACTCCTTCCCCCTCCAGCTCGTGAACGCCGCGCCCACGCCCCGGAGCAACGTGACCATCACCCTCGCCGGCGGTGCGGGCGCGCTCAACCTTGTCGAGGCCGTCCAGGACCCCGGAGCCCTGACCTATCGTCGGGTCAATTTCACCGGCGGCATCGTCTCCTCGAACCTCACCAGCGAACGCGTCCTCCGACTCGAACCCGATCGCGTCGGACTGACCGTCCCGACCAACACGACCCTCCTCCGGCTTACCGACGGCAACGGATTCCAACAATGGATCCCCGTCCGCGCCATCAAGTGACAGGCACCCATTTGTCCCAATCCTTTCCGATCCACGCATGAAAACGCTGCTGTCTCCGTTGTCCCGGCTCTGTGGCCGGGGATTCCTGTGGGTGTGCCTGTTGGCCGTCGTACAGGGGGTGCAGGCCCAGTCCCTCGTGAACAATCCGGACGCCGCCGGCCTCTGGATGGGAGACGTCGTCCTGGACCGTGTGGGTGGCCTTGCGGGTCCGACGAACACCCCGGCCAGGACCACGGGACCCCTGCAATTCCGGGTGCTCTTCCACGTCGACAACGCCGGAAGGGTGAAGCTGCTGAAGGACGTCATCGTGGCCAAGCGTGCCACGCCGACGCTGGATGTCGTGCTGGTGAATGATCCGTCACGCCTCGCATCGCTCAACCTCGAGCGCACGGCCGAGCAGGCGGTGGCCGGACGCCGCTACAGCGCGATCGGGTATGACTTCAACGGGCTCGACCTCGGCTGCCGCGGCGGCGTCGGGCAGGGCTTCCGCTGCGAAGCTTCGGTGGTGCTGTCGAACACGGCCCCGACGAATCCCTTCCGCCACGGTTTTCACCCCGACCACGCCAACACGGGTGCCCGGGCGTACTCGGTCCGACGCGAGATCGGGATCAACTTCAACACGCCGCCGCAGAAGTTGGCGGACGTCGACACCCTGGAAGGCGCCTACACCGAAGCCGTGCACGGCCTCGCGCTGCAACCGATCTCCGTGGCGGGAACCGTGACCCTGCGCCGCATCTCGCGTGTTTCGATCCTGAACCAGTAAACCCGCCCACCGAATGACATTCCTGACCCAAGGACTTCCGATGAACCTGAAGCGAACCTTTGAACGGTGGGTGAAGCGCGGCATCCAGGCCGCGGTGGCGACATCCCCGTCGCCCCAGCAGAGCCCAGCCTCCAGCCACGAGGACATCGCCGCTTTGAACCTAGCCGGGGTGGCGACGTCCTCGTCGCCCCTCCATGGACGTGCCTCTGGCGATGAGGACATCGCCGCCCCGATCGATGGCGGACGCCCGAGCGGCCTCGTCCGGCTTGGCCTGCGTTGGCTCGCAGCCGGCTGTCTCGCCATGGCCTCGTTCCTGCCTGTCTCCGCCGGCGAACCGCTGCACTACCTGGCGAGGGGTGCGGATGGTGACGGCTTCGCCAAGGACAACGAGCTCATCGCCTTTCACGTCTCGGCGACCGACGACGACGGCAACGTTTTCGCCGTCGGCATCCATCAGGGGCCGATGCAATTCCAGAGCCTGAGCCTGCCGTCCATGAATCCGCAGGAGCCCCGGCAGGCGGGAATCTTCGTGGCGCGACAGGGAGCGGGCGGCGGGTGGATCTATCTCAAGGAGGCGTTCAGCGTATTCCCCTCCGCGGTCGTCCCGGCGGAATCCGTCCTCACGACGCCCAAGACCTTAAGGGTGACCGATGTCGAGGTGGACGCCACGTCCGTCTATATCGCCGCGACGATCAACGACGCCTCCCTCCAACGCGCGGGTGTGGTGATCAAGGTCGCCAAGGAAACCGGAACGGTTACCTGGATCCGCTACATCACCGGCACCGACGTGACGATGACCGCGCTGGCCGTGGATTCGGTAGGTCGCGTGACCGTGGGCGGGGCCTTCCGAGGATACGCGGGAAACACGGCGACCCCGGCACGCATCCTGAGCCCCACGCAGGCGGCACCGCTGACCACGATCACAGCGACCGGCGTTTTCACCGACAACGTGGACGCCTATCTGTTGCAGTTCACGGCGGCAGGTGCGATTGGCTGGACCTCCCGGAGCGGCAGCTTGACGACCGCCGGCCCTGAGACCGTCGCGGCAATCAGCGCGGACGGACTGGATCAGTTGCACGTCCTGATGAATGTCGACGGCGTGTCGACGCTGTCTGGCAATGGCGTTTCTGTGGATCTCCGCAACAGCAGCGTCGACGGCAACAACCGCTACAGCTTGGTCGAGGTCGGTTGCTATACCATCGTCGGCGACCTGGATTCCTGCCACGGCACGAAGACGGCGATCGCTGGCAAACTGAGCTCCACCGGGCGATGGCTCGACCATCTCGTCCTTGATCCGGATGCCCACCTGAAGGCCCAGTTCTTGGCCTTGGGGCTCAACACCAAGTTCGAGATCGACGGCAAGGACCTCTGCCTCTTTGACGGGAAGATCTACGTAGCGGGCAGCTACAATCAGATGCATCCCAACGGGAACAGCTATCGCCGTGGCGGTTTCATCCTGCGTCTGGCAGACGACTACACCGTGGATCCGGACATGGTGTATTTCCGACCGGGTGGTGCGGAAATTCCCACGTTTCCCTTCCGGATGGTCCCCGCCGGGGCACGCTTGCTCGTCGCCGGCCGCGCGAACACCTCCGTCAATCTCCATAGCGTCGCGCTGTCGGACACGTCGCTGGGGGCGGTGGACATGGAGCTGAACCACACGGTGCCGAACGAGTTTGTCGTCAGCTTCAACTCCCGCCTCGAACCCCAATGGATCACCAGCACGGCTGAACCCGGGACACGCCCGACGCCAACGGTTTTCAGCGGCGGCCTCCTCGCGTTCAACAGTGACCGGAAGCAGATCCTCTGGGGCGGTGGCTTCCGGACCACCGCGTTGCGCCAGCTAGCCATCGGTGAAGGGGACGACGTCCTCATCCTGGAGAACCACACGCTGCGAGATACGCCCGAGTCGTGGGGATGGATCGTGGCTCTGAATGCCGACGGCGAGTACCAGCTCCAGCAGCGGCTCTCGGTGGACTCCCGGTTTGGCCCGATCCTCGTCAACAACACCCTGTTCAGCGGCAGCGGCAATTTCATCCGCGGCAGCCGGATCTCCATCAGTGTGCCGGCCACGGTCAGCACCAACAACGGGGCGACCCGGCACATCAACACGGGCTACTCGCTCAACGACGAGATCAATTCCGGAACAGCGAACAACTACACGCTGGAGCTCTTCCAAGACACCACGCTGACCTTCAACTGGCTCACGCAGCATCGCCTCACGGTCAGCAACACCCACGCCGCCGTCGGTCTGCCGGCCGCATCCACTCCCGGCGAACCCAATCCTCCCGAGGGAGCCCACTGGATCCAGGACGGGAGCCTCGTCAACCCGTCCATCAATGGCATCGTCCTGGATCCGGCCGACTTTGACTTGCGGTACTATGTCTCGCGCATCGCGGTCACGGGTGCCGTGGTTCAGACCCTCAACTACGGCGTTCCGAATCCGAATCCCGCGCCGACGCAGTTCGCCATGACGGGCCCGGTGACGATCACCTACAGCTGGCGCAAGCAGACCACTGTGATGATCGGGCACAACGCCACGGCCGGCCTCGCCCTGCCGCTCACGCGGCAGCTGGATGGCGTCGGCACCATCGTGTCGTCGGTCACTGGCTCCGGCCGCTTCTGGTTCGATTTCGGGGCCCGTCTCGAAGTGATGGCCCGGGCCTCCGATACCGCCGCCGCCAAGAGCCTCGTGGGCTGGCAAGGCGCTTCCCCGGCGGAGCCGGCCTACTTCCCGGTCTCGACGTTCAGTTCATCGCCACTTCCCAACGGGGCATCACTCACGACGCACCTCACCGCCCTGACCGTGGACGGCAATGCCTACTGGCGCCGGTCCATCGCGGCCCTCAACCGGCCCCTCTCCGTCCTCTGGGACTACGGTGCCTCCTATATCGTCATCCGTGCCGCCGTCGGCACCGACATCATGTACCCGGCCAATGCGCCCGCGGTGCTTCCCCAGAAACCGGATGGGCGCGAGCTGTTGGCGACCGCCGGCGTCGGCACGACCGAGACCTTTGCCTGGGACGAACGCCGCAAGGTCGCGGTGGCCATCCGGCCGGGCATCTTCGAGCTGACCTGGAAGCAGGTCGCCACCACAGCGCCGGATGTAAAGGCGCTCGTGTACGCCGGCTTCGACGGCGATTCATGGCAGGACGACGCATCGAGGCGCTACACGAACACCGTCAAGTACCGCCACATCGCCCAGACTCCCGGCGTCGAACTCGATCCGTCCGCTACGGATGCCCGATACTACGACGGCCTCCTCTTCCACCTCGGCGGTGCCGGCGTGACCGGATCCCGCTTCTCTGCCGACCGCACCACCAAGTCCGTGCTGCTGTTCCGGACCAACGTCGTCTCCGCCCGCGCCGTGCGGGATCCCAACGAGGAGATCCTCGACGTCCGCGTGGTCGAGACGCGCGCCTGGGATGCGCCGACCGCGTGGAATGGCGTCGGCCGGCTGACGTTGACCGCCCAGGGTGGCGCGAGGGTTGGAACGGCCATCCAGCATCCGCTGCACACCGGCATCGAGCACACGGGGTATGTGGTGAAGGAGAACGCCAATTACAACGCGCAGATCTACGACCGCGCCAATGCCCGAGGACCGATCATTCCGGTGAACGTGCCGTACGCGTCCGTTCCGCAAAGCTCCGACCAGGCCCTGATCATTGTCTGGTATGAGCGACGCGACGGCCTGGAGTGGCCCTATCAGCCGATGCACTTCCCGGACTTCTTCTGGCCGGTGGCCCCCGCCGGATCGGAACTCGTCGAAGGTGACCTCCACCGCATCGTCATCGCCAGCCGCCTCGGTTCCGAGGGCCTCAGTGGCAATGGCCTCATCCAGCCCTCGTTCGATCCCGAACGCTTCGAGAACGTGCAGGTTTACAATCAGCCCGATCCAACCAAGGCGGGCTACAACCCGAACGAAGAGCACGCCCGGGTCTATCCCTCCCTACTCGCGGCGCTCGAGGGCAAGTCCATCCCCGCCGTCTTCGCCCTGCGGAATGACCTCAACATCAGCCGCGCGAACATCGTGCTCGATCCGGCCACGTTCCGCGCCGCGGACTACACCTCGGATCCCTTTGTCCTCGTGCAGTACTTCGACAAGCAGGCCCAGACGAACCGCATGCGGGTGTACTCCGTCCTGCGGACGGGCAATCTGGCGAACGATCCGCGACTCGATCGGCTGCCGGGCAGCGCAGGCCGCAATTACACCTTCGTCTACAATACCGTCGCCGGAAACCGCATCCAGCCGCCGTATCCACTGGATCTCGTCATGGGTCTTTTCCCGTGCGTCAACACCGTCCCGGGAATCCCGTTCAGCCCGGAATCGAACATTCCCAACGGCACTTTCTATCGAGATGCCGCCGTCCAGCGTGGCTGGCACATTGACCACAAGGGCGGCGGCTGGGTCGTCTCCGGCGATTCCGCCTTCGACGGCTACTTCTACTACCCACTCCAAGCGGATTTTTATTATCCGTTCGATACGGATCGGAACGAACAGCCTGATGGCGTGGGCGACTGTATTCCCTGGCTGCCTCGATTCGTGGTGGCGAACCTGACCAACAAGGGCGTGTTCGACACCAACGCAGTGGTGCGCCATGAGCCGCTGGCCATCCGGTACAACACCAGCTGGCCGACCAACGTCGCCGTGCTGAAGGCGGGCGAAACGCTGACCTATCCCGGTGGCGAGAACCGCCTCGACAATCCCGACGCTCCCGGGCTCCCCGGCATCCTTGGCTTCGCGTCGGCTTCCATCGTTTTCGATTCGCTCAACCCGAGCATGCAGCCCTTCCCAGCAAACACCCCGGACGAACGTTACTCGGCCCGCGTGATGGCACCGCTCACCGAACGACTGATCGCGTGCTCGATAACGAATCTCCCGCTCTCACTTCGGACACCGAGTGCGAACGTCGAGGTCAATGGCGATGAATGGTCCTTCACCCAGCTGCCGCCTTCCCTCCGGAAGCGCGTCTTCTTCAAGCCGCTCGCCAAGCTGAACTCAGCCGCTGCGCCAGGCGTGCTTGGGATCCGGGGTTACGTAAATGACCGAACCCTCGGTGCCCCCGACCTGACCGCCACTCCCCCGCCGGTCTATGTCGTGGAGCCCAACGTGCTCACGGAAACCGAACGCCAGATCCTGGCCGGCCTGGCCCCAGCCGATGCACTGTGGGCCAACGTCGTCACCGCCCTCTACCGCTTCGCCCGTGACCCGAACAACGTCGGCGGTACCGCGTGGAATGTCGGTCTGCTGCCTGGCACGGATCCGGGCACCGCTGCCCAGGCCAACAGCCTCGGTGTTGGCCTCGCCCTCGTCAGCAATCCTGAGTTGCTGGTGGCGGACCCCAACAAGCCCGCGATCTACGTCACGCTCGCTGAAAACGATCACCCGTCCCTGGGCGATGCCCCGGTTTCCATGCACGTCATCCAGGTCAGCCGACTGCTGAAGTATCGCGGCGCCCTGAAGGCCATCCTGCCGCCGAATGTCTTCGACGAGAAGATCACCCTGCGACACACGGCCGACTTTGGTGGCAATGTGGACCAGGTCGCCTATGCGTGGTGGTACCACGAGGAAGACGGCACGGTGAAGGTCGGGGATGTCCCGGGCAATGTCTCGGCCGGATCCCCGCCCTGGAGCGCGGTAGGCGATCCGAACGGCACGGCCGGCCTGAACCAGATCGAACTCAACGGCAATCCCACGCTGTTGCTCGCCGACAACCTGTTCTACGCCCGCTACCGCAGCGTGAAGGCTCCCGCGGCTACGCCTTCCAACTGGTCCGACTGGGCCGGTGCCGCCAATTCCTCCATCCGTGACCTCACCGGCGATGGCCGACCGGACTTCCGTCCGCAGCTGGCCATGGGCTGGGTGAAGCGCGTGCTCGACGGCATCAATCCCTACGAGGCCCGCGTCCGCGAATTCTCCCGCTCGGACAGTCCGGCCACCGCGGCGAGCCTGCTCCGCACCCTGGGCGCTCCCTATAGCGGTCCTGTCGCCCTCAACGCGGACAAGAACGTCGTCGAGAACGTCGGCCTCATCGAACTCTATGAGACCGTCCTCCAGCGCGCCCGCGACATGAGCATCGGATCGACCCCGCCGGTGACGTCGCCGGGTCTGCTCTCGGCGCTGATGCTCGCTTCCAGCCGGCTCTCCTACTTCTACTCGCTCCTGGGCAACGAAGCCTGGGATGACTCCATGGATCCGACGGTCGGCTACGGCCGCGCGGAGATCGCCCTCGACGTGGGCAACCTGACCAGCAGCCGCTTCTGCTTCGAGAACCAGCAGGCGTCCCTGCTCGACGAGGAACTCGCCTTGCTCCGCGGCACGGATGAAAGCCTCGGCCGCCCCGTCTTCAACCGCCTGTTCTGGAACTTCACCAAGGGCGAAGGCGAGGTCGCCTACGCCCTGAACTACCAGATCAAGGACGTCACCGGCGACGGCATCGTGGACGAGAGCGACGCGCTCCGCCTGTTCCCGCACGGCCATGGCGATGCCTGGGGCCACTACCTCAGCGCCATCCGGAAGCACTACGACCTCATCAACACCCCCGGCTTCATCTGGCAGCGCCGCAGCGAGTACTACAACCTCCTCGATGTGGTCGTCGGGGTGGATTACCTCGACGAACGTCAGTTCGCCCGCACCGCGGTCGCTCGTGCCCGCGCCGGAGCCGAGGTCGTGAACCTCACCTGGCGCTCGCGCTACACCGAGCAACCCGCCGCCCGGACGCTCGGGTACACCGACTCCAATGCGAGCCGCGCCTGGGGCGTCACCGAGTGGAGCCGTCGCGCCGGTCAGGCCGCCATCTTCGACTGGATCCTCGGCAACGCCCTCCTCCCCGAGGCGGACACGGCCCGCGAAGGCATCGAACGGATCGACCGCACCACCGTCACCGAACTCACCGCCATCAGTTCGCACCTCGGCACCATCCAGCTCACGCTGGACGGATCCGATGCCGGCCTGAACCCGCTGGGCCTCGATCCGGACGTCGTGCCGTTCGACATCGATCCCACGCACATCGATGTCGGCTCGACCGCGCAGATCGGCCGTCAGGCCGTCCAGGGTCTCTCGCACTTCGAGCAGATCTTCGAGCGCGCCTACGAGGCCCTGCGTAATGCGTCGGGAGCCCTCGACAACGCCAACATCCAGAAGGCCCAGCTCCGCCAGGTCGCCCAGTCCGCGGATGACTTCCGCATCCGGGCCGCGGCGGAGGACATCGAGTATCGCAACCGCCTGATCGAGATCTTCGGCACGCCCTACACCGGCCAGATCGGTGCCGGCAAGGCCTACCCGGCCGGCTACCAGGGACCCGACTACAACCTGTTCATGTACGTCGATGTGAACGACGTGAACGCCGACACGGTGCCGGTGGCGAATAGCGGCACCTACTTCGACGAATACGTCTCGTTCTACGACCTGCTCGCCGACGTTCCCGACGAGTTCAAGACGGACCTGGAGGAACATTTCCTCGACGACATCAGCCTCGAAGGCAACACGGCGGTCGGCCTCCTCGGGGACGACCTCATCCACCTGCGCCTCCCGGCGCAGGCTTCCGACTACGCCTTCGTCGCGCCCGCCAACTGGGGACAGCGCGACGCCCCCGGCCGGCTCCAGGCCCTCGTCGGCGAAATGGTCCAGGTCCAGTCCGACCTCGGCATCGCCGTCGGGGACTATGACTTCCTCATCAAGCAGCTCCGCGACCGCGTCGCCCTGCTCAAGATGCGCGCCGACATCTCCGCCGATGTCCTCAGCATCAAGTCCACGCTGTATGATGACATTGAGAGCCTCAACGAGCGCATCGATGCGCTGCGCACTACCGCGGCGGCGCTGAACACGACGGCGGAGATTGTCAGCTGGATGGTCGACGGGTTCATCGAAGGCTTGCCCGAGGTGAACGGGGTCGCGAACGACGTCACGTCCCTCGCGCGCATGACCGCCAAGATCAACGGCGTTGTTCCATATGGCTTAGCCCTCTCTTCCGCCACGCTCATGGACAGCTCGGCAGGCATCCTCGAGAACTCCAAGGAGCTCGTCTCGCTCCAGGTGGAGCGGGAGATCGACGGGAAGGAAATGTCCGTCGAACTCCGCGGCATGCTCTACGACATCGAGGAACTCCTCGTGAACGAGGGCGTGACCCGCATGAAGCTCTTCACGATGCGTGAGCAGCTCCGTGGCCTGTTTGACCAGTACCGCGCCACGCTCCAGGAAGGCATCCGCCTCATTGAGGAACGGCGTCAGGCCAACGCGATCCTCGCGGCCGAGACCCAGGAGAACCGCTACCACGATGTCCTGTTCCGCACCGCGCGCTACGAGGCGATCCAACGTTACCGGGTCCTCTATGACCTCGCGCAGCGCTACTGCTATCTCGCCACCAAGGCCTACGATTACGAGACGAACTTCGACCCCCGTGATCGCGCCTCCGGTCGTCCGTTCCTCAACGAGATCGTCCGCGCCCGGACCCTCGGTGAACTCGGCGACGACTTCCCGCTCTCGGGTGCCGGTCTCGCCGGCACCATGGCCCGGTTGCATGAAACCTTCCGGTCGATCGAAGGCCGGCTTGGGTTCAACAACTTCCAGTACGACCAGACGAGCTTCTCGATCCGCAACGAGCAGGCCCGCCTGAAGCCTTCCGAGGACGGAGCAACGGACCAGGACTGGGTCGACAAGCTCGAGTCCGCCCGCGTCGACGACCTCTGGGATGTTCCCGAGTTCCGGAAGTTCTGCCGGCCCTTCGCACCGCGCGGCACGCCGCAGCCCGGCATCGTCCTGCGCTTCCGCTCTGCCGTCCGCGCCGGTGAGAACTTCTTCGGCAATCCGCTCGGCGGCGGCGATGCGAGCTACGATCCGACGCTCTACGCTACCAAGATCCGCGCTGCGGGCATCCGCATTGACGGGTATCCGCTGGAGGAACTGGCGCGCACGCCCGGCGTCTACCTGATCCCGGCCGGCCTCGACTACATGTCGATCCCGAACAGCCCGACCCTCGCGCTGCGCGCATGGAACGTCGTGGATCAGGCGATCCCGAGTCCCTACCAGCTCGGGGCCACCGAGCTCGGTCGGCCCGACTGGATCGCGGGGATCGATTCGCTCTCCGGCCAGCCCGGCGAGACGCGCCGCTTCTCCAGCTTCCGGGCCTCGGTCTCCGAGGATCCCTCGGAGGACAATGCCTTCAACTCGACCCGGCTGATCGGCCGCAGCGTCTGGAACGACCAGTGGATCCTGATCATCCCCGGCCAGGCGCTCCATGCGGATCCCAACCAGGGCCTGGACCGCTTCGTCGAGAACGTCACCGACATCCGCCTCAACTTCGAAACCTATGGCTACTCCGGAAACTGATCGCAACATCGCTCGCCGGGTGGGGGCACCCGGCCTTCAAGGGGCGGATGGTGAAGGCCACGTGCCCTCACGTGGCGCAATGTCCATGGCTTCAAACATGAAACCTCAATCTTCAAACTTCTCCCCCCTTCGCTCCCTGGTTGCCGGGGTGCTGATGGTGTTCGCCAGCGCCTTCCCCGCCACCGCGGCGCGGATCGCGGAGCCCGGCACCACGCTGTTCGGCACCATCACGGAACAGGTCGGCAGCCAGAGCTTCCCGGTCACCGGCGGCACGCTGGTGTGGCGCGTGCGCACCGTCGGCCCCGGCGGACGCGAGCATCGGCTGACCACGCCCGTGCAACCCTTCGGCCCGGAATCCGGCCGGATGACGTATCGCCTCACGCTCCCGCACGAGTTGTTGTCCTACGATCTCTCGGTCCGCTCCAACGCCCTGGCCGTGGGTGCTTCGTCCACCAAGGTCGAGCACCTTTCGGTCACCCTCGACGGCAAGCCGCTGACCCTCGCTCCGATCGTGGCGTCCGGTTTCCAGATCGACCAGACGCGTCGCGCGGGAACCCAGCGGATCGATCTCACCCTGCGTGTGGTGGGACAGGACTCGGACGAGGACGGGTTCCCGGACGACTGGGAAGACGCGAACGGATACGACAAGTGGAACCCGGCGGACGCACCCACAGGTGGGAGCGGCGGCAACGGCGGTTCCACCGGCAGCCAGGCCCGGAACTTCACCGAGTGGCGCACCGCGTTCTTCCCCGGCCAGAATTCCAATCTCGACCTCTTCGGCGAGCAGGATTCGGACGGCGACGGCATCGCGAACCTCTTCGAGTACGCCTTTGACCTGGACCCGACCAAACCGGACGCCGCCGGAGCCGTGGCGTTGGCGCTGCCGCATTCGATCGCGCAGGGCGGACGCCAGGGCATTGGCTTCAAGCGGCGCAGCCAGGCGACCGACATCGAGTTCCAGGTGGATTCGTCGCCCGATCTATTCACGTGGTTTGACGCCACGGAGAACCTCCAGCCCGGGGCCCCATCGACGCCGGATGACGGCCGCACGCTGCTTGTCGAGAAGACGGTTCCCGCGGACGATGCCGTGCAGTTCTTCCGGGTGGTTGTTCGAAGGCGATGAAGCGGATCCTCTGCACAGGGCTGGGAATCGTGGCCGTTCTCGTGGCGGGTTGCCGTCGCGAGGCGGCCTCGCCGCTTTCACCCGAGCCTTCCGCGCCGGTGGGAGTCCTGAGCGTCGATGGCTCGCCCATCCTGCGTGAGGACCTGGAGCTCGAACTCGCGCGGAACCGCGGTCGCGGCGGCGAGGTGGACTTCGACGCTGTCGTCGCGGAACTCGTGCAACGCCGTCAGATGGTCGCGGAGGCGCGGCGGCTGGGGCTCGATCAGGAACCCGCCACACGCCGTGCCCTGGAAGGCGTGCTCGTGGCGCGGTGGAAGGAACGCCAGTTGGAACCCCGCCTGGCCGCCACCAACAGCCCCGTCCCGTCCCCGGCTTCACCGGCTCCTTCGCAACCGACGGCCACTGTCGCTTCGCGTCCCGAGACGCTCACGCATGCGGCCTGGTTGCGTCTCCAGTTCACCCCACGCACCTCCGCTGCCCGGAAAACCACGTTGCGCGAACGAATGGACGAGGCCCGCGCAAAGGCCCTCCGGCAGGAAGCCTCCCTTCCCGGCTTCGGGCCACTGGCCATCGAATACTCCGATGACGATGCCACCCGGTCCATCGGCGGAGACCTCGGCTGGATCTCCCCCTCGAACAGCACCCTCCCCGGCGGCGATGCGGTGCGCCGTGCGCTCGACGCCCTCCAGCACGATGGCGAGATCAGTCCGGTGATCGAAGGGCGCGACGGCTTTTACCTGCTCCGGTTGATCGAACGCCGGGAATCCAGCGCGCGCGGAGTCGCCGCCCGACAGGAGGCCGCCGTTGCCTCCCATCGTGCCCAGATCGAGCGTCGGCGCTCCGTCGAGAACAGCGTGCTTACCGAACTTCGGGAGCGCATCCCGGTCCAGTATCACACCAACGCCCTCGACGAGGTCCGCTCTGCGTGGCGGGCGACTCGCGATCAGGGAATCCAGACCCCGGCCACTCCTCCCGGTGGAGGTCCGCGATGAAGCCGGTGCGGCGGTGGCTTCCGTGCGCCTTCAGCCTGCTTCTCGCGATCTTCCATCCCTCCGCGGCCGCCGAGACAGAAGCCGACCGCACCCCACACGCCGAATACCTCATCCGGAACTGGAGCACCGTCGACGGACTCCCGGATACCACGGTGCGCGCGATCACCCAGGACCGGCATGGATACCTGTGGGTCGGCACCGCAGGGGGCATCGCCCGCTTCGATGGGATCCGGTTCCGGAGCTTCACGACCGGCAACACCCCGGCGCTGGTCTCCGACAACATCTATGACCTCGCCGAGGATGCCTTCGGCCGGATCTGGTTCGCCACCTCGCATGGGCTCGCCGTGCGCGAACAGGACGATTTCCGCTGGTACGATTCGCCCGATGGTCCCGGAAGCAACCCCGTGTTCGGTGTCGCTGTCGATGGCTCCAGCCAGGTCTGGGTCCAGTTTCGCGACGGGCTTCTCCGTCACGATGGCACCCGCTTCCAGACCGTCCCTGCCGACCCTTCCGTAACCCAGTTGATCGTCGATCCCTCCGGCCAGATCTGGGCGGGTGGGCCCAAGGGCGTCGAACGGTGGAACGGCACCGCCTTTGTTCCCGTTCCCGGAACGGTCGCGGTCGACTCCATGACCGTCGATGGCACCGGAAAGGTCTGGATGCTGCGGTTCCCCAACGACCTCTCCGTCCTCGAATCCGGGAAGGTGCGGAGCATGCCATCCCCCGGCCCCGGCTGGTTCCAGGCGCTGAGCGCCTTGCCCAGCGGAGACGTCTGGGTTGGTGCCCGGGTCGGCAACGAATCCGTCCGCTACCGCAATGGCTCCCGCCACCGGGTGGATGCCACGGACGGTCTGCATGGGGCCCGGCCGGTCTGCTTCTTCGAGGACCGTGCGGGCAATCTATGGATCGGCGCGAACCGGGGTGGCCTGTTCCGTCTGCGCGAGCCCCGGTTGAAACTGTACCGCACCGGAACCGACCTTCCTCCGGGCGCGGTGATGTCTGTGGCCGCCGATCCGGCCGGCACCCTCCATGTCGGAATCATGGGGGCTGGCCTGCTGGCCTTTGATGGGAACCGCTTCCAACCCGTTTCCGTGGGGGACCCGCGCTCCCCGCTGTTCCTCGCGACCAGCGTGATCGCAGCGCGCGAAGGAGGTGTCTGGACCGGAACCCAGTTCGGCGGGCTCCGCCGCTGGACGGATCAGGGATTGTCCGGGCCGATGGGTCGCTCCGTCGGAACCCGCGCCCTCCTCAACGATCGTACCGGGCGTCTGTGGCGGGGCAGCTTCGCCTCCGGACTCGACTGTCACGAGGCCGGCGGCATCCGCACCTTTACGAGGACCAACGGACTCTCGTCCGATTCCATCACCGCGCTTGCCGAGGCGGCGGATGGCTCGATCTGGGCGGGAACAGAGAAAGGCCTCAACCATCTCGTGGATGGAAAGGTGACACGCTTCGGTACCGCTGACGGGCTCGGCCACGAATGGGTGCGATCCCTCTGTGTGGACGCCCGTGGGATGCTTTGGGTCGGTACCGCCGGGGGCGGGCTTTCCGCCTGGAAGGATGGGCACTTCATCACCCTCGGGGTTTCCCATGGCCTGCCCAATGGACGGATCGACCTCATCCTCGACGACGGCCAGAACAACCTCTGGGTCGGCACCCCTTCAGGCCTCACCCGCTTCCCCCTTGCCGACCTGCAGCAATTCGTCCTCGGACAGGGACGCACCGTTCACGGGACCACCTTCGGTGCCGAGGACGGACTGCCCGTTCCGCAGTTCGGAACGGGCTTCCATCCAGCCGCCATGACCGGAGCCGACGGCAAACTCTGGTTCTGCAGCGATTCCGGGATCGTGATGATCGATCCCAGCCGGCTCCGCGATCCGGCACCCGCCCCCAAGGTCCACATCGAGGAGGTCTGGATCGACGGAACGAGACTTCCCGCGGTCGTGCCCCGCCAGGGAGTGGATCTGCCTCCGGGCACCGAGCGTCTGGAGATCGTCTACACCGGCCTCGAACTCTCCGCGCCCGATCGCGTCCGGTTCCGCTACCGTCTGGAACCGTACGATCCGGAGTGGGTGGACGCGCAGGACCAACGGTCGGCGCGCTACTCGAAGCTCAAGCCCGGCACGTACCAGTTCCGCGTGGACGCCGCCAACAACGACGGAACGTGGAGCGCACCCGTCGACGGCCTGAGGATCCTCGTGCAACCGGATTTCTGGCAGACGCCGTGGTTCCGTGGAGGCCTGGGTGCCGGGGGCCTGGCCCTCGCCTTCCTCGTGCTTCGCATGCGCGTCCGGACCCACGCCCGTCGGCGTGACGTGGAGGAATCCTTCACCCGCCAATTGATCGAATCCCAGGAACACGAACGCAGCCGCATTGCCGACGAACTCCACGACAGCCTTGGCCACGGCCTCCTCGTCATCAAGAACCGCGCCTCCCTTGCCGTCGGTCAGCCCGCCGATCCCACACGCCTCGTCCAACACCTGCGCGAGATCTCCACCATGGCCACCGAGGCCATCCGCGAGGTCCGCGCCATCGCGCGCAACCTCCGCCCCTTCCAGCTCGATGAACTCGGCCTCACCAAGTCCATCGCCGCCGTCATCCGCAACCTCGCCGACTCCTCCGACATCGAGTTCCACGTCTCCCTCGATCCCGTCGATGACGCCCTCGCCCCGGATGCGCGCATCAACTTCTACCGGATCGTCCAGGAATGCCTGAACAATGTCGTGAAGCACTCCCAGGCCCGCAGCGCCACCGTCGGCCTCCGATGGAACGAACACTCGCTGCGCCTCACCGTCAGCGATGACGGCTGCGGCTTCCGGACGCCCGAACCCACCCTGTTGGCGGCCGCCGGATTCGGCCTCGGAAACATCGCCCAGCGCGCCCGTACCCTCGGCGGCCAGGCGACGTTCGAATCCGAACCCGGCCGCGGAACCCGCGTCACCGTCGAGGTCCGCACCGTCGTCGCACGCCCCACCACCCTGACGTCGTCCCACACCCAGACCTTCCGAAAGGCCGCCGTATGATTCCCCCTGGAGCCGACGAGACCGCGCCGGGCGGGGGCACCGGGCCTTCAACCTTCTCATCTGCAGGCCGCGTGTCCTCACGCGGCGTTCCCCGGCTTGAAACCTGAATCTCCCCCTCATGAGTTCACCCCTCCGCATCCTCATTGCCGATGATCACCCGATCTTCCGTCGGGGTCTGTGCGACGTGATCGAGACCGATCCTTCGCTGGAACTCGTCGGCCAGGCGGCCAATGGCGAGGAGGCCCTGCACTGCATCGCCGAACTCAAGCCCGACATCGCGATCCTCGACGTCCACATGCCGCGCCTCACCGGTCTCCAGGCGGCCCGACGTCTCCGCGAGTCCGAGTCCCCGGTGAAGCTCGTCCTGCTTACGATGTACGAGGACGAATCGCTGCTGAACGAGGCGCTCGACCTCGGCATCAACGCGTACGTGCTGAAGGAGAACGCTGCCGAGGACCTCATCCAGGCCATCCGCGCCGTGGCAGAGGGCAAGACCTTCATCACGGCTTCCCTCACCGGGGCGCTGTTGCGACGCCGCAGCGACTCCGAAGCCCTCCATCGCGAGCGCCCCGGACTCCAACGCCTCACGCCCTCCGAGAAGCGCATCCTCCGACTCATCGCGGACGATCGCACCTCCAAGGAAATCGCCGACCTCCTCGGCTGCGCCGTCCGCACCGTCGAGACCCACCGCCAGAACATGAGCCAGAAGCTCAGCCTCAGCGGCAGCCACAGCCTCCTCAAGTTCGCCTACGAAAATCGGTCCTTCCTGTAGGGGCCAGAAACTGGCGAGTGGGAACCGGCAACTCCTTCCCCAGCCTCCTGACGTCGGCTGCTACGGTCGTAGCCGACGAGGTCACGAGGCGGGCTTCAAACTTGAACCTCCTGCCCTACTTCGACCCGAGGGCGGAGGCCATGGTGAAGATCGGCAGCAGCAGACCCAGCGCGAGGAAGCCGATGGCGGCAGCGACGGCACAGAGGATCACGGGTTCGATCAGGCGCACGGCCTGATCCACCTGACGGTTGGTCCGGCGTTCCACCGTGTCGGCAATCTGTACCAGGACCTCGTGCAGTTTGTTGGATTCCTCGGCGACGGTGATCATCGCGAGGATCTGTTCGGGGATGAACCCACCGACGGACAGCGGTTCCGACAGGCGCTTGCCATCACGCACGGACTCCGTCGCCTCGGCAATGCGATCGGCGAGGATGTGGGATCCGGTGGCGTCCTTTGAGATCCGGAGGGCGTGGAGGAGTGGGACGCCATTCGCCAGCATCGTGCCGAGGATCCGGCAGAAGCGGGTGATGGCGAGGAGACGGAGAGCGGATCCGACGACGGGGATCTTGAGCTGCCATTCCTCGAGGACGCGGCGGTGCTTCTCGTTGTGGAAGGCCGTCCAGAGGCCGAAACCAGCGGCACCAAAGAACGGGAGCACCAGATACCAGTAATTGCGCAGGGCCCAGGACGCGCCGAAGAGGAGTTCCGACGGCAACGGCTTCTTGGTCGCCGCGAGCAGCGGCTCGAACTTGGGCACGAAGAAGACCAACGCAGCCACCATGACCACCGTGCCAAGCGTGGCCAACAGCGCCGGATAGATCAGCGCGCCCATGACCTTCGAGCGCAGCTCCTCGAAACGTTCGATGAACCCCGACAGCGAACGCAGCACGTCCTCGAGGAAGGCCGCACGTTCGCCGGCCTGGATCATCGCGGTGTGCAACACCGGGAACACCTCCGGATATTGCTTCAGGGTGTCCGTGAGGTTCTGGCCTTCGGCCACCGACGCGCGGATCTCGCGGAGCAATTCCTTCAGCGACGGATTCACCGTCGACTTGATCAGGGAATCCAGCGATCGCAGCAGCGGAACGCCCGAGCCCAGAAGATCCGCGAGCTGCGAATACAACATGCCGAGGTCGGCGGCCTTCACCCGACGCTTCTTCGGCTTGCCGTCGGTCGTGTTGGCGTCGCCCTTGACGGAGATCGGGTAGAGCCGCTTCTCCGCCAGGATCCGCAGCGCCGCCGGCTGCGAGTCGGCCTCGACCGTGCCGGTGGTCTGGGCACCCGCTTCGGAAAGGGCTGTGTATGTGAACCGCGGCATCGTTCAGGAGGTTGGCTGGGACCAGTGCCGTTGCCTAGTGCGCGGTGCAGAGCACGACTTCGTCCGGGGTCGTGAATCCATCCCGTGTCTTGAGCCAACCGTCCTCGCGCAAGAGCCGGAGGCCGGAAGGCCGGCCGGCGGCGATGATCTGGTGGGAGGGCGCGCGGGCGATGATCAGTTCGGAGATGGCGTTGTTGGTGACCAACAGTTCGTAGAGGCCGGTCCGGCCGCGGTAGCCGGTGTTGCGGCAATTCGGGCACCCGGTGCCCCGCGCCAGCTGCGCGTCGGGGGCGAGTTCGAAATCGTGGGGAAGATTGGCGCGGTCCGGTTGGTACCAGACCTTGCACTTCGGGCAGACGCGGCGCACGAGGCGTTGCGCCATCGCACCGATCATGGTCGAGGCTACGAGGAACGGTTCGACGCCCATCTCGCACAGTCGCATCGGCGCGGACGCGGCATCATTGGTGTGCAGCGTGGACAGCACGAGGTGACCCGTCATGGCCGCCTGGGTCGCGGCCGAGGCCGTTTCCAGGTCGCGGATTTCACCGATCATCACGACGTCGGGATCGTGACGCAGGATCGCGCGCAGACCCTTCTCGAACGTCATCCCGACCTGGTGGTTCACGGGGATCTGGTTCACGCCGCCGAGGTTGTATTCGACGGGGTCCTCGACGGTGATGACCTTGAGTTCGGGACCGACGATGGCGTTGAGCGCGGCGTAGAGCGTGGTGGTCTTGCCGGAGCCGGTGGGACCGGTGACGAGGAAGATCCCGTGCGGGCGATCGATCAGGCCCTTGAACACGGCGTACGTGCCGTCATCCATGCCGAGCTGTTGCAGCGTGAAGAGGACGTTCGACTTGTCGAGGAGACGCATGACCACGCCTTCGCCGAACAGCATGGGAATGACGGAGACACGGACGTCGACCTGACGGCCGCCGACCTGGAACTTGATGCGGCCGTCCTGCGGGATGCGCCGCTCGGCGATGTTCAGGTTCGCGAGGATCTTGATGCGCGAAATGATCGCCGCGGAATACCGGTGCATCTGCGGCGGCACCGGGGATTCCTGCAACACGCCGTCGATGCGGTACCGGATGGAGATGTGGTGCTCGTACGGCTCGATGTGGATGTCGGAGGCGCGCTCCGAGACCGCTTCGAGGATGATCTCGTTGACCAGCTTGATGACGGACGCTTCCTGCGCGGCTTCGAGCAGGTCTTCGCCGGCCTCAAGGCCGGAGCTCGCCTCGGGGCCGTCGTCGGTTCCGGCCATCTCGTCGAGGGTGTCGCCGCCCAGGCCGAAGTGGGACTTGATGATCTTCTCGATGTCATCGCGCGGCGCGAGGACGGGCTGGATGGCGAGACCGGTGGTGAGCCGGAGCTCGTCGAAGGAATAGAGGTCGAAGGCGTCCGAGGTGGCGACGTTGAGGGTGCCGTTGGTCCGCGAGACGGGGATGAGGCGTTTGCGGTAGACGACCTTCGACGGCAGGGCGCGGAGGGTCTCGGGATCGATGGTGATGTCGGTCAGGTCCACGACCGGCAGGTCGAGGTGCTCGGCCATGATGGTCAGGAGCTGGCGTTCCGAGAGGACGCCAAGCTGGATCAGGGCGCGATCGAGGCGGAGGCCCTCGGCGCGTTGCAGCGCCTGGGCTTCCTCCAGTTGTTCGGCGGTCACCAGACCGCGGCGGAGGAGGATCTGGGCAATGCTCATGGCGGACAGTCTTTCACGGGTTCACGGTTCCGTTCTGGTTGGAGCATCCGGGCCCGCCGGGTATTCGGGCGATTTCCAGTCCATTCTGGGCCTACAGGGTGGGCTCGGCCGCATTGAACAGGAACTGGAGATCATCGATCGACAGGGCCTGCGAGAAGCGTTCCTCCCCGAGGATGTCGATCGCCAGCGCGGATTTCTGCTTCTGCAGTTCGCGGATCTTCTCCTCGATCGATCCCTTCACCAGCAGGCGGTACGCGATCACCGTGTTCTTCTGGCCAATGCGGTGAGTGCGGTCGATGGCCTGCGATTCGACGGCGGGGTTCCACCACGGATCAAACAGCACGACGTACGACGCGGAGGTCAGGTTGAGCCCGAATCCGCCCGCCTTCAGCGAGATCAGGAAGACCGCCGCGCCCTCGGCCGCGTTGAAGGAATCCACCAGCGTCCCGCGATCCTCGGTATCGCCCGCGAGGTAGAAGTCCGTCCACTTGCGCTCCCGGATCTCCGCCTGGAGGAGGTCCAGCATGGTGACGAATTGGGAGAAGATGAGGACCTTGTTGCCCTCCTCCATCAACGGTTCGAGGACGTCCATCAACGCCTCGACCTTGGCGGAGGGTTGCTTGAGCTGCCGCTTGTCGACCAGGGCCGGATGACAGCAGATCTGCCGCAACCGCAGCAGCGACGTCAGGAAGTGGAACCGCAACTGGTCGAGGTCCGCGCTGGTCTTGACCTTCAGCAACAGCGTCCGCGCCTTCTTGTACTCGGCGCGGTAAAGGTCGCGCTGCACGCCTTCGAGTTCGCAGATCAGGTCTTCCTCGATCCGCGGCGGCAGATCCTGGGCGACCTGCGTCTTGGTGCGCCGGAGGAGGAAGGGCCGGACCCGCGCCGACAACCGTTGCCGGGCGAAGCCGTCCGCCGTCTTCCCGAAGGTCTTCTGGAAGGCCGCGCGCGGTCCCAGCGCTCCCGGCATGGCGAAGGCCAGGATCGACCAGAGGTCGAGGAGCTTGTTCTCGATGGGCGTGCCCGTGAGCGCCAGCCGATGGCACGCCTTCAACGAGCGCGCCGCCTGCGCGGTCTGCGAATCCGGGTTCTTGATCGCCTGCGCCTCGTCGATGATCAGCGCCAGCCACGGCTGGTTCGTCAGCTGGTCCTGCAGGTTCCGCAGGTGCGCGAAGTTCAGCACCAACGCGTCGCACTCCGCCAACACCGAGGGGAATTCCGTCGCTGCCTGCCCTTGCCACACCGTCACGCGAAGGTTCGGCAGGAACCGGGTCGCCTCCGCCCGCCAGTTCGGGGCGACGCTCTTCGGACACACGATCAGGATCCGCGACGGAGCCACGCTGCCTTCGGCCGGAGGCGTTGCCTGCGGACGCGTCCGAAGCCACGCAATCCACGTCAGGGTCTGGACGGTCTTGCCGAGACCCATGTCGTCGGCGAGCACGCCGCCAAAGTTGTTCTCGGCGAGATACGCGAGGAAATGGAAACCCTCGAGCTGGTAGGGCCGGAGCGAGACGTTCACACCCTCGGGAATGGCCGGGGTGACGCGCGTCTTGATCTCGGAGGCGCGCACGCGGATCAGCTCGGCCTGCGCTTCCGGCAACAGCTTGCGCGTCGCGTCGTCCGACAGCTGCAACGCGTGCAACCGCTGCGGTTCGTGCGTCAGTTCGAGCGGGTTGAGGCCGATGTGGGCCAGTTGCTCGGTGTCTTCCGGCGAGAGGTTGATCACCGCCCGCCGCCAACCCTTGTCCCCGAGCCGCACATAGCCACCGCGCGCGCCGAGCAGGAGGTTGAGTTCCTCCTTGGTGAGGTCGGTGTTCTGCGCCGAAACCTCCACCGAGAGGTCGAACCAATCGACGTCCGCCGAGGTCGCCTTGAGCGTGACCTGCGCCTGCACCGGATCCGCGAGGATCGTCTTCAGCAGGTCGGGAAGATCCACGACCACCGACGGCGCCAAACCCCGGTACCACGTGGCGAACGCCTCCGGGAAACCCCGCGTGATCCGCAGCGTGAAGCCGTCCACGGATTCATCCCAACGCGCCCCGAGCGGATGGAGCACCGAGACCGGGTTCAGGATCTGGTCGCGATTGTAGATCGTGATCCGCGTCGTCTTCGCCGGGCGTCCCTTCGGCTGGATCCACATCTGTTGCTTGAACGCATCGACGGTGTGGCCGGCCGCCGTGCGGGCGCTGGCGCGGATCGTCAGGCGGTCGATGGGCTTGTAGGCCGTGTCCGGCGACGCCACATCGAAGTGCAGGTGGAGATGCAGCGGCAGGATCTCCGTCAGCTCGCGGAGTGATTCCGGGAGCGGGACACCCAGCCGGTTGAGCAGGCGGATGCCCGCTTCGGATTCGATCGCCTTGGCAGGCACCAGCGTGGCTCCCTCCGCGCGCAGGGCGTCCGGGATGGGCGGGAGCCGGAAGATCGTCTTGGGTGAAATGCCAAAGGCCGGAGGTCCCTTGAGCAGGGCGAAGAGCCCGGTCGGCACCGACCCGTCGGCCTGCACCAGCGTGAAGCGGTAGTGGGGGCTGCCTTCCGAAGGCGGACGCATGTCCCAACGGAGGGGTTCCGGAGCGAACGTGTAGGGTTCGTGATCCTCGGTCAGGATCCGGGAACGCAGGCTCTCGCGGGCAAGGCACTGGGCCAGGATGCGCTGGAAGCCGAAGTTCGCCTGATAGGTCAGCTCGAAGTCGAAGCTGGTGTCGATCTCGCGGGCCAACGGATCCCATATCGGGCCAGCCTCAGGCACCGGTTCGAACGCGCTGTCGTCGAAGTAATCGTCCACCAGGCTGCTCAGTGCCCCCTTCTTGATGGGGGTCCATTCCGGCACCCGGGAGGTCCAGATCTCCACCTTCGGTGCCTTCGGCGTGAGCACCATCCGCATATCCAGCGAATAGGGCGGGCTGCCCTCGTCCTGGAGGTTCGGGTCCAGGCTGCGGTCGGCTTCTTCCAGCCGTTTGACCCAGGCGTTGATGTCCGCCTTTTCCCACGCCGCCAGCCACTCCTTCGGCGGCGGCGATTGCTCCGCCAACCGCTCCATGAACGCCGGCACCACCAACCCACGCATCCGGGCCTGCCGCGCCATCGCATGCCAATAGAAGAGCGCATCCGCCGGGAACGTCGGCCACGCGTCGATCGTGTGGTACCCGTGGCTGCCGGTCAGCGTGCCCCCCGACTCGGTGACCACCATGATGTCGTGCGAGGTCGCGCTCCCCGTGGAAAGCGCACGCAGGTATCCCGCCTCGACCCGATGGAGATACGCCATCTCCGAGGCCAGCAGCCCGCGCCCGAGGATCGAGGTGACCTTCTGGGTGAGGCCGACGGTCTTGGCCTTCGTGGCCTGCACGGCCTGTTTCGAAGGACGCGTCGCGATGGGCACCACGCCGCCGCCCTCGGCCAGGAGACTGTCCGCCGCTGCCGCGCAATGGATGCAGTTCATCCCCACCTCGCACGTGCAGGTCCCTTCCCAGACATCCGCCGACACGCGTTCCAGGGAGACGGTGACCGGCGGCTTGCCGGCGATGATGACGCGAAGGACGTCCTCGGGGAGGCGACGCCTCGGATCGTGCTCGATCCGGACCTTCGCCCGCTCCGCCTTCGAATACATCGTCAGCGCTCGGCTGTAGAGCGACAGCCCCTGACGTTCGGCAAGCGTGAGGCGGATGGCGACGTCGGGCATGGCTCAGAAAGGCTTCAACGGGGGCGGCACCAGGCGCGCCCGGGCTTGCCGGACCCGTTCCACGGCACTCGCCACTGTTTCCCCGGTGGCCGTCAGGTGACCCATCTTGCGGCCGCGCCGGGGGTCGGCCTTGCCGTACAGATGAAGCCGGATGCCGGGATCGGACAACGCCGCACCCCATTCGGGAACGCCGCCCGCATCGATCCAAACGTCGCCCAGCAGGTTGGACATCGCCGCCGGGGAACGCAGCTCGGTCGAGCCCAGCGGCAGGCCGCAGATGGCGCGCACCTGCTGTTCGAACTGGCTTGTCACGCAGGCGTCGATCGTCAGGTGGCCGGAGTTGTGCGTCCGCGGGGCGAGTTCGTTCACGACGATGCGACCGTCGCGGGTGACGAACATCTCCACCGTCAACAACCCCACGACCTTCAGGGCCTCCAGGATGCCGCGCGCGAGTTCCTCCGCCTCCCGGGCCAGCGCGCCGGGGATCGCCGCCGGGGCGAACGTGACGTCGAGGATGTGGTGGTGGTGGGTGTTCTCGAAGACCGGAAAGGCCTTGAAGGAACCATCCAGCGTGCGCGCCGCCACCACGCTGACCTCCTTCTCGAAATCGACGAAGGCCTCGTAGATGCCCTCGGCCCCACGCAGCATCGCGTACGCCTCGGGCAGCGCGTCCCCCGACCGGATCATCTGCTGGCCCTTGCCGTCGTAACCGAAGCTCGCCGTCTTCAGGACCCCCGGGATCCCCAGCGCCGCCGTCGCCTGGATCAGGTCCTCCTCCGAACGGATCGCGCGGAAGGGTGTGACCGGGAATCCGCCTTCCCGCAGGAACGTCTTCTCCCGAAGCCGCTGCTGCGTGACGTGCAGCACGTGGCCGTCCGGCCGGACCCGTGTCACCTCCGCCGCCGCAACCGACGTGGCCGAGGGGACGTTCTCGAACTCGAACGTCACCACGTCGACGCCGCGCGCGAACTCCCGCACCTGGTCCAGGTCCAGGTACGACGCCACCACTTCGCGATCGGCGACCGCGCCGGCCGGGGAATCGGCATCAGGGGAATACACGTGGACGCGGTAGCCCAGCGTGCGCGCCGCAATGGCCAGCATGCGGCCGAGCTGGCCGCTGCCGAGGATCCCGATGGTGGCACCGGGCAGGATGGGGGAGGAATCCGCCATGAACGGCCGACGATGGCGGGCGGGAAGGGGGCGTTGGAAGATTGAAGTTTGAAGAA
>JAIXZE010000365.1 GCA_027489875.1 Verrucomicrobiales bacterium
ACTCTGGAATGGGGAGGCGATGTCCTCATCGCCGTGAGGAGGCGCTTTGGGAGAGGGCGACGAGGACGTCGCCGCCCCGACCCTGGAATGGGGAGGCGATGTCCTCATCGCCGTGAGGAGGCGCTTTGGGAGAGGGCGACAGGGACGTCGCCGTCCCGACCCTGGAATGGGGAGGCGATGTCCTCATCGTCGTGAGGAGGCGCTTTGGGAGAAGGCGACGAGGACGTCGCCGCCCCGGCCCTGGAATGGGGAGGCGATGTCCTCATCGCCCCGGCTTGAGTGGGCGCCGTGTGAGGCTGCGCCCATGGACGACCCGGTGACGGTGCCTGGACGGATTCTTTCCTCTGCGGCACGGCGTCTCTGCGCGAGTCATTCGTCCACATCCAACCGCATGGTTACGGCTGAGATGCCGATGCCACGGGGGCCGTTGGGTCGCGGAAGAGGGCGGGGGTCCAGACCCTTTGGAGGTTCCAGCCGAGGTTCGTGAGGGTCTGGGTGCGGAACTGTTCCCAGGCGATGGGGTCCGGAGCGCGCGTGTAGCGGTTGAAGTCGGTGAGGATGCCGAGGGTCGCGGGAGCCGCCGGGGTTCCGTGGTCCAGGGCGATGTCCACGCAGAAGCCGTCGTTGCCCCAGTGGACGGTGGTGTTCCGTCCGAGGCGTGCGTGAAGTTGTTGGCCAAGGGCGGTGGCGACCGTCGATGGGCGGCCGGTGTCGCGAACGGTGCAGGAGGTCGTGGGGGTGGTGCCGTTGGGGCGGTCGGTGTCCTCGCGGTGCGTGCGGACGCAGGCTTCGGCGTACCGGAGGTAAGCGTACAGGTAGTGACGGCCGGTGATGCGGGTCTCCGTGTCCGCGGCGGGCGCAATGGCGTACTCGGCACGCGGGATGGAGGTGAGGATGTGGACGGCTTCGCGGGCGCGGGTCACGAGGACGTTGAGGCGACGTTCGCCGCCCGTCCGGGAGAGCGCCCCGAAGTTGCGGCGGAACCTGCCCTCGGCGTCCGGGCCGAAGGTCGTGCACAGGATGAGGTGGTCGCGTTCGTCGCCTTGCACGTTCTCCAGGTTCTTCACGAACAGCCCTTCGAACGACCCGGATCCCTGACGCTCACGCGCCGTCGCGAGACGGTCGGCAAATTCCGGGTCTGCTGCTGCGCGATCGTCGAGGGCGTCGAGGATGAGGTCGCGCTGGGGCAGGTTGAAGCAGGCGATGCCGATCGACGGTGGCTGGGGCAGGGCAAGGAGGCGCGCGACGATGTCGACCGCGGCGAGGGCCTCGGCTTCGTTGCCGCGGTCGGCGTAGATGCCTTCGATGCGCTGGAGTTGGATCGGAGAATGTGGGGCTTGGCGCTCGGGGTGGCCCGGGAGCGGGAGGAGGCGGCCGTTGTAGAAGGCCTCGTTCGAGAAACCGATGAGGGCCGCGTCGCGCGAACGGTAATGGACGTCGAGGAACGATTCCTGGACGGAGAGGTTGAGGGCGGCGGAGAGGAGGTCCTCGGCTTCGGATTGCTGGCGGTCGAAGACCTCGGCGGCGGTTTCCGCGGCGGTATCGTCGCTCTCGGTGTTGGCGGCCTCGAAGAAGCGCGTGGGTGGAAGCTGCTTGGGGTCACCCGCGATGACGACGCGGCGGGCGCGCAGGAGGACGGGCAGGGCTTCCTCCAACCGGCATTGGCTGGCCTCGTCGAAGATGACGACATCGAACAGGGCCTCGCGCGGGAACACCTGCGCGACGGTGGCGGGGCTCGCCATCCAGACGGGGCAAAGGTCGAAGAGGGGATCGCCGCCTTCGGTGCCGGCACCCGTGGCGATCATCTGGCGGAGCTTGAGGGCGCGTTGGCCGCGGACGAAGAGGCGTTGGCGGAGCGAGGCTCCCAGTGAGTTGAGGCGCGTTCCGGTGGAGGCGAGGAGGCGTTCGCGCCAGCGCTTCTGCCAGCGGTGCAGGATCAGGGCGCGGACGGTTGTGGCCTTCTGCGTGGAGAGCCGGCCGAGTTCGCCAAGGGCTGCATCGACCCGGGCGGAATCAATGCGGGCCAAATCGGGACTCTGGCGCAGGCGTCGTCGCATCTCGTGGGCGAGGGCGGCCACGCGAAGGGTGGGGAATGCGATGTCCCACGTCAGGCCAGCGGCGGTGGTTTCGCGGAGACCGGCGATGACGGGCGTGGGGAGCGAGTGCAGGCGGGCGGTGAGCCGGACACCGTCTTCGAGGGTCGGGGCGGCTTCGGCGAGTTGCGTGGCCAGCGGAAGTGCGGGCTTTCCGGTGCAGAGTTCGGTGAGCCACCCGGACATGGCGTCGGGGCTGAGGAAACCGGATCCCTGCCAATGGGTCTGGAGTCCTTCCAGTGCGAGGGCGTGATCGGAGGTCTCGCGGAGCGAGCGGATGAGGCTGGGGCGGGAATCGGCTTGGCGAAGGGCTTCGAGCACGGCTGAGCGGAAGGGATGGGCGGCGTCGGTCGCCAGTGCCGCGTGGAGGCCGGCGAGTTCCGGAAGGCCGTCGCGGACGCCGACGAGCAGGGCGTCGGTGGCGAAGCCGGGCGTGGCGAGGCCCAGGATCTCGGCGCGGACCTCGGACCATTGCCAGCGCAGTTCGAGGGCACTGAGGAAACGCAGGGCGCGCTCCGTGGAGGCCGGGTCCATCGGAAGGGCGAGCCGATCCAGGATGGGCTTCGCGGCCGAGCGTTTACCGAAGGCGAAGAACCGGGTCCAGGAACCGGCCACCTCGGCCCACTGCTGGAGGGCGAGCTTCTGGCGTCGGAGATCGGCGAGACCAGGAAGTTGGTCACGGACCTGCGGCCAGAGTTCCCGGTCGAGCGGCGTGTCCAGCGTGGCGGCGGAGGGGGCAAGGTCGGCGGCGAGCTTCAGCCATCGACCGGGGTCGGATCCGTCGGCGAATCGCGCGGCGAGATCGGGATCGTTCCGTTGGTGGATCTTCTCGAGCCACGTGGCGGCACCGCGTCGGTGCAGTGCCTGATCCGGGAGCAGAATCGATGGGGAGAGTTGCGGGCCTGGACTGCGGGGGAGGGCATCGGCCTGTGTGGCCAATCGGGTGCCTTCCGTGAAGAAGTGGGCCCACGCCACCGGAGTGCGTGCCTGCCAGGCTTCCGGGGTGAGCGCGAGTCGGTCGCGATAGGGGTTGGTGGGCCAATGCGCCCGCAGCGCCCGGGTCACCACTTCTTCGCAGTCGGCCTCGATGCCGTGGAGGCGTTCCGGGGTGAGCCCTTCGATGTCCGGGAGTTCCGGGATGGCGGGGCTGCGAAGGGCGAGCCACTCGCCGCAGAGTTCGTGGAACGACCGGGTGCCCTGGGGTTCGTGGAGATGGCGGAAGGCGCACGAAAGCTC
>JAIXZE010000027.1 GCA_027489875.1 Verrucomicrobiales bacterium
CACCGTCTCGTAGGCACCCATGTCGACCCTTGATCCGGAGATCCGCGGATTACCCGCCAGGTCCGTAGTGATCCCGACGGGGATGAGGGCGTTGTTGCCGGCATCGACGCAGGGGGAATTGGCCTGGAGCCGGTAGTCGCCGTTGGCGGCATCCACGAACAGCGGGTCCGCGAAGCTGTGGCCCCCGAGATCCGTGAACTCGGTAGTGCTGGGTGCGGGGTTGCCCCAGGAGTCCAACAGCAACACGGCCTCGGCCAAGGGCTTTTCCCAGTTGCAGTTCGCCACGGTGATCGTCCATGGGAAATTGTTGTAGGCCATCAGCTGGGGTCCCGGTCCCCGGAAGATGCAGTTGGCGAAGGTCCAATCGGTTTTGGAATCAGCGACGAGGATCGGCGCGCTGTAGTAGTCGGTCCAGAACGTGAGGAAGGTGCAGTTGAAGAACTCCCTTTTTGCCCCCTCGAATCCGTAGTCGATTATGTGGTACGAGCTCCACTCGGAATCGCTGGTGATGAAGATGCTGTTCACGGCGCTGACCGATCCAATGGGGTCGAGCGACGGGTTGTTGTTCTGGAACACGCAGTCACGCAGTCGCACGGGCCCCGGGTTGCCGACGGCGCCCCGTGTGTTGTTGATGAAGGTGCAGCCGGCAAGCTCGACTTCCGGTAAGCCTCCAGTGATCCCGACCACAGACCTCGTGCTGACGTTTCCCTCGAACCGGCAATCCACCGCGAGCGTGGAAGCCGTGGCGGCGACGGCATGCCAGGCGCCGCAACGATAGAAGCCGCAGCGGGTCAGTGTGATCTTCGACGCGTAGATCGCGGAGCCCATCCCCCCATGGCAGTCCGGAAAGTCGCAATCGGTGGCGACGACGTTGTTCCCGATGATTGCACCGCCGTAGAACTCGTTGATGTCATAAGCTCTGGCCAGGGACAGTCCCGCGACAGTGACGTCGACATAGTTCCCCGTGTAGGGGTTGTTCCCGATCAAGCCCGTCAGGATGCGGCTCTTGAAGGCGGCATCGATGGTCAACTGGTCCTTGCCCGGTCCCTGGAAGGTCGTGGCCTCCGACAGCACCAGTGCCCCGGAGGTCAGGAAGATCGTTCCAGTCACGCCCGTGAGATCAATGGTGTCGGCACCGGGGTTGGCATTGGCGAGATCGACGGACTCGCGCAGCGTGCCGGTGCCGGCGTCGGCCAGACTGCTGACAGGGAAGGTGGCGGCCTGCGCCGTGAGCATTCCTGAGAGCACGCCCAGGACGCAGAGGCGGGCTCGCCAGGTGGGTCGGTGGGGTTGGGTGTCTTGATTTCGCATGGTTTGTTGCATGGAGAGCGCGGATTGAGGTTTCGGTCGAAGTGGCGGTCAGAACGTGTTCGTCCGGGAGCCGTTTGGCGGCTGAACCGGACGCGAGACCCGCTGGAGCCGATCGAGCGCGGCCTTTGCCTGATCCTTCGCAGGACAGACGAGGAGACCGGCCGGACTGGGCTTGCGGATCACGAGTGCATCCTGGGCCGGGGGGCGGAAGGAGGCCATGGAGGCGAACGCGCAAAACGCCTACGTATGAACGCGTAGTTCCGTCGGGAAGGCGTCATCCCGTCCCAGCGCAACGAACCGAAGGAGAGGGCGAGGAATCCGCTTCGAACGGACGAGCGAGGACCCTGCGCGCGACCTGCCCGCGCGAGGCCATTTCCAAGCGGCTACAACTCGCTTCGATGGTCGAACGCGAACTTCACCAGGCTGTGCGTGCCGCTCAGGCCGAGCTTCTGCGCCACGTTGGTTCGATGCCGCTCGACCGTCCGGTGACTGATGCCGAGTTCCTGGCCGATGTCCTTGCTGGTCAGGTTGGCGGTGATGAGCTTGAGCACCCGTCGTTCCGTGGGGGTGAGGTCTGCGAGTCCGGGTACTGTGGTCGCGAGGGCGAGCGCGCGCCGTTGGCGCTTGAGCAGGAAATCGCCCACGCTGGGACTGAGATAGACCCGGCCTGCAAGCGCTGAGCTCAGCGCGGCCAGGATCTCCTGCGCTGCGCATTCCTTCATCACGTAGCCCAGGGCACCGGCATCCATCGCCTCGTTGAAGAGCGATTCGACCTTGTGCATCGTCAGGAACACCACCGCCGTGTTCGGCAATTCCGTTCGCAATTCCCGAACCACGGTCAGTCCTCCGCCGCCCGGCATGTCCATGTCGAGGACAACCGCGGCGGGTTTCCGCAGGCGGACGAGCTTCAACGCCTCGGTGGCGTCCGCTGCCTCGGCCGCCACTCGAAACCGACTGTCGGCCTCGATGATCTGCTTCAGCCCCGTGCGAAAGATCGGGTGGTCGTCGGCGATGAGGATGTCAATCATGGGGGATGGTTTCTCCGGCGCGATTCTAGGAGGCGGTGGGTCTTCGCGTGGTCGGCACATCCAGTCGGACAGTGCTGCCCCGTCCCGGCGCGGAGTCCAACCGCAGGGTCGCTCCGAGGATACGCGCGCGCTCCTCCATGGTGCTGAGCCCGAGGCTTCGCCCCTGCGCGGCCATTCGCGGATCGAATCCCGAGCCGTTGTCGGCAATGACCAGTCGGAGGCACTCGTCGTCCTCGCGCAGCGTCACCGTCAACCGACCCGCCTTGGCATGCTTGAGGATGTTGTTCAGCGCCTCCTGCAGGATGCGGAGGATGTGGATCCAGTTCTCCCGCGCCACCAGATCGTCCACCGGATCGATCTCGATCAGCGTCTCCAGACCGGCACCCGATCCGGCCCGCTCCGCGACGGCACGCAACGTCTTCGTGAGGCCGACCCGGTCGAGTTCGACGGGCAGCAGCCCTTGGCAGATCTCCCGGACGCTGGTCAGCGCCTCGCTCGCGGCGCTTGAGATGTCCGCGACATGGGCGTTGGACCTCGGGCCTGCATCGCCTTCGGCGACCGCAAGCGCAGCGCGGTTCCGGATGATGGAGAGGGTTTGCCCGAGGCTATCGTGAAGTTCGGCTGCCACGCGCCTCCGCTCCGCCTCCTGTTGCGCCATCAACTGCCGGGAAAACCGCTCCTGGTTGGCACGCCGCTGCTCCAGCGTCCGTGTGCGCCAATGGAACGTTCCCCCGATGCCCAACACCAACAGGGCTGCCATGCCTCCACGGAACCCCCGGGTCTCCCAGAACGATGGAGCCAAATCGAACGCCACCGCGTTCTCCCGATCGCTCCACACGCCATCCCCGTTGGAAGCCCGCACACGCAACCGGTAGCTGCCGGACCGTAGCCCGTGGTAAGCAACGGTCCCCTCCGTACCCGCCTCCTGCCATGCGTCATCGAAGCCGTCCAGGCGGCGCTGGAAGCGTACACGCTCAGGCGTGGTGAGGTTCGCCGTCGTGTAGCGGAACTCGATGTGCCTCGAACCCGGAGGCACCCGCACCGGGCGGGCCTCCGCCAGATCCGCCCGAGCCGCCGCCGGTACGCCATCGACGAACACCTCCTCAAGGTAAACCCGGGAGGAAGGCTCGTTGGTCCGGACGTCTCGCGGATCGATGACGGCCAGTCCCTTCAGCGTCGCAAACCACAATCGGCCATCGTGCGCGCGCACCGCACAGGGTTGGCCGGCCGACATGCGCAAGCCGGGCATGCCATCCTCCAACCCGACCCTCCTGACGATGACGCGGTCCGCGCGTCCCTCGGCGACGGCTTCCAGTTCCGCACGTGCGACACGGAGAACCCCGCGATGCGTCGCGAGCCACAGGTTGCCCCGGCGGTCATCGACCATCCCCGCGATCTCACGACGCGGCAACCCGGCACTCTCCGGAATGGGACGGAGCTTGCCTTCATCCCAGAAGCACAGACCCCTGGAAGTTCCGATCCAGAGCGATCCACCCTCGGGCAGCAGTGACCGGATGTCGTCCGAAGGCAGGCCGTGCTTCGTGGTGAAGACTTCCGTGCGCCCTTCACTCCAGCGCACCAGCCCTTTCCCGCTCGTGCCCGCCCAGACGGCACCGGATGCCTCCAATGCGAGCGCATGCACCGGACTCGCAGGCAGTCCATCGCGCACCGTGATGTTCACGAACCCATCCCCGTCGAATCGGGACAGCCCGGATACCCCGCCGAGCCAGAGCCGGCCATTGGAATCTTCCGCCAGTGCGTGGATGTCGTTGCTCGGGAGGCCTTCCCGTCCGCTCCACAACTGCACCTCGTTGCCGCGGATGGAGTACAAGCCCCAGCCATAGGCCGCGTACCATGTGCGCCCATCCCGCCCGTGATGGAGCGCCCACCCGGTTGCAAAGGGGCGTCCCTTGGGTTCCACGGGTACCGGCATGCCGTTGGGTGGACACCGGTACAGACCGATCTCCCCGAACCCGGCCCAGATGGTGTTGTTGGCATCCTCGGCGACGCAGAGAGGTGCCGCCCATGAACGCTCAGGCACGGTCACGGTGGAAACCGTCCGGCGCGAAAGGCGGACCAATCCACCTGCCGGAGTGCCCACCCAGAGATTGCCGTCTCGGTCCTCGAGCAGGGATGTCGGGAAGTCGGTCGGAAAACCCGTCCCGGTATAGAATCGGGTGGCCCTGTCATTCGGAGCCAGACACACCAGTCCCTGCTGGGTCGTCGCAATCCACAAATGGCCGTGCGAATCCTCCAGGAGCCGATACGGATCCATGAACTTGGGGTAAGGCCGCGAAACTCCGGACCATCGGCCGTCCTGCAAGACGTCCAGCGATGTCCCGCTAAACAGCCACATGCCTCCCGCCCGACGCGGCGTCATGGCACCCATCCGGAGCGGTACGGTTCCCGAAGGACGGACTTTGATCGAGTTGGTGCCGCTGAGATACCCGAGGGATGCACTCCGCTGGATCCAGACGGCCCGATCGCCGGCTGTTTCCGCGGCAAGAGCCCTGACTGCTCCCGGTTCCTGCGTCTCCGGCATCATGGCCTGGAAACGTCCGCCATGAAATCGCAGGAGACCCCCGGTTCCTGTTGCCATCCATACCGCGCCCTCCTTGTCCTCGCCGATGCTCTGGATGCGGGCATCGGCCCATCCCGCTTCCGTCCCCAACTCCCCGAGCTTGCCATCCTGGAGACGGAACAGGCGGCCTTCGGATGTGCCAACCCACAGGCTGCCCGAACGGTCGGTGAAGAGGGTTTCGATGCGCTGGTCCGCGATCGACTGTGGCTCGCGCCAGATTCCAAACCGTTTCCCATCGAACCGTGCCAGGCCGGCTGCGGTTCCGACCCACAGGAATCCATCCGGGGTCTGTGCGAGGGCGAGCACCTTGTCCGATGGTAAACCCTCTTCCACCTGCCACACGCGGATCGAGAACCGGTCGTCCGCTCCGGGACTGGCCCCCTGACTGGACGCCCCGCAAAAGGCCACGGCCAGCACCGCGGCAAACACCGTGCGACAAAGCGTCAGCCAAGCACCGGCGCCCCACGCCCAGGGCCATCCCCGGAGGCGACGTTGGGTGCAGTGGTGGATGAGAGACACGGTCGCATCGTATTTTTGCCTGCCTCAAATCACAAGCATGCCGAAGGTCGACCGGATCGTGTGATCCGGGCATTTCGTGGTTTCGGCTGCCTTCTCCAGGTTCACGAATCCGTGGCTGCTTGACTGATAACTTGACTCACGCTTGACCAAGCAACGTGGCGTGCGAGCCGAGGTTCACAATCAGCGTGCGACTGCTCTCGCTGGTGGAGCAGGTGGCGGCGTTGGTCGCAAAGGTCGGCGGCAAGAAGACAGGCCGCTATGCGCTGATGAAGTGGTTCCCCATCAGGCGTGATGAATGGCTCAGGCATGCCAATACATCATCCCGTGACAGCGTGGGGTACTGCTCGAGGACGTCCTCGATGGAGTCACCGGCACCTAAAAACTCGAGCACCGCCTGCGCTGCAATCCGCGCGCCGCGAATGGTGGGGCGGCCGTCGCAAATGGCGGGGTCGATGATGATGCGATCTTCCATCGAGGGAGAGCCTATGGCGGGTGATGAATGTGGGCACGGGCCTGACTTGGGCATCGTGGTACTTGCGGGAGTCAGGGGGCTCCGATTCTGTCGCCCCGCTGGGGCTGGTTTTCCGTTGTGGATGGGACCCACGGCTGACGCCGTGGGCTATTGTCTTTCGGCCCTCCGGGCCTGGGGCAGGGTGTGCCGGAGGCGTTGAAGCGGTCAGCCCGGGGTGCGAAGCAAACCCCGGGTTCTGGGCGCCCAAGGAGCTGCTTACCCCGACAGGGGGTGCAGCCTCCCGAATCTTCGCACCCCTGCGGGGTACGGATTCCAAAGGGGAGCCTGATACCCCAAGTGCGTGCTGCGCACGACCCGGGGCTATCGGCTCCAACGCCTCCGGAGTACAGAGTCCCGCATCGGGTAGCTTCCCGCTTGAACCTTGAAACTTGCGACTCAGAAACCAAAAAGGCCGTCCCATGGGGACGGCCTGAAATTGGTTGCGGGGCTAGGATTTGAACCTAGGACCTTCAGGTTATGAGCCTGACGAGCTACCGGGCTGCTCCACCCCGCGATTGACGGGCAAAGAGATACGGGTTGGCCGGGGATCCGGCAAGCGGCATTTCAGGATTTCTTGGAGGGGGAGTTTCCAGATCCCAGTTCCCAGTCGCCAGTTGCCAGATCCCAGAATGATCCCGATCAGGAGCCGGGGATGGCGTAGGTTTCGAACTCGATCTGGATGTCCTTCACGCCGTTGCCGGAGCGGGTGCCGGTGGTGGGATCGATGCGGCCGTTGATGAACCGCTCGATGCCTTCGGCGGGATCGCTGAAGAGGGTCCGGCCGGGGATGATGAGCAGCCAGCGGGTGTTCCAGACGGAACGCCCGACGAGCCGGGTGGAGGAGATGCCATCGGCGGCGGATTCGGTGTCGAAGGCGCGGAGGCTGCCGTGGCGTCGGAGGGCTCCCTGGGAGCCGCTGAGGCCGTTGATCGCGGGGATCCATCCGGGGTTGGAGAGGGCGGACGGGATGACGCCGCCGGATTGGAAGTTGAGCGGGAATGGCACCGGGATCGCCTGATCGAGGATGTACCATTGCCGGGTGGCGATGTTGCGCGGATCCGAGGGGGAACGCAGGACATCGGCGCCGGTGGGGATGAGATACACCAAGGGTTGCGCGGCGAGCCCGACCGAGGAGAGGCCCTGGAAGGCGATCTTCACGGAGCGGATCTTGGTGGCGAACTTGGTGGAGTCGAACTGTTGCTGGTCCTCGACGAGCGGGTTGCCGAAGAAGTTCTCGCCGGCGTTGACCGTGGTGGAGAAGGGGATGACCAGGGCGGGTTCGCCGTTGACCTCGTCGCGGGGCGAGAACGGGATGCAGTAGCGGTTGAACGCTTCCAGCGTGAGGAGGTTGGCGCGACGCACGTCGGGGGACGAGAGCACGGCGCGCCAGGTGGCGTCGCTCGTTGCGTCGGGGGCCTCCGTATCGTGGGGCAGGAGCTGGAAGAGATCGTACCGGAGGGAGAA
>JAIXZE010000118.1 GCA_027489875.1 Verrucomicrobiales bacterium
GCCCCCACATGGAACGGGGTGGCGACGTCCTCGTCGCCGTTCCAAAGCCATTCCCAAGGCGATGAGGACATCGCCACCCCGAATCCTTTCCAAAAGGGGGCAGTGTCAAGATGCGCCCGGACCCGCGCACAGGGGAACTGGAGACTGGGAACTTGCCCGTGGGCGGGTCAGGGTTCGGGATGGATTGGATGACCCGGATGCGGACGAGGTTGGGAGTGGGGTGCGCGTTGCTGGGGTTGCTGGCAGGTGTGGTCCTGGGAGCGGATCCCGGCGGCGCGGCGCGCCAGGACGGGGCGGGCTTGCCGCAGAGTTGGGGTGAGCGCGAGGGATGGAAGATCCCGGCATGGTACAAGGTGACATTGCCAGCGGGTGACGCCGACGCGGAGCGGGATTTCGTGAATGCGTTGGCGGCGTTGCCGCATCTGTCGGTCACCTTGCCTGTTGAGGATCTTTTCGGGACCGAGCGCGGCATCTACACGCATCCGATGGAGACCGGGGATGCCTGGGAGCGGGCGGTGACGCTGGTCTACACGCCGGATCCACGGGTGGCCGGGGCGACTTCGGTGGTCACGGCGGGATTGCGGATCCAGGGCGGGTGGAACCGGCGTCCGGAAGAGTCGCCGAAGCATTCGTTCCGCCTGACGTTCCGGGCGCGGTTGGGAGCGGCGAAATGGAAGGTGGCTTTGTTTGGGGGGAAATCGGAGGGCTTCGACCAGTTGATCCTGCGGGCGGGGAACAACCATTCGTGGTTGCACTGGAGTGGTGCGGAGCGGCGGCAGGCGGATTACCTGCGCGATCCCTGGATGCGGGCCAGTCAAGCTGCGATGGGGCATCCGGCAGCGCGGAGCCGTCCGGTGCACCTGTTCCTGAACGGGCTGTACTGGGGCGTGTACGATCTTGCCGAACGGCCGGATGGGAAGTTCGCGTCCGATGCGTGGGGTGGAAAGGAACGGGAGTATGACGCGCGCAACGCGGACAAGGTGTTGTCCGGGGACACCGTGTCGTGGGACGGATTGTATGCGCTGGCGAATGGTGGCGTGACGAACGCGGCGGTGTACGAACGGGTGAAGGGGTTGCTCGATGTTCCGGCGTTCTGCGATTACATCCTGCTGAACCTCTACGGTGCGAATGCCGACTGGGATCGGAGTTCAAACTGGTATGCGGCGCGGCGTCGGGAGCCGGCCGGTCCGTGGCGGTTCTTCGTGTGGGATGGCGAGCGGACGCTGGAGGGCGTGGAGGATTGGCGGATCGAAGAGAACGACGACCTGTCCCCGATGCGGTTGTTCCAGCAGTTGCGGAAGTGGCCGGAGTTCCGTCGCGAGTTCGTGGAGCGTGCGCGCCGGCACCTCGGACCCGGCGGCGCGCTGAGCCCGGAACGGGCGGCGGAGCGGTACGCGTTGTTGTCGGAGCGGTTGGGGCCGGCGATGCCTGCGGAGGCAGCGCGATGGGGGGATTACCGCCGGGCGGTGCATCCGTACAAGGAAGGGCCGTACGAGACCTATACCGTCAAGGAGCACTGGAAGCCCGAGGTGACGCGCCTGTTGAAGGAGTATTTCCCGAAGCGATCGGGAGTCGTCATGGAGCGGTTGGCGGCGTGGTGACGCGATAGAGTCGGTGGGTGGCATCCGCAGCGATGGGTACGGTGAGGGTTCCGGCCGTTGGATTGGCGGGGATTTCCACGAGCGGGGACCAAACGCCGGTGGCGAGGTCTTCGATGGATTCCAGGGTATAGGTTCGGAGCGCCACGGTGCGGAAGCGGAGTGCGAGGCTGCCGTCCGTGATCACCTCGAGGGCGAGGACATCGACGGCATCGCGGGGATGCGTGCCGGTGAGGAACTCGCGGAGGTTGGTGGCGCCGTCGTTGTCCGGATCGCTGGCGGCGTCGGCGGGATTGGCGGGATCGAGACCGAAGGCGCGTTCCCAGGCGTCGGGGATTCCGTCGGAGTCCGAGTCCGTGGTGGTGGAGAGACTGTTGGCGCTGCCCGGCGTGGCGGAGTTGGGGAAGGTGCGGAGGGTGACGGCCCCGTCGGGAAAGCGGCCCTGTGAAACCCCGTTGGCCTGGGCGTTGAAGGAGATGCCGTCGAGGAGTTGGCCGCTGATGGCGAACAGGCCGATGGCTTCGCCCGCGCGACGGAGGTTGAAACCGGCGTGATTGGCACCGTTGGCGGGGTTGCCGTCGGCAACGATCAGGCGGAAGGCGGCGGTGCCGGTGCCGATGAAGGACAGGGGTGGAATCGGGGAGGCGAACGGCGCGTCGAGATTATCGGTGAGGAACAGGCCGCCAACAGCGACGGGTCGGGTATCGCTGTTGAACAATTCGAACCAGTCGTCGCCGGCAGCGGGGTCCGCCATCCATTCGTTGACGCGGATTGCTGCGGGGTTTCCAAGCGGTGCCGGGCTGTTGGGGGCGGCATCGGAAGGCAGGGTCAATTGCCACGAGGGCGAGCCGTCGGGGACGCGTCCCAGGGCGAAGTCGGCGGCCTGAAACCCATATTGGATGGAGTCGAGGAGGCTGCCACCGCGGGCGGGGGCATCGAACAGGAACAGCGATCCGCCCGAGGCATCGAGGGCGATGGGCGCGGAGGTTGGTGACGGCGGAAGCAGCGGGTTGAAGGGGATCGTGAGGAACCCGAGCGGCGTGAGGGTCAGGTTCGGCGGGAAGACCCACTGGCGGGGCAGCGCCGGATCCGTGGTGAGGCTGAGGTCCCCGAGGGGGATGGTGTTGGTGGAGGGATTGAAGAGTTCGATCCAATCGGAGACCTGGCCTGCGGCGTTGGTGACGGAACGGTTGAGCGCGAGGATTTCGTTGAGGACGACCGGCGACGCGTGCACGGGGATGCAGTTGGTATAGGAGCGCGAGGCTTCAAGGAAGGCACCCCAGACAATGTCGGTGCTGCTGCTGCTGGCTTGGTGGACTTCGACGGCAAGGATGTTCGTGCCGAACACGAGCGCCGAGAGCGGCACGGGGAAGTATTCGAGGGCGGCGTTGTCCTGGTTGCGCGTGGCGCGGGTGCTGTCGGTGACCCCGTTGGTTGCCATTCCCGGATGGGCGATGATGGCTCCGTTGAGATAGATGATGGCACCGTCGTCCACGACGGCGGCGAGGTTGAGATTGAAGCCGGCGAGGTTGGTCTCGACGACGAAGCGGGTGCGGAAATGGTAGGTGTTGCGGCCTATGTTGAGCCGTGTCTGGAGCCCGGGTGTGGGCAGGCAATTGCAGTCCTCGACGCCGAGCAGGCCGGGACCGGATGGCCACGCGGCGTCATCGTAGGCGGACGATTTCCAGTCGATGCCGTCCATGTTTGTGGTCTGCTGGTAGGTCCAGCGCGAGGACCACGGGATCAGCGGCAGGGTCTCGACGGCGATGACGCAATCGAGGCGGTTGTTGCCCGGGTTGGGTCCGCCCGGTGTGGGGCTGGTGAACGCCACGACGGCGTTGCCGGAATCGGGCGAGCGCCCCTGCGAGACATCGGTGCGTTGGGTGCCATAGGCGATGACATCGATGAGGCCTCCGGACGCATCCCCGAGCCGGAGGAGTCCATGCTCGGGGGCGAGGTGGAAGTTGAGGTGGTCGGCGCCCTGGGATGGATCGCCGTCGGCGATCAGGCGGGCGTAACCGTGGCCTGCGATGAAGTTGAGCGCGGGAAAGGTGAAGCGGTCCGGAAGCGTGGTGGCGTCGGAGAGATGAAGTCCGCCGAGGGCGACGGGCCACGGGGACGGATTGGAGAGTTCGACGAAATCGTTGCGGGAGGAGAAGCGGGCGCTGGCGAGCCACTCATTGATCCGGAGGACGTCGGGTGTCCCGAGGGAGACCGGGATGTTGGCGCTGCCGAAGGTGGGCCGGCACAGGGTCCAGGTGCCGTCGAAGCCGCGGCCGATGGACTGATCGGGGATCTGGATGCCGAAGGTGACGTGGTCGAGTTGGGCGGATCCGCGGGCAGCGCTGTCGGTGAGGATGAGGTCATCGCCGGAGGCCTTGAGGCTGAAGCCGAGGTGGCGGCCGGGCGTGTTGGTGAGGTTGTCGGCAATGAGGGCGAGGAACGCGCCTGGAGCGATCGTGGAGCCCGCAGGGAAGGTGAACTTGCGCGGAAGCGCGGCGTTGTCGCTGAGGGACACGCCGGTGAGGTCGATGGGTTCGTTGCCGGTGTTGTGCAGTTCGATGAGGTCCGGCGTGGTGTTGGCGTTGGTGAATGTGGACGCGTTGGCGGCGAGGATCTCGTGGATGTGGAGTGGCAGCCGGGTCGGCGGCGGGACGAAGGCGGGATCCACGATCCATGTGCGGGACCGGGAAGCAATGGCGGCGGTTCCGAACCGTGGGTCGTCCTGGAACAGGCCGGAGTCGCGCTTGCCGGAGACCTCGACGAAATGGGGGCCGGCGGGAAGGTTGGATAGCACGATCGGCGTGGCGATCGGGACCTCGGCGCTCCACGGCCCGGCGTCGAGACGCCAGCGGTAGGCGATGTAGCCCGAGCCCGCCGGGAATCCGTCGGTGGGGATCCCGGATCCGGAGCGGTTGGGGCCGACCCTGAGGGTGGCCTCGGTGGAGGCGGTCGTTCCGACGGGTTCGCCGGAGACGATGGCCCCGAGCGGTTGGACGCCGCCGAGGTTGCGGCCCTGGATTCCCGCGCCGATCGCGGGGGAGCCCTGGCGCGGGCGGAACCACGACCAAAGGATCTGGGCTTCCTCCCACGAGTGGAAGCGGGCTTCGTCGACCGTGGGGATGTACGTCAGTTGGGCGTCGAGGACGCGATTGCCGGCACCGGGACCGGTCCAGGCGAACGGCAGGAGATTGTTGAGGAACGTCGACGGGGCCGAATCGAGCGGGTTGCGGATGAGGTTCTCGGCATCGGTGATGATGTTTCCTTCGAGGTAGGTTCCGCGGCCGTAGGTGGTGATGTCGGGCGTGGTGTCGCGGAGGTTCACGATGCCGGAGTCGAAGTCGACGCCGCCTTCGCGCGTGGTGCGGACGATGGTGTTGTGGAGGAGGGTATAGAAGTTGCCCTGCTTGGAGGTGGCGGCGTTGTCGGTATCGAAGAAGAGGTTATTGAGGATCGTGATCTCGGAGGTTGCGCCGCCGCCATT
Source organism: Verrucomicrobiales bacterium (assembly GCA_027489875.1). Taxonomy (GTDB): domain Bacteria; phylum Verrucomicrobiota; class Verrucomicrobiia; order Limisphaerales; family UBA9464; genus UBA6176. Next base: position 5,083 of record JAIXZE010000118.1, read on the forward strand.
GCCACCGGAGACCGCGGCGGAGGAATCGGGAGCGCCGTTGCGATGGATCCCGATGAACAGGTTGCCTTCGATCCAGGCGTCGGTCCCATCGAGGTCGAGGGCGTCGTCGCCGGAACCGGCGAAGACGTTGCCGAGGATGTGGAGGATCGGCTGGGACGGACGGTTGCCGCCGGAGAAGTCGAGCGAGTCGTTGTAGCCGCGCGGGGAACCGATGAAGTTGTTGAGGAAGATGCCGTGGCCGCCCGGCTTGATGCCGCCGGTGCCGTGGAGGGGTTCGATGGCGGCGGAAGTGGGCGGGAAATGGCAATGGCTGACGATGAACGAGCTGTCATCGAGGGAGACGTATTGCCGGTCGGTGGTTTCGAACCGGAGGTGATCAAGGAACACGGTGGCGGTGTCCGCGTGGATGGCGGTGGAGCCGTTGCCCGCGATGGTGGCGTGGGTGATGCGGGACTCGGGGGAGTTGGCATCGCCGAGCAGGAGGATGCCACCCCAGAGTGCGGTGGTGCCGGGGGCGCGACCGATCCACAGGGGAGCGGTGGGGGTACCCTCGGCGAGGAGGCGGCCGCCGGGGTTGACGGTGAGGTTTGCGCCGGCGGCGAGATGGACGGTGGTGCCGGGCTGGATCCGCAGGGTGACGCCGTTGGGGATGGTGAGGGAACCGGTGACCAGGAACGGGCCGTTCGCAGGGAACCAGGTTTCGTCGGAGGCGAGCGTGCCGGCGCGCGGTGTGCCGCTGCCCGCGCCCGTGTCGAACCACACGGTGACCCGTTCGCGGTCGATTTCGTTGCCGGCGTCATCAAAGGCCTGGACGAGGATCTGGTTGAGGCCCGGATTCAATGGCGTGGTCGGGTGCGACCACGCGCCTTCCCAGGCGCTGTAGGTCGCCGGGGAGCCGTTCACGGTGAGGGCAGCGGTCCGTGCGGCATCGGCGCGGCCGCCCAGGGCGGTGGTGGCGGAAGTGGACCGCGGGTAGCCGTTGCTCAGGGCAGGGAGTTGGGTGACCGCGAGATCGGTGGGGAGCTGGGAGCGGACGAAGGCGACGCGGCTGGCGTTGTAGGCCTTGAGGTTCTTCAGGAGCGGCTCGAGTCCGGGTGTTCCGAGGAGCTGGACGGCCCAGCCGTCGAGGAAGGCATCGAAATGGGCGGGATCGAAGAACCCAGTGGCGAGCGTCTGGAGGTGCTGATGGTAGATCGGGGCGAACTCTGGGTGCTTGAGGAACCGGCTGATGGCGGGGACGCCCGTGGCGCGGAAGAGGCCGCCAGTGGTGGCCACGGTGCGGGTGCCGTTCCCCAGCAGGCTGTCCATGTCGTAGGCCCAGACCTGCGCGCGTCGGTCGATGAGCGGGAAGTAGAGGACGTAGTCGTCGCCAACACCGGTGCCGAGCGTGGTCTCCTGGTTGTCGAGGAATGTATGGATGGCGAAGTAGCGCATCCATTGGTCGACGTGGACGGTAGAGCGGACCGATGCGCCGTAGGTCGCCGGCGGAGTGTTGTTGAGGACGTCGATCAGGCGGATGAGGTCGGACCAGTCGTTGGCGAGGGAGTGGTTCTCCTTGAAGTAGGCGTTCGTGTAACCGGCGGGATCGGGGCCGTGCCAGGCGAGGTTCGGGGTGATGGCGGTGTTGAAGTCGCGCACGCCCTGGTAAAGGTTGCCATCGGGGTCCTGGGGAACCTGTCGCGCCACGAGGTCTCCATCGATGACCTCATTCGCTGCGTAGCCACCCCACTGGGGGGCGTTGGTGCTCGCGAGGTTCCGGGAGTTCCAGCGGAGCTGTACGCGCACGGATTCCGCGATCGGAACACCGAGGGCGCGGAAGACGGCGCTGCCGAGGTTTTGCAGCGGGGTGTACTGGCTGTTGAGGTTGATCCCGGTGCGTTTGCGCCACCGGTTGTCGTTGGGCAGGTCGACGCGGACGTTGTGGGGTGAATCAAAGCGCGTGCCGTGTCCGCGATTCCGGAACCCGGCGAGGTATCGGACCTGCGGGGAGCCTTCGTCGGTGACCAGGCCGTCGGTGGCGATGAACGTGCCGTTGATGCGCGCGTCGCTGAGCGGACTTCCGGACCAGACTTCCTTTTCGAGGTAAGCGCGTTCCTCGGCGCTGGCGACGAGGTGGTAGATGGGTTGCGCGGTCACGACGGTGTCGTCGACCTGATAGACGAACCACGGACTGCGGTTGGTGAATGAGCCGAGGACGGCGGGAACCGTGCGCGAACGACCGGCGTTGTCGGTCGCGGTGAGGTGGAACTCGACGAGCGTGCCATTGGTCTGGGGCGGAAGGATCGCGGCGAAGAGACCGTCGGCAGCGAGTCCGTCGTTGTGGCGGCCATCGTCGAGCAGCGGGGTGGTGGTGAAGGCGGCGGAAGGCTGCGTGCGCCAGTACAGGAATGCGGCAACCGTGGCCGGGGACTCGTCGAGGATCCGGGCGGAAACGGTGACGGATTGCGTGGAGGAGGGTTGGGCGGGCCAGTGCCGGGGCGACAGGATCAGCGGAGCTGCGTTGTTGGTGGCGGTGCTGTTCGGCAGGCCGGGCGTGCCCCCGGGTTGATGGCTGGAGGACCAGTTCTGGCCATGGATTGCAGGCAGCGCCGCATTGACGAGTTCGAGCGTGTGGCCGGCACCGTCGTGCAGCGCAAACCATTCCCATCCCACCTTCCCGTAACGGTCAGGCACCGCCAACCGGCGGGCGGCCCAGTCCCCTTCGGTGGCGTAGTCGACGGCGACGCTCTCGCTGCCGGACGCGGATTGGAGTTCGAGCGTTTCGCCGGAGTCGGAAAGGGTGCCGGTCCAGCCGGCAAGGACGTTGGTGACGGTCGGATGGAGGGCAAGAAAGGTCGCGAGATCGGAGGCGATGACGAGGTGCGCGTCGGGGGCGAGGACGGTGTTGGTCGGAAGTACGAACTGCACACCACGGGTGACGCGCCAGAGGGAAAGGTCGAGCGGGGTGGATCCCGGGTTGTGGATCTCGAACCACTCGGCGAGGACGTTGGTGCCGGGCGGATGGTACTGGATCTCGGTGATCCGCGGGACGGCGGCCACGGCCGAGGCGGACACGAGCAGGGCTGCTGCAAGGGCAGTCCATCGGACGGGGGAGGGTTTCACGGGAGGCATCTTGTGGAGGGACGGCGCCAGACACGGCGGGGGGTGCCGGTGACCGCTGGGAATGGCTGAACCATGGCAGGCGGCATGGGCCCGGGCCAGAATCTTTCCGGGGAACGCCTCCCGCGGAGCCGCGAAGTTTGCGGAGTGGTGTCGCCGCAAGAAACGCAAAACGAGGCAAAAGGGGAACCGATGTGGGTGGCTACCCAGGCAGTGCGCCGGCCGTTTTGCGTTTCTTGTGTTTATTGCGGCAATACCGGTCTTCGAGTGTTGAGGCGTTGCCGGGGAGGGGTTCTTCGGCCTTGTCTCTTCGGCTGGGGTCCCCATTCTCCGCGGCGCACTATGCTGAAAGCTGGAATCGTCGGGTTACCGAATGTGGGCAAGTCCACTCTGTTCAATGCGGTCACCCGCACTCGCAAGGCCCAGGCCGCGAACTATCCGTTCTGCACAATCGATCCCAACGTCGGGATGGTGACGGTTCCTGACGACCGGATGGGGGTGTTGTCGAAGATTGCGAAGACGCAGGTCATCATTCCTGCCGCGATCGAGTTCGTGGACATCGCCGGGTTGGTCAAGGGGGCGTCCGCGGGCGAAGGCCTGGGGAACAAGTTCCTGAGCCACATCCGCGAGGTGGACGCGATCGTCCAGGTGGTGCGGTGCTTCGAGGACTCGGACATCCATCACGTGTCGGGTTCGGTGGACCCGATCCGGGACATCGAGATCATCAACACGGAGTTGGTGATGTGCGATCTGGATGCGGTGCGGAAGCGTCGGGACAAGCTGGCGAAGGACGTGAAGCGCGGGGACAAGGCGGCCGCGGCGGAGGATGCGGCGCTGGCGAAGCTGGAGCCGCAACTGGACCAGGGCCGGCCGGCGATCACGGTGGAACTGACGAAGGAGGAGAAGGAGTTCGTGCGCCCGCTGTTCCTGCTGACGTCCAAGCCCACGATCTTCGCCTGCAACGTCAAGGAGAGCGAATTGGCGACGGCTGAGAACAACGTCTTCGTGAAGAAGGTCCGCGAGTACGCCGGCACGCATCTGGCCTGTGGGGCGGTGGTGATCAGCGCGCAGATTGAATCGGATCTGGTGGACCTGTCGGACGAGGAGGCGTCGATGTTCCTCGCCGAACTCGGGGTGAAGGAATCGGGCGTGGGCGGGTTGATCCGGGCGACGTATGCGTTGTTGGGGTTGCGGACGTATTTCACGGCGGGCGAGAAGGAGGTCCGTGCGTGGACGATCCATGCGGGCGATACGGCACCGCAGGCCGCCGGGGTGATCCATTCCGATTTCGAGCGGGGGTTCATCAAGGCGGAGACGGTGGCGTATGCGGATCTGGTCGCCTGCGGATCGGTTGCCGTGGCGCGGGAGAAGGGGTTGTACCGGATGGAAGGCAAGGAGTACGTGGTGAAGGACGGCGACGTGCTGCTGTTCAAGTTCAACGTTTGAGGGGGGGTACCCAGTTGCCGGGTTGAAGGCCGGGTGCCCTCACCCGGCGGGTTTGGAGATGCGCCGCGTGGGGGCACGCGGCCTTCAAGAGGGGTTTCCAGATACCAGTTTCCAGTCGCCAGTTGACTGACGTGGCGGCGATGTCCTCATCGCCATTGGGAATGGCTCTGGAACGGCGACGAGGACGTCGCTACCCCGATGCATGTGAACCAGGATCGCCCCACCACCCCACCGATCCGTCGCAACCCATGAGGCTTTTGCAAACTCGCGTCGCATATGCGACACGAATTTGCAAATGACGGCCCGTTCCATCGTCGTTTCGGCGGTTTTTGCATCCGGACGTCGCATATGCGACGTCCGGATGCAA
>JAIXZE010000410.1 GCA_027489875.1 Verrucomicrobiales bacterium
CCCCCCTTACCTCTGGATCTTCGGCTGGAAATCGCCGATCGGGACGACCTGCCCCGCAGCCCCGGTCACGGCCCGGATGACCACGTTGGTCTCGATCGTCGCCGACCACGGGAATGGTTCCGACCCGTTCGTTTCCTTCGGCGTTTCCCCGTTCCCCGCGCGTAGTCCGTAGCGCCGGGCCAGTTCCCGCTGGGCCGCTGCCATTGTCTCGCCGCCAAAGACGATGCAGCGAAGGCGATACTCGCCGGGTGGCACACCCTGCACCTCGAAGCTCCCATCGGCCGCAACCCGCAACGGATACTCGCGCTCCGCACAGGCGACGCCGAAGGCCTCCGCCGATTCCGACCACTCCGCCACCCACAACCGCTGCATGTTCGCCGTCAAGCCCGACGGTGGCGCGGGTCTCGGAACAATCGCCCGAAGGTCGGCGAGGTTGATCGCCCGCCGCCAGTCCGCCAAGGGTTCCGCCACCGGGGACAACAAGCGTCCCGTCACCGTCACTGCACCCGGGACCGCACGCCCGAAGTCGATCCCATCCACCCGTTCCCCCGGTTCCACCTCCACACATTCCACGACCGGCAGGAGATCGCTCACCGCTCCCGCATATCCTGTACCCGCTTCCAGCGGATAGCCCCGGACCAACCAGCGCCCCGGCGGAACCCCATCGAACGCGAAGCCTCCTTCGGCATCGGTCCGCGCTGAAAACATCTCCGACGACAACGAACAGACGCCGGGATAATACATCGGTTGGACGAGATTCACCGGCCGGCCGGCCATGGGAACTCCATCCACCCCCAGCCAGCGCCCCGCGACACGACCGAGCGGTTGCAGCACCAGGTCCTGATCCGTCCCCGCACCCACGCGAACCCGGGCGAATCCCAGAGCATGCGCCGCCACCACCCACACGCCATCGGGCTGCGGCTTCAGTTCGAAGCGACCTTCCGCATCCGTGCGCCGCAGGAATCGGGACTCGCTCGAAGTCAGCCCGCCCTGCCGGACCTCGATGAAGTTCGACAGCGTCGACACCGCCACGGCCGCATCCCGCACGGGACGCCCGCCCGCATCGACCACCCGCCCCCGGATCCGGTCCGCATCCCGCATCGGCTTCATCCGACATTCGACCCGCGCATTGCCGTCCGGACGGGGAGGCCCCGGATCGGCGATCACTGGCAGGTAGCCGTCGGCCTCGATCTGGAACAAGGGATCCAATAGTTCCTCCAGTTCCATCCGCAGTTCCCCGTTTTGCCCGACCCGCGACAGACTGACGTCAAACTGATGCGGAATCAGGTTCAACTCCGAATCCTGCCCCTTCCGCCTTCCCGGGATCACCTTGAAGGCTGGGATCCGAAGTCCTGTTTCCGCATCCGTCACCAGGATTTCCGCCATTGGCGACGCGTCCATCACGATGACGGATTCCTCCTCCGACACGACCAACCGTACCTCGTGCTTCGTCTGGAATCCCGGTGCGGAAACATGGAACCGGAACCCACCCGAAGGCGGCGCGGAATCCCATTCCACACGGCCATGCGCATCCGACGACCAGGACCAGTTCACTTCCGGATCCAATCCCGCTTCGCTGAGATGGAAATGGGCCCGTGCGATCGGATTTCCGTCGGCCGACTCCACCCGCGCCCGTATGCGCCCGCCCTTCTGCATCACGATGCGCTGCGGGGGTTGATCCGGCGTCATGCGCACGGATTGAAAGGTATACCCACGCGCCCAGAGACTGACCTTGAACAGCTCCGGGCGGATCGGACGCAGCAAGAACGAACCATCCGCACCCGTCACCCCATTGGTGAGGTACTCCTGGTTCGACACGTGAACCCCGGGTAGCGGCCGTCCCTCGGGATCCACCACCACCCCGGCCAGGGAATGGCCGACGTCCATGCGATTCGTCAGCCGCTGCTGGCCGAGGAGCGACCAAAGCTCCCGGTCCGACGGAATCGCCGGACGCACAGGAATCTCCGCCGGCGCATGGTCCGGATGGAACAGCTCGATCTGGAAGCCTGCGATGTCGGGCGGAATCGACGCGAAGGTCCATCGCCCTGTCGCATCCGTGACGCCTGCCGAAACCGAGCGCACATAACCCTTCTGTTCCACGGACAATTCCGGATCGTCCCATCCCGAGTCCCCGTTGTTGTACGCGATGGTCACTTCCGCGTTCGCCAGCGGCGCGCCGTTTGTGCCGAGCACTACGCCACCGATCGCGACCCCCGGTTGGAGCCGGAGCGTGTAGTTCGCGGGACGCGGCGTTCCCCAGCGGGTCATCCACTTGAAGGACCGCGTGCCCAGGCCCGGACTGTCCGCCGCGACATCCAGACGGTTCAGATCCTCGGCGGGAATCGGCACCGCACACAGCCCATCCGCACCCGTCTGCAAGCCCGTGAAGGGAATCCAACTGGAACCCACGACGTAGTGGGCCACCACCCGGGCCCCTGCCACGGGACGCGACTCCGGCCCGGTGACCACACGCAAGAGGAACGGCACCGCATTGGTCCGGAAGGGAAGCCCACCAGCCGCCACAGTCCTCGATGGCACCCCGCCACCTGGGGCCGCACTGCCCGCTGCGGCTGGCAGCGTCGAGCCACCGGCCTGCGTCTGCGGTTCCGAGGTCCCGGAAAAGCCCGGCAACCCAACCCACGCCACCACGCCAGTGACACACACCGCCACCCCCGCCGCCACCGCTCCCCATTGCATCCAGCGCGCCTTCTGCTCCGCCGCCACCACCAACTGCACCACGGGATTCCCCAATGGATCACCCATCGCCGCGCCAGCGATCTGCTGGGCCAACCCCTCAACTGGCGCCGCCGAAAGCCGATCCTGAAGGAATGTCGTCAGCGTCAGCGTCGCGAACGTGATCCCGGCTCCGGCCAACCGGACCCGCAGCCGTTCCAATGCGCGGTCCACCCGCTTCCGCGCTGCTTCTTCACCGATCCCCAAGGCTACGCCCACTTCCCGATGATTCCGTCCCTCGGTGAACCGGAGCAGCAGCGCGTCCCGATCCGCTGCCGCCATCTGGGCCAGCGCCTCATCCAGCACGGCGCTGGCGCGATCCCACGAGGCATCCGGCGACGGAGTGGAGGTCGGGTTCGGATTCATGGCAGCAGAGAGGAGTTCGCGTTGGCGACGGCGGGTTTCGGATCGGAGCGTATGACGGACGACGAGTCGGGTGGTGTTGAAAAGCCATCCTGGTAGGACGGTGGAAGGGGGAAGGGACGGAGCCTTGCGGGCCAGCAACAGGAAGACCGCCTGGGCCACATCCTCGGCCAGATGCGGGTCCGGCAATTGGCGTCGGGCCGACGCCAGCACCAACGGGAGATGTCGCCTCACCAGCTGGGTGAACGCTTCCTGCGCGCCCCCCTGCCAGTCCCGGATCAGATTCCAATCATCAGGTTCCATAGTGTGTACACAGGAGAATGCCCGCCGCCGGGATCATTCCGGACACATCCCTTGGGAGTTGCCAGTTCCCAGTCTTCAGTCGCCAGATCCGAGGCTGTTCGAAGTTCTCAGTTTCAAGTCCGAAGCCCATCTGCGGAATCCCTTAAATCAGTGGAGCAAACCTTCCCCCCATCTGTGGAATCCGTGAAATCTGTGGACCGGAATCAAAAAGGGGAGATGGCACGTGCCATCTCCCCTTCGATTCAAACCCATCCGTGGATCACGGCTGGCGCAGGCGGAACCACTGGCGATCGCCGGAGACCGGGACCAGGGCGCTGTTGCCGGAGACGCCTGCAACCGGAGTCCACGCACCCGAGGTGGCCTCGGCGCGCTGTTCGAGGATGAATCCCGAGGCGGACGCCGGCCAGTTCAGGCGCAGGCCCCCTGCTTCAATACCGGCGGTGACAGTCGGGGATTCCGCAGGAGCCGCGTTGATCGAGTAGAACCCGACGTTATCGAGGCCGAAGTACCAGCTGTCGGTGCCGGCGTGGGCGAAGCGGAGGCGCACGCGGGATTGGCCGTCGGCGGCAGGCAGGCGGCGCACTTCGATACGCTTGCCATCGGTGGAGCTGTCGTCGGTACGGCCCTCGATGTAGCCCGCGAGGCTCGGTGAAACCGGGGCTGCAATGAAGCTGCCGTAGTTGCCGTTGTAGGCATTGCCCAGCTCATCCGTATAGGTCGCGACATCGCCGCGCTCCAAGTTCAGCGTCTGTTCTGCATCCACAGCACCCGCCTCGGTGCGGAGGATGTCGCGTGAGTCGATGAGGTACAGGACAGGAGCCCAGTTGGTGCCGCCGTCGACGGAGTATTCCACCGCGGCGATACTGTCCTGATTCTGCTCCCAGAGGGCGTGGAACGCCAGGTGGACATTGGTCTTGCCGGTGAGGTCGTAGTCGCGGGTTTCGAGGAACATCACCTGATTGCGGCCGGTGCGGTAACCGGAGTTGCCGAACAGGAAGCGGCCGGTTGCCAGGCGCGTCACCAGAGCCCCATTGGCCACGATCCGCGGACCAACGTTCAACACGCGCCGGTAGTCGGAGGCCTCGCCCGCCGGCGTATTGGGATTGCTGTAGGTGACGAAGTTGCCCTCGAAGCGGCTCGATTCCACCACCGTCCAGCTCTTGTAGGCGGCGCTGTCGAGGTTGCCGAAGTCCACTTCCTCGTTGTTGGAATCCGAGTAAGTCCGAGCCGTCCAGCCGGCAGGCAACCCGCCCTCGACGACGGCATCGAACGTTTCGAGATGGATCGGAGCCGGAAGGACGAGGTTCGTGTAGGAACCAACAGTGTAGGCAATCTCGTTGGTCACCTTCAGACCGGCCGTATTGCCGGCGATAAGGGTGAGAACCTGGGCAGACCCCACAGGCAGCAAGGTCGAGGTCGTGTACCGGACGACGGAGCGGTCCGCCTGCACATCGACGGTGGGAACCACCACGGTGCCGTTGACCTTCAATTCCACGGTGGCAGCGGTGACTTCGCCGGAGCCAGGAAGGACCGTTGCGGTGAAGCGAATCGTGGGTGTCCCATTCGTCTCGCCTGCCACAGGCACGGTCGAAAGGACCCGCGGCGGCGCATTGACGGCGGCCTTCACCACCACGGGCTCACTGGCGAGGATTTCGTATCCGTCGTTCAGGAGCAGGTAGGCGACGTAGCGACCCACGGTGGTCAGACCGGTGTTGAAGGAGACCGATCCAGCGCCCAATCCCGTGTTGCCCGCCGAAGTTCCGTCGACATAGGTCCAGCGCGTGGAGCCGACCGATCCAGGGACGACCCCCTCCGGATAGATCGCCACCCAATCCTTCGGATTCGCGGGGCCATTGGTGAAGCTGAGGCGGATGGCCTCGCCGGGGACGTAGGACCGTTTATCGCGGCGGACCACAGGGCTGGTCGACTCCACGACGGTGAAGTCGGCCTGCGCGACCGGCTCGTAGCCGTCGTTCACCAGGACCCAGGCGGTCCAGGGTCCGGCGAACGAAAGGCCCGTCGGAAACACCACGGAACCTTCCCGGACAACAACGCTTCCCCCGGCACCGTCGAGATAGCGCCATATGGTGGAACCGCCACCTGGCGTGACGCCCTGGGGATAAATGCCGACCCAATCCCTCGCGTTGCCGGGAGCTCCCTCGAAGCTCGCAACGATGGCCTCCCCCGGCAGGTAGGCGGTGTGATCGAGTTCAATGGTGGTGGTTTGGGCAAAGGCGGACACACTCGTCGCAACGAGCAGTGCGGCCGTCCATGGATGCTGTGTTCTCATGACTGGAGTGATTTCGGTTGGTTCCGTGGAAAGGGGGTCAGGGCGTACAGACCGCGGGGCTTTGGCCATCCGCACCAGGCACAACCCACTCGGAAACGATCCGTTCGCCTTCGGCCGTGGCCAGGGAGAACCATTCCGCGTCGGTGACCCGCCGCACCAGGCGCAGGGACTGCGCCTGTCCGCGGCTGATGGCAGGTTCGGTGCCTGAGGCGCGGGCGGCGTCGAGGGCCTGCTTCAGTTCCGGGGCATTGGTTTCGAGGTAGACGATCCGTCGAGCGTCCGCGTCATCGCACTTCCCCGCCGGGGCCACCACCACGGCGCGCACGCCGTCCGCGGTGGCATCATTCATCCCTCGGATGGGAGGAATGGAACCGCGATCCGCCACGAAGAGTTTCTTCTCGCTCAGGTCGTAATACCACGCCTTCTCGGAGGGGCCGGACTCCGGTCGGAACGCCACCCATAGGCGCCAGCCAGCGGCGGCCATCAGGACGACGATGCCGATCCATTGGAAATGCTGCTTCTTCATGAGGCTGTTCAGTGGGGGTCCGCGCGCACAGACCACCAGCAGGCGTTGGTGTTGCAGGGAATCCGGCCGGGATCCAGCAGCTCACCGTGCCCGTCGGCAAAGGCATGATTCGATTTGCGCTGGTGCCGCACGGCACCCTTGTCGCCCTGGGCAATGCGGTTGAATCCGGCGGCATTGGCGTTTCCGAGTTCCTTCCAGATCCACCATCGGTCACGCAGCCAGACGCTGTTCACGTCGCTGTGGCCGTCCGCAAAAAGGATCAACTGGGACGGTGCCTCGATCGCGGTCCAGCGGGCGAGGTTGTCCTCATATCCCCGGGGACGGCCAAAAGGCGGAGCGGCCCCTCCGATGGTCCAGTGGACATTGACGGCCCCGAGGCCGCTTGGGACGGACATCTCCGCGTCCTGCCACTGCCCCAGCACGGATCGGTTTCCCGGGCCGCGCTTCATGCCGGCAGGCCGTGCGGCAGCGTACGATTCCTCCTTTTCAGTCGGGCAATCGTAGGTGGCCGGATTGGCCCCGACATACTTGTAGAGCGCCGGCCGCCAACTGATCTCACCACCGGCAATCTGTTGCTGGATGGGCGGGAGCCATTCCTGATGGTCACCGCTGTAGAGGTGGGTGGCCAAGGACAGCTGCTTGGTGTTGTTCAGGCAGGAGATCCCCTGGGCCTTCGACTTCGCACGGCTGAGGGCGGGGAGGAGCATCGAGGCCAGGATCGCAATGATGGCGATGACCACCAGCAACTCGATCAGCGTAAAGGCGGCCCGGAGGGCATGGGATTGTAGCGCAGAGCGCAACCCGGTCATGAAACTCATGCCTACCAAAGCGCGGACGTTCCCGCCAGACACGATTGGGCAACGAATGAGGCCGGGCGCATCTGGACACTACCCCTTTTTGAAAGGATTCGGGGCGGCGATGTCCTCATCGCCATTGGGAATGGCTTTGGAACGGCGACGAGGACGTCGCCACCCCGTTGCATGCGGGGGCAGTGTCAAGATGCGCCCCTCAGGCCACGAGGCGGTGGGAGGGGAGTTCGAAGATCTCAGCGTCAAGATTCAAGCCGGGCTTCAAACTCCGCTTCCTCCACAGCCTCCTGACGTCGTCTGACATCCGTGATGGGGAGCCAATACGAGGTCACGAGGCGGGGTTTGAGGGCTTCAAACTCCTACGCCACAAACTTCTGGAACCGGTCCGGCTGACGGGCCTTGCTGACGGCGGTGTCGTAGGTGATCTGGGCGCCGCCGTAGAGCTCCATGAGACAGTTGTCCATCAGCACCATTCCGTCGCGTTGGCTGGTCTGCATCACGTTGTAGATGTGATGCAGTTCATTCTGCCGGATGACGGTGCGGATGGCCGTGTTCGCCAGCAGCAGTTCGTAGGCAAGCACGCGGCGCAACCGATCGACCGACGGCAGCAACTCCTGGGCGATGATCCCTTGCAGCGTATTGGCGAGTTGCAGGACCACCTGCCGCTGGGCACTGCCCTCGAAGACCCCGATGATCCGCTCCAACGCATGGGTCACGCCCGGCGAGTGCATCGTGGCGATCACCAGATGGCCGGTTTCCGCCGCGGTCAACGCCGTGGCGATCGCCTCGTGATCCCGGATCTCACCGATCACCATGACGTCCGGGTCCTGCCGCAGGGCGTGGATGAGGGCCCGGTTGAAGGATCGTACATCGGTCAGGACCTCCTGCTGGACGATCAGGGCCTTGCGGTTCTCGTGCACGAACTCGATGGGATCCTCGATCGTCAGGATCTTGCAGCGCCGCTCGCTGTTCAGCATGTCGACCAGGTAGTTCAACGTGGTCGTCTTCCCGGATCCGGTCGGTCCAGTGATCAGCACCAGCCCATTGGGCCGACGCACCAGATCCTCCAGTTTGGCCGGCAACCCCAGTTGTTCCCGGGTGGAAATGGATTCGCCGCAGAATCGCAGGCTGAGTTCCGCCGCGCCATTCCTGCGGTAGAGCGTCACCCGGACGCGCCCGGCACCCGGGTGCCGGATGGAGACGCAAAGCTCCCACTCGAGTTCGAACTTCTGGCGCTGCGCTTCGGA
>JAIXZE010000260.1 GCA_027489875.1 Verrucomicrobiales bacterium
GGATGGCAGGATGGACAGGATGGTTCTGGGCTTCCTCGTGGTACGTGCTCATCCTGTCATCCTGTTATCCTGTTATCCTGTTATCCTGTCTAATTTGAGCCGTGATGTTCCTGTCCTGGATTCCGGTTTCTGGGTTGTCGAACGCCAAGGTCAGCGACGGGAGCCAGCCACCGGCGGCGTCCGCAACGCCACTCGGCGTGCCGGCTGGCTACCGTTCGCTGGACCGCCTGGTTGGGCCTCTCGCATCTTGAGTCACTGAATCCCCGTGCCGTAAGTCAACATCGTGATGAAGGTAGTTACGGCGAGCACGCAACCAAAGGCCAACAATGCAAGTAGGGAAAGAAGCGGGCGGGGTATAAGCGCACGCGGGCCAACCCAAGGCGCACACAGACATGTCAATAATGCCACGAACAGGAGAGGCTGGCTCAGGTATCGGCCAAATGCAGACGCATCCCAATCGAATCCACGAGGACTGAGCCTGCAGGCCGCGAAGAATACGCACGGTACCGCAGCCAATCCAGCAATGAACAAGACCCAAGGATTACCCTTTCGCAGCAGCATAATCGCAGGCGTGGAAGTCATATTTCGGGTTGCTTTGCCCAGCGTTGTTTAGACTGCCCAATGGCAGCCTAGTGGTTTTGGGGTTTCAAAAGTGGCGTGGTTTCGCTGCATAGGCTGCGAAAGGACGAGGCTCTCCAGGGGTGGGATCAAGGCAGGGTCTGGACGGGCGTGTGATCATGGCGGTGGGCGCGCTTTCGAGACGACGTGTGGAACCTGCCGGATCTTTTGGCCGGGTTCAACGGTCAAGCGGCCTGGTTGGGGTTCCGCAGCTTGCGGAAGCAGAGGAGGGCGCCGGCAAGTGCGGCGATGCCCACGATGGCGGCGGCTCCGGTCAAGGTGATGAAGTACGGCAGGAAGGAGGTGTCGGCCTTGCCGAGACGCCGGACGAGCATGACGCCGACATATCCGAGGTACCCGATGGCATCGGCCAGGTACATGAGGTAGCCGATGTTCCCGCGGTCCCGTGTGAGGGCGATCAACCGTTCGAAGACGGTGGTGTGGACGGCGACGTAGGGGATGTACATGCCGAGACCGAGGAGGACCATGAACGGGAATCCGGTGAGCAGGCCTCCGCGCAGGCCAGCGATCGCCGCCAGCACGAGGACCAGTCCTGCCATGGAAACTCCAAAGGAAGAAAGGAGTGCCCGGCGGTTGTCCCGGATCACGACGGCCATGCCATTCACGGCGATCACTCCCAGCGTCACCCACAGTTCGGAGCGGGTGAACACGGCGGGTTGGCCTTTCGTTCCGAGGGCCGCCCAGATCTCGGGGGCGAAGTCGGCGCGCAGGCTTCGGACCACAGTGACGAGCAGATAGGCGAGGATGACGAGACCGAGTCCGAGACCGTGACGCTTCAGGAATGCGAGGCGCTCGCTGCGCAGCATGGGGGTCCGCTCCGACCGGGCTTCCTTGTCCTGAAGGGTGGGTGGCGGGATCTGCTGCAGCATCCAGGTGAATCCCAGCAAGGGGAGCAGGAAGACCAGTCCGGCGGTGAACGGCATCCAGGGCCCAGGCACGCCAAGCGCGAGGAGTTTGGCCCCGACGGACTTGGTGAAGCCGTCGGCCAGGATGAAGCTCGCGCACAGGCCGGCGACGAAGGCCTCCGTGAGCTTTCGGCCTTCGAGAAACCCGAGAACCAGGCCGAAGACCATTCCCAGCGGCAGGCCGTTGAGGAACAGGCACACGGTGTTCCAAGGGGCCGGAATCCAGGCGAAGAGCAGCAGTGCGAGTTCAGCGACTCCGATCAGTCCCAGCAGCACACGGGTCCGGTGTTCGGGACGCATTTCGGCGATGACCCGGATGCCTGCGAACTTCGAGACCGTGTACCCCATCACCTGCGCGGCCACGAGCCACACCTTGAAGTCGACGGTGTTTCCGGCATCGGGATATGTTCCCGCGGTGAAGGGCTTCCGGAAGCCGTACATGCAGGCATAGGTTCCGAAGGCGGCCACGACGCACCATGCGGATTGCATCCACGCTCCGGTGCGCGTGCCGGAGTCGAAGATCGCCCGTCGGCGGGATGTCTCGGCAGAAGTCATTTTTCAGGCCATCCGTGACGCCCTGTGCTCAGGGGGAATGACGGGCGCGCATCATGCCGTGGCGGGCTCGTGCGGAACGTTACGATCCCTTCACGTTCCCGGAGCGGTCGGGTGCCGGTGTTTCCGTATGGATGGCGACGCGGTGGACGCCGGATTGCACGGCGAAGCGGAAGGCGTCGTCGACGTCCTCGAGGTGGAATCCTTCGTGAACCAATCGATGGAAGGGGTACCGCGCATGGTTCGACTCCAGGAAGGTCACGGCCGCGATGAAGTCGTCGGTGTTGTAATTGTGGAGACCCCGGAGGGTGTGGACGTTTCGGACAATGCGTTCCGCGTTCAACGAGAGGGGGCGTTGGGCAAAGACGGCACCGATGAACACGGCGGTTCCTCCGATGCCCAAGGCGTCCATCATCGCCTCCATGGTTTCCGGAACGCCGCTGCAATCGATGGCCACGGTGACGGATTCGCCCGGCAGTGCCCGCCCGAGTTGTTCCTTGAGCGATGGTTGGTTGGCACCCA
>JAIXZE010000010.1 GCA_027489875.1 Verrucomicrobiales bacterium
CCCGGCGGACAACGCCGTCCGGGCGGTCCCGGTGGGCCTGGTGGTCCGGGTGGGATGGGACCGGGAATGGGCGGCGATGAGGCCAAGCTCCTGAAGAAGTTCGACAAGGACAACTCCCGATTCCTCGACGCCACGGAGCGTCAAGCCGCGCGCGAGTTCATCGCCACGGAACGCGCCGAGGGACGCATCCGCGAGCGCGGGCCTGGCGGCCGTCGAGGTGGCGGTGGAGAAGCCTCGGAGGTCCAACCGGGTCGCAAGGTCACGCCCGATCAGGTGCCTTCCGGCGGCGACGCCGGGCTCTACGATCCGAAGGTGCTCCGCACGCTTTTCCTGCAATTCGAGGATGCCGACTGGGAGAAGGCCCTGGCGGACTTCAGCAACACGGACGTCGACGTTCCTGCGACCGTCATGGTCGACGGGAAGGAGTTGCGGCACGTGGGCGTTGCCTTCCGCGGTGCGTCGTCGTACTTCACGGTTCCCGCAGGCCGCAAACGGTCGCTGAACCTTTCCGTGGACAACGTCCACGAAGACCAACGGCTTCTGGGGGCACGCTCCCTCAACCTGCTGAATGCGCATGTGGATCCCAGCAACCTGCGGTCCGTCCTGTATTTCGGCATCGCCCGCGAATACCTGCCCGCCGCGCGCGCCAACTTCGTGCACGTGGTCATCAACGGCGAGAGCTGGGGCGTCTATGTCAGTGTCGAGCAGTTCAACAAGGACTTCGTGCAAGCGCATTTCGGCACGACGGATGGTGCCCGATGGAAGGTCCAGGGCAGCCCCAACGGACGCGGCACGCTCGCCTACCTTGGTGACAATGCCGAACCGTACCGCCGGATCTATACACTGAAGACCAAGGACACGGCTGCGTCGTGGCAGGCGCTTGCGCGGCTGTGCAAGGTCCTCAATGAAACGCCCGCCGAGCGCCTGGAAGCCGAGCTTGCTCCGATCCTTGATATCGAGGGGGCCCTGCGGTTCCTAGCCCTCGAGAACGTCATGGTGAACAACGACGGCTATTGGATCCGTTCCTCCGACTACAACCTATACCTCGATCCGAAGGGACGGTTCCATATCCTGCCCCACGACTCCAACGAGACCTTCTACCTGCCCGGTGGTCCGGGATTTGGTGGCGGCCGCGGCGGTGGCGAAGGCGGGATCCAGGGAGTCGAACTGCCCCCCACGCAGGGCATCGACAATCCGGAGCGACCCCTCATCGGAAAGCTCCTGGCGGTGCCCGCGCTCAAGGCCCGTTACCTCGCGATCGTGCGCGACATGGCGGACAAGTGGCTCGACTGGGACCGTCTGGGACCGATTGCCCGACAACACCAGGCACTCATCCGCGAAACGCTCAAGGCCGACACCCGCAAGCTCTCCAGCTTCGAGGACTTCGAGAAGAACCTCACCGAAACGGCAAGTGGCGGCGGAGGCCCCGGGCCCGGTGGCGGCCGCGGCATCATCGGCATCAAGGAATTCGCCGACCAACGACGGGCTTACCTGCTGAAGGTCACTGCCCCGTCGAAGCCCTGACCGATTGCTTCCAGGAAACGCCCAACAGGGCCAACTCGCGCTCCAGGCCGTCGAGGTCCCAGAGCCTTCCCCGGCCCTCGTTGTCCATCATGGCCACGCGGGTCCCGTCGGGGCTCCACGCGAGCGCTGGTTCCGCCGGAAACGGTTCCACCGAGAACCATTCCCGGCCACTGTCGCCGGTTTCGCAGAAAACGATCTCCCGACGCGTCCGGAGCCAGGCCATCCGACGCCCCTGCGCATCCCAGGCGCAGAAGCCCGCGACGCCTGCCGTCTCGTGCCGAACCTCCACGCGCTTCTCCTGAAGCGTCGCCAGATCGCGCCACCGGATCGCAGTGCTGGAAGCGCTGCACACCTCCGTCCCCTGCGGGTTGAACCACATCAGGATGCTCGGGCCATCCCGCCATGCTGCCACGCGCTTCGCGTCCGGCACCGACCAGAGTTCGCACTGATCTCCGTGATGCACTCCGGTGCCCAGCCACCGTCCGTCGGGACTGAGCGCGATCGACTCCGTCAATGGAGCGGCAACTCCCCGGCCCCATTCCCGTCCTTCCCCGACGACGATCCATTCCGCGTCCGCCAGCACTGCTACCCGGCGACCGTCAGCCGTGCCCACAGCATGTCGCGTGGTGGCCGGCACGGGGTCCCGTTTCTCCCACGTGTCGGAGCCCACCGTGCGCAGGCGCACCTTCCAGACACGCGCCTCGTTCACGACCCACAAGGAATCGCCGTGCTCGCCAAACCATGCGGCGACGGTAGGCGTTTCCAGCAGGCGCTTCCGATGGCCACCCGTCCGGCCATCGAACCAATCCAATCCCGCTTCCGTCAACGTGATGAACGAGCCGCCGTCCGGTGCCCATGCAATCCGGACCGATCCGGAGCCTGACCTCGGCAACGTCGGCAATGGAACCGGAGAAGCGAAGGAGGGCTCCACCACGCGCACCCTCCCTGCCCGATGCGGCTGCCAGAGGGCCACCGGCAGGATGTTTCCGTCGACCGGCGCTTCCATGGCCCGTGAGAAGCCTTCACCGCCCTCCACCTCGACCAAGGCACCGGGAAGCTGGAACAGGCGCATCCGCCCGTCCCACCCTGAGCTCAACAGATATCCGGAGCCCACCAGGCTCAGCGCCGAACAATAACGTCCGTTCACGTTCAGTACGGCGAGTACACGTTCTTCCGGCACCGACCACACCACGGCCTCCCGTGGGCTTCGCAAGGCCGCGGCAAAACGGCCATCCGAACTGAAGCTCAGCTGGCATTCGTTGGCGATCGGCCCCGGCAGCACGGCCGTCCGAGCCAGCGTGCGACCCTCCCGCAACTCCACCCCGGCCGAGGTTGCCAGCGCCAATTGCCCTTGGGGTGCCGGCCCGACCCACAGCAGGGCCCCTGCGACGCGGGCTTCTGCGGCCGGCCGCTCCGACACGGGCGGCCTGTCCAGGTTCCAGACCTGCACCCTTCCGGACGCGTCGCCCGTCACCAACCGTGGCGGGTCGCCCAGAAAATCAAAAGCCACCGAAACCCCGCCGGGAAACGCCGTCGGGGATGCGTTGGTGTCCATCGACCAGACCCAGATCCTGCCCGAGGTGCCCACGGCACCGAACCACCGGTTGTCCGCTGAAAACCAGCCAGCCGACGAGGCCAACGGTTCGTCCGCCTTCAAGCGCCGCACTTCCACGCCATCCCCGACACGTCGCAGCAAGAACTCACCCCCCTCGACCCATTCCGCCCCCATTTGCAACGAAGGCATCAATCGGTTCGGGACCGGACCGTGCGAGACGACCACATCCACCTCCAGATCGGGTCCCGCCAGTGCGGCGACCGCGGCATCGCGCAGTTCCCGCTTGGGTCCGAGGACGGCAGCGGCTTCCTGCAAGGCCGCGATGGCCCGGGTGCGGCGTCCGGCCTGACGGCTCACCGCCCAACCCCGCGCCGCCTCGAGGCGCGCCAGCGCCAGGTTCGTGCGCGCGGTGGACTCGGCACGTTCCAGACGTTCCCGTGAGGAACGTTCCTGCTGGGCTTGCCGTTGCGCCCATCCCCACCCCGATACCGTGACCACGGCGCCGATCGCGAGGCCAGCGGCCATCCGCGATGCCCATCGCAGCCGGACCTCCATGCGGCGCATCCGGCGCACCGAACGTCCCACCCGCAGTTGGGCGAGGTCCGCCAACATTTCCCGCGCAGAACCATAACGGTGCCTGGCATCCCGCTCGCAGGCGCGTGCCCAGACCTCGTTCAACTCCAGCAGCAATTCCCGCTCCGGATGATCCAGCCACTGCGCCGGAAGCGCCGGAAAGTCCATGCGATCCCGGCCCGTCGCGGCCTCGTACAACAGCTTCCCCAGCGCATAAAGATCCGCGGTCTCGCTCCCCGGTCCCTCGGGCGGACTGTACCCCTCGGTGCCCACGAACGAACGCGTATCCCCGGCGAGGGCCACCAGTCCGATGTCCGCCAGCTTTGGACGCCCCGCGACAAAGATGATGTTGGCGGGCTTGATGTCCCGGTGCAGCAGGCCGCAGCCATGCAGGTGCCCCAAAGCGTCAGCCAACGCCGTGGCCAGATCGATGACGTCCAGCGGCCCCATGGCCCCTATCCCGCGAAGGACCGCGCGGAGCGTCCGCGGCTGGTAACCCTGGAAGAACTGTGTGTCCTGCCCTCCCGAAACCAACGCGACGTCGTCCGCCAACTCCATCACGTAGTAGAACGCGCCACCCTCCTCGGGCCTTCCGATGTGGAGGATCTGAACCAATCCCGGGTGACCGCGCGAAACCGGTTCGAACCGTTTCAACCCCTCGAATTCCCGCTCGAACGGACGCTCGTCATCGAAGTCCTCACGCCGGACGATCTTCACCGCCCGTCCGGTTCCCATCAGATTCCGCGCCAGCCACACCTCGCCGTACGCACCGGCCCCGATGCGCCTCAACAGCGCATGATCCGGAATCGACGGCAGCGGACGTGGGGACATTCCGCGGAGTCTTGGAACGATCGCGCCCTGGATTCAAGGCCGCGCCCCTTTTGGAAAGGATTCGGGGCGGCGATGTCCTCATCGCCATTGGGCTCGGGAAAGGCGACGAGGACGTCGCCACCCCGTTGCATGCGACGAGGCCGTCGTGACCCGATTCCATGCCGGTCTACTCCTCGGATTCGAGTGCCTGCAATTCGACCCGGAGCAATCGACCCACGCGGTGCTTCGCGAGGTAGACCTGGGCTGCATTCACCTGGAAGCATTCCGCGACGCGGCGCAGCGGTTGCCCCTGCAACGCGTAGAGATCGAAGATCTGGAATTGCCGTTGGGACACCGCCGCCTTCACACGTTCCAACGCACGGGCCAACCGGACCCGCTGCCATTCCTCTTCCCAGACCGACTCCAATGCCGCCGGCTCCGTCCCCCCGAACTCCGGAGCTTCCTCCGACCCGTCACCCTCCAGCGGCTGGGTCTGGATCCGACGATACCGCTTGCGCAGATGGTCGTTGACCCGCGCCTCGACGATCCGCCGCAACCACGTCCGGAAGGTTCCCTTCGAGCGGTCGTATTGGAACTCCGGCATGCGACGCGCCACCGCGGCCACGGTTTCCTGGACGATGTCCTCGGCGTCTTCGCGGCTGCACCCCGCCCGCAGGGCAAACGCGTAAATCAGCCGCCAATAAACCTCGAAAAACTGCTGCCATCCGGCGGTGTCATCGAGGTCACGCAATCGGGACAGCAACGTCCGCCGGGTCATGTCCGGCACCACATCCTCCCCAAGCCCGTCGCGTTCCGTGCGCATGCCACTCCATTCGCACCCGCCGAACCCATCTTTCAGGCGGGCATCAATTCGGACGGAATCCCGGGAACCACGCGCCATTGTCCCGGTGCCAGGGTTCCCAGCTCAAAGGGACCGAACCGCGGTCGGTGCAACGTCTGCACCACGGCCCCCAATCCTGCGAACATCCGCTTCACCTGATGAAAGCGGCCTTCGGTCAACTCCAGTCGCGCTGTCTTCGGGCCCACCAATTCCAGCCGCGCCGGGGCGCACGGCTTGGATTCGCCGGGCATGAGGAAGGTTCCCGACGCAAAGACCGCAACCCACTCGGGCTGCGGATCACGATCGAGCGTGACCTCGTAGAGCTTCGGCACGTGGTG
Source organism: Verrucomicrobiales bacterium (assembly GCA_027489875.1). GTDB lineage: Bacteria > Verrucomicrobiota > Verrucomicrobiia > Limisphaerales > UBA9464 > UBA6176. The sequence goes on from JAIXZE010000010.1 coordinate 5,642, forward strand.
CCGCGGCGCCGTCCACTTCTGGACCAACGCCCCGTCATCGGTCAGCACCAGCAATCCGCTCGCGTCCTTGTCCAGTCGACCCACGCTGCTGACGGGCGGATTGCGGTGACGCCAACGCTCCGGCAGCAACGAATAGATCGTTGGCCCCTCCTCGTCCTCGTGCGTGCAGATGGTCCCGACGGGCTTGTGGAACAGGACCAGCAACCCGTCCGGATGATCGAGGGGTTCGCCCTCCACGTGCATTCGCGCAGGATCCACCTTTTCATCCGGCGACGTCATCGTCACTCCATCCACCGTCACCCACCCCTGCTTCACCCAACCTTTCGCTTCCCGACGGGAGCAATACCCGCAGGAGGACAAGAGTTGGTCGATGCGACGGAGCCGGACGGTGGATGGAGGCATTGAAAAGGGGTCGGAGGAGGAGTGTGATGCGGCGTCCGGATCAGGATCCCATCAGGTGGTTCAGGACCAACTGGTCGAGATCCTGGTAATTGCGGTCGGCCACGAGGGCCTGGGCCGCCTTTTCCGGGTAGCTCCGCGCCTTGTCGACGAGGCGCAGGAACGTGTCCCGCGAGTTGCCGAGGTGCTTGAGGTAATGCTCGGGCTTCGTGGAACGGAACGGATGGACGTCGAAGCAGATGAACTCGCCGTTCTTGCCGTAGCCGTTGCGCTCCAGCGCCCGCACCTGGTTGAACGCCACGCGGAGGTTTGAAGAACCGAACGGCTTGTCCTGGTCGAACTTCAACCCGTTCTGGTCGTTCAGGTGCAGCGACCACAACTTGCCGAAGGCCATCGCGAACTCGATTTCATCGGCCGGATCCAGACCCGCCAGGATGGCGTGCGCAGACTCGATCAACGCGCCGACGCGCTTCGGATCCTGCGTCAACTGCGCGATCGCCAGCGCATGGCCGATCGTCGGCACATAGGCATGATCCATCGGCTCGTTCGGCTTCGGCTCGATCGCCAGCCGGATCTTCCGGTTGTGGCTGAGCATCGCGTCGAACGCTTCCACCAGAAGGTCGACGGACCGACGGGCATTCTTCGATTCGCGGAGGTACGTCCCCTCGCGTGCCAACCACAGCACGATCAGGTCGGTTCCGAGGACACCCGCGATGTCGATCGCCTGCTTGGAACGATCGATCGCGTACCGGCGCTGCTTCTTGTCGTTGCTGGTGTATGCGCCATCGATGGTGTTCGGATGGAACCAGAGCCGGGGAGCGACCATCTCGGCTTCGATGCCTTCGCCGTCGAGACGTTTCTTGAGTTCCTTGGCCTCCTTAAGGACCTGCGCCGGCGACTTGCCATCGATGTCCGGCACCGCGTCGTCGTCGTGGAACATCATGGCGTCAAAGCCCAGTTCCTTCAGCGCTTGCAGCTTCCAGTCAAAGGTCTGCGCCGGCCGCGTCTCGGGACCATAGGGATCCCGGCCTTCACTGAAGTTCCAGGGTCCTGCGCAAAAACGGTATTTCGAAGCCTTAGCCATAGTGTGTTCCCCCCAGCCTAACGACCACCCACCCACGTCCGCAATCTCCGTTCTCGCAAGTCGGGCCGCCCGGTCGCGTTGGACGCATCTCGAGGTCGTCCTCCTTCGATGGTTTTCGGGGAGGCGACGTCCCCGTCGCCGTCCTCAAGGCCCCTTCCCCAAAGGCGATGAAGACATCGCCACCCCGCTCACAGACGGGGCGGCGATGTCCTCATCGCCCTGGGAAAGACTATGGAACGGCGACGAGGACGTCGCCACCCCCTTCCATTGGGGGCAGTGTCAGGATGCGCCCGCACTCGTCGAACGTTCGACTCCTCCCTTGCCCAGCCTTGGCAACGGTCCCACCTTCGCCGGCATGGAAGTCGCCGAGTCGGTGCAGTGTCCCTTCTGCGGTCAGGCCTTCGAACTGGTGATCGACACCAGCCTGCCCTCCCAACGTTTCACGACCGACTGCGAGGTCTGCTGCCGTCCCTTCGAGGTCGTCGCGGACTGCGAACCCGGCGAGATCCTCGGACTCGACGTGCTCCAGTGAATCCCCGGTCGGACCGCCTCGCGGTCCACGCATGAAGCCCCTCCGCCACCGCGAACTGCTGCTCTCGCTCAAGGCCTCGACCATCGAGGCGTGCTTCAGCGTCCCGATGCTGAACCTGACGATCCCGAGCTTTCCGTTCGTGATCACCTTTGCGGTCTCCGTACTGGGATGGGGCAGCACCGCCGTCGGCCTGATGGCCGCCCTTCCCCATCTCTGCAACGTCGCCCAACCCGCCCTCGCGACCTGGCTGCGGCGCAACATGGCCCTGCATCCGATCATGGTCCTGACCTTCATCTTCACGGCCTTGCCGTGGGGATTTGTCTCGATCCTTCCGTTCCTTCCGGAATCCGCCCGTCACTGGGTGTTTGCCCTGATCCTCGGTACGGCCACCCTGGCCAACAGTCTGGGCGCCGTGTCCTGGTCGGCCGCCATCGGCGAACTCGTTCCAACGCGGGTTTCCGCAAAGTTCTTCAGCCGGCGAAACCTCGCCTTCGGATTCTGGACCCTGCTCACGGTGAGCATCGCCAGCCAGATCGCCGAACGCGGAACCACCCCATTGGTCACATATGGGTGGATCTTCGCCGCCGCCGGCCTCGCCCGTCTCCTCGGCCTCCTGTTCCTCTGGCGCATGCGCTTTCCGGAATCCGTGATGCGCCCGCAGGCCGAACCCCCTCCGTGGGGCGAACTCCTCGCCCCGTTGCGCGACGCCAATTTCATGAAGCTGGCCGCGTTCATCGGTCTCTGGGGTCTGCTGCTCAACCTGAGCCAACCCTTCCAGCCGATGTTCCTCCTGCAGGCCGTCGGTCGCCCTGTCGGTGACATTGGATGGCTGACCGCCCTCGCCGGCGTCGGCGGTCTGCTCACGCTGCCTGCGTGGGGAAAGCTCTGCGACCGCTTCGGCGTCAAACCGGTGCTCTACGTCTGTTCCATGGCCTGGGCCATCGTGGGACTTGCCTGCTGGACCACCGCCGGCAACCGGTGGTGGTGGCACCTCATCGGCACCTACTTCTTCATCGGAGGCACCACGGCCGGTTTCCAACTCTGCCAGTTCAGCTTGATGCTCAAGCTCACGCCGGCCAACCGCGCTCCGTACGTCGCCGTGTTCCTCGCTGTCACCAGCGCCCTCACCGCCCTCGGACCCATCCTCGGTGGTGGCCTGCTCCGACTTCTCCCCGACCACCTCGGTGCCTTGCTCGGACAGGAGATCCGCGACTTCCACATCCTCTTCGGTCTTTCGATGCTCGGCTGCCTCCTCGTCGTGCATCTCCTCGACTTCGTCCGCGAGGAGGAAGCCCATCCGCCCGAAACCGTGTGGCGCACCATGCGCTCCATGCGCGCCTTCAACCCGGTGCTGATCGCCCAGTCCGCCACCCAGATGATCCTGACGCCCGTCGGCCTGATCGCCCTGGCTCGCCAGTCCGTGCGCACCCTCCGCAAGCAGGCGCGACAGATCGGTGACGTCGGCGAAGACCTCGTCGAAAGCACCACCCAGGTTCTCCGCCCCTCGCGCAAGGACCCGCCCGAGGGGTGACTTCAATCGCCCTTAACGGGTCATGGCCGGCCGAGGCCGCGGCTTGTGAAACGCCAGCACGTCCGTCTGGTGCCGGTGCCCGAAACGTGACGTTGCCATCCCCCCGTCCGCGAAGACTGGACTGTTCATCCGATCCGACGCCTTCCCGGTGCGGATCTCGTCGGTGAGATCCGCCACCGTCTGCAACACGCGGGTGGGCTGGTACACGTAGTCTGAGAGGTTCTCCATCTGGGTGGAACCGCTCAGGACAAGATAGCCGTGCAACCCCGCCTCCACCGCACCGCGGATGTCGGTTTCCATGGTGTCCCCGATCATCACGACCTGCCCAAGCGGTCCCATCGCCAGGTCCTGCAACTTCTGGCGTGCGCGGTGGAACATATAACCGTTGGGCTTTCCCAGATAATACGCCCGGCGCCCGCTGCTCGCCTCCAGGAACGACGCGGTCGCACCCGCTCCGGGCCGGGTCTTCTCCGCGCCCACCGGGCACCAGTTGTCGGGGTTTGTTGCCAGCAGGCGCGCACCGCGCTCCAGGCATTCGTGGGCCTTGGCGAGGCGCTCCATGGAGGCCGACCCCTCGCCCACCACGACGTAACTCGGGCGGATGGCGTCATTGGCAATCTTCCGCTCGTGCAGCGCGGTCTGCAGCCCGCCTTCGCCGATCAGGAACACCGTGCAACCGGGATGCGTCTCCACCAGGAAGTCTGCGGTGTTCAGGGCCGAGGTGTAGAAGTGCTTCGGCGAGATCCCAAGGATCCCGAGGTGGTTCAACCGCACCGCCAGATCTTCGGGCGTCGGGGCTGAATTGTTCGTCAGGAAGAGGAACGGAACGCCCATCGACCGCAGCGCATCCACGAATTCCACCGCCCCGGCGATCAGGTGGTTCTCGCGGTAGATCACACCGTCCATGTCGATCAGGTACCCAGTCTTGCTCATAGCGACTTCCCTCAAAGCACCCAACCTGCCAGCCCGCCTCAAAGCCCGGAAATGGGACAGATTGACTCGGATCCAGCCTTCCGAACGCGTCGTTCCGCCCAAGTTGCTCGCCCCTGACCAAACCGGTGGCCACGTTGGCCACAGCTTCTTCCCGCCGGGTGAGGGCACCCGGCCTTCAAACGTTGTCGACGGAACTGGAAACTTCCCCCCAACCCGCGCCCGCGGCACCCTCCGCCGCATGCCTGACGGATTGAAGCCTTGGCTCGAAGCCCACCTCCCGCAGACTTTGGCTCACCTCAAGTCGATGGTCGACGTCAACTCCTGGACCCTCAACCGGGACGGTGTGAACCGTGTCGCGGCCATCACATCGGAGCTGTTCGCGCCTCTCGGCTTCACCGCGACGTCCGTTCCTTCGATCAACCCGGCTTATGGCGATCATCTCGTCCTGACCCGGATCGGAACCGGCCCCGCCTCCGTCGCCATGGTCTCCCACCTCGACACCGTCTTCTCCCCCGAGGAAGAGGCCCGCAATCACTTCGCATGGCTGCCCGAAGGCGACCGCATCTACGGCCCCGGCACCCATGACATCAAAGGCGGCACCGCCGTCCTCTGGCTGACGCTGTCCGCCCTCGCCGCCCACGATCCGGTCCGCTTCCAGGCCACCACCTGGCAACTCTTCTTCAACTCATCCGAAGAGGTCCTCTCCGCTGATTTCGGAGAAGTCGTCCGCTCCCGGCTCAAGCCCGGATGCCTCGGTGCCCTCGTTTTCGAAGCGGAGGGCCGCACCGGGGACCTGCGCAAGCTCGTCGTCGCCCGCAAGGGGCGCGGAACCTGGCGGGTGCGCGTCCAGGGTCGTGGATCCCACGCCGGCGTCACCCACCAGCGCGGAGCCAACGCCATCGCCCAACTCGCCCTGACCCTCCAGGAGGTGAACGGCATCACCGATTACTCCCGCGACCTTACCGTGAACATCGGCACCATCCGCGGCGGTTCCGGCCTCAACCGCGTCGCCGAGGAAGCCATCGCGGAGGGCGAATTCCGCGCCTTCTCTCCCGAGGTCTGGAACGATGCCTACCAGCGCCTGCAATCGCTTGCAGGGCCCGGCACCATCCGCGCCGCGTCCGATGGATTCACCTGCGCGGTGGACGTGGAACTCCTGTCAAAGAGCGATCCCTGGCCGCGCAATCCCGGTACCGACGCCCTCTTCCAACACTGGGCCGCGGCCGCGGAGGAGATCCGCTTCCCCCTCCAACCCGAGGCCCGCGGCGGTCTCAGCGACGGCAACCTGCTCTGGCACGCCGTGCCCACCCTCGATGGCCTGGGCCCCTCCGGCGACAACGACCACTGCTCCGAACGCTCCGCGGACGGTTCCAAACTGCCGGAGTACATCCTCCCGGGTTCCATCGTCCCCAAGGCGCATCTCAACGTCCGAGCCCTCCAACGCCTGCTTGGCTGAGGATGGGACGGATCAGACTGATCGGACGGATCAGTCTGATCCGTCCGATCAGCGGGATCCCTCCCGACCCTCCGGCAACCACCACGCGAGCAGCGCGGCCGGGAAGAACAACAGCCCAGCGTAAGACAGGGCCATGCCCACGTTGTCCACGGTCGTGTACCTGCCGAAGTACACCGTGCCTGCCGCCGCAACGATGCGACCGAAGTTGTAACAGAACCCCGCCCCCGTCGTCCGCAACAGCACCGGGAACAATGGCGGCAGGCACATCGTGAAAAGGCCGAACACCCCCTGGCAGAGACCGATGGCCACCATGAATGCGAGGGCCGTCCCATGTTCCATCGGCCGGATGAACGCGCCAACCATCAGCACTCCGTACGCAAGGCACATGCCGGCAATCGTGCGCCGGTAACCGATCTTCGACGCCAGCGCACCCGCCACAAAATTTCCCACGATCGAACCCGCCATCACGCAGGTCAGCGCCACCAAGGCTGCCTGGTTTCGACCCGCTGCATCCAGGGCCAACACCTCGGGCAACTTCCGGATGTACGCCTGTTGCCAATACATGAAGGTCCAATGGCCCGTCAGCGATACCCCGCAGATGGCGAGTACGCGCCACGTCGTCGAGGCCACGTTACCCCGGAAGAGATCCAGGATGCCCGGCGGCTTCCCGGCATCCTTGCGGGCCGTGTGCCATTCCTCCGGTTCCGGCACCGCGTGCCGGATCCACAGCACCAGGAACGCCGGCACCACACCCACCAGGAAGATCCAACGTGGTGCTACCCCCTTCATCGCCCATCCCGCCACACAGGCCAGCAGCACGCCCACGTTCACCGCCGTCTGCAACGTCGCCGCAATCCACGGACGCCACCGCTTCGGCCACGTCTCCGACAACAGCGAGGCCCCCACCGCCCATTCCCCGCCGATGCCAAGCGCCGAAAGGAACCGGAACCCCATCAGGTGCCACCACTCCGTCGACGCCGCCGACAACCCCGTGAAACACGCGTACGTCAGGATCGTCAGGCACAGCGCGCGGCTGCGTCCGATCAGGTCGCCCAATCGCCCGAAGAACGCCCCACCCAATGCCCAACCCACGAGGAATGCGGCGTTGATGAGCGCCCCGTGCTTGCCCACCTGCGGATCCGTCTCGGGCAGGTTCAGCAGCAGTGCCACGAAGGGCACCGCGACCAGCGTGTAGATGTGCATGTCCAGCCCGTCGAACATCCATCCCAGCCACGCGGCCAGTCCGGACTTCTTCTGCTGGGACGAAAGATCACTCCAACGCTGTGCTTCACTCATGGGGAACCCGGCCACTCTCCGAGCCCGCGCCCAACTTCCAAGCCTGAAGTTCCTACTCGCAGCAAGGATCCGTCGGATCCGCCGGATCCTTCCCATCCATCCCAGACCCCATCACGGCGCTTGCCCCGGCAGTGCCCGGCACCTTAAACCCAAGGCCGCTTCCGGATGATTCCAGCTCTTGCCAACCCGACCGGTCACACCGGCAGCATCTTCGCCACCACCCGGTGGACGATGGTGCTCGATGCCGGAGCACCCGAAGGGAACTCCCGGCAGGATGCGCTCGCTGGCCTCTGCCAGGCCTACTGGCCGCCTGTTTACGCCTACATCCGACGCCTCGGGACGCCCGCCGCCGATGCGCAGGATCTCACGCAGGAATTCTTCAGCCGGCTGCTGGCCCGCGAGTTCTTCGCGCGCGCCGAGCGCGAGAAGGGCCGTTTTCGGACATTCCTTCTCTGTTCGCTCCAGAACTTCCTCCGGGACGAACACGTCCGTGCCGAAACCCAGAAACGCGGGGGCGGCAAGGTGGTCTCGCTGGATGAACTCCGTGCCGAGGAATTTTACCAGGCTGAACCGGTCGAGAACGCAACGGCGGAAACGCTCTTCGAACGGAAATGGGCCATGACCCTCCTCGAAGGTGTCCTCGCGAAGCTGGAGTCGGAGTTCAACCAAACTGCGCGCCCCGGCCTGTTCGCCGAACTCCGCCAACGCCTGTGGGGCGGAACACGCGGCGAACCAGCCCACGTCCTGGCCGTCCGTTTTGGCATCACCGAATCCGCCATCCACGTGATGCTCCACCGGCTCCGGGCCCGCTTCCGTGAACTCCTCCGTGCGGAGATCGCCGAGGTCGTCCAATCACCCGCCGAGATCGACGACGAGATCACCCACCTGATCCGCGTGCTGGGCACCCCCAGCTGATCCAGCTTCTCTGCCTCAGTCCCCGATCACGGACGGGGCCGCGACGTCCTCGTCGCACCTCCCGAACCTTCCTCAGGGCTTCCTCAGCCGGAAGAACCGCAGGGGCTGGTTGGACGGCGTGGTGAACGTGGTACCCGTCGGAGCCGGGATCACCGGCTGCCATTCCGCGAACTCACTGAAGTCCGAGGTGAACTCCAGGACGTAGGCCACGCCGTCGTTCGGCCACGTCAGGGTGACCTGCCCTTCCGTGGTCACGTACTCCAGTGCGACATCGCCCGGCACCACCGCAACACCGATCAGGCTTCCGGTGACTTCGAAGGTCCCACCCCTCAAAGGGGCGGGCGTGGCATCCGCCGGAGCTCCCGCCACGGCGAACACGCCGCCACCAGACTGCCCGCCCGCCGTGACCGGTCCACCCCGCAACGTGAACTGCCCCCCGCCGATGGACTGGGCGGAGAGCGGTCCCGCGCTGAACAAACCGAAGGCCAACGTGAGACCTGCCAGTGCCGTGGCGAAGGTGAACTTTCCACCCGCCACCCATGAATGATTGAGATACAAGGATTTCATCGTCCACCTCCGTTCGAAATCGTGCCCAGGTGCGCCTGAACGAGCTTCTCCAGCCACCGTCCCTCGCCGCTGAACCCTCCCGGCCCGAAATCAATCGACATGGTGAACTCGCCGCCGGCCACCGCCACCGGGGCATTCGTACGGGTCGGCCCAATTTGCGTCCCCGACGTGGGTGCGTCATGAAGGCTGAACCGGAATTCGTAGGTGCCATTGGCCGGCAAACCCGTGTCATTGAGCTTGCCCTGGCAGCTGATGGCGCTGCCCACCGGGCTGCCTGCAGTCAGTGGGGACAACCCCAGCAACAGCGTCAGGACGAGACACCGGGGGGAACACAGGAACTTCATACTCCCTGCTACGGGATCGCCAAAAATTCCTTACAACCTTTCTTCACCCCCTCCGAACGGGGCCGCGACGTCCTCGTCGCACCTTCAGAGCCTTCCTCCAGACGATGAGGACATCGCCACCCCGCCCGTAAGCGGGGTGGCGACGTCCTCGTCGCCCTCTCCCAAAGCCCCCTCCCAATGGCGATGGGGACATCGCCTCCCCGTCCCAGATCCACACCCCAGACCGGGGTGGCGACGTCCTCGTCGCCCTCTCCCAAAGCCCCTTCCCAATGGCGATGGGGACATCGCCACCCCGCTCACGGACGGGGCCACATCCCACAATCCCTGCACTTCACCCGTAAGCCTTTTCCAGCTTTCCCGTAGCACACGGTATGAACATCGTCGGCCCCAGCGCATGACCCCGTCCCTTCACTGCGAGGTTTGCGGCTCCGCCATCTCGCCGGGACCGCTGGGGGATGTGTGCCCGGTTTGCCTCCTGCGCGAGGGACACACGGACTCTCCCGACTTTGTCCTCGACGCCCTGCCAGGGCAGACCACCTCCGATTTCCTCGACCGGGGTTGTCTTCCCCGAGCCTTCGGCCATTACGACCTCATCGAAGCCATCGCCCACGGTGGCATGGGGATCGTCTATCGCGCCCATCATCGCGCCCTCAACCGGGAGGTTGCCCTCAAGCTGCTCCTCGCCGGTTCCTTCGCGAGTCCGGATTTCGTGCAACGCTTCCAGCGCGAAGCCGCCGCCGCCGCCAGCCTCCGCCATCCGAACATCGTCGGCGTGTACGAAGTCGGTGAGGTCGACGGCCAACCGTTCCTCGCGATGGAATACGTCGCCGGCCAGACGCTCGCCGAACTCGTGCGCACGGAGCCATTGCCCGCACGCGCCGCCGCCCGTTACCTGCAAATCGTCGCCGAAGCCGTCCAGCACGCCCACGACCACGGCCTCCTCCATCGAGACATCAAGCCGTCCAACGTCATCGTCGACCTCAACGACGAACCCCGCGTGACCGATTTCGGCCTGGCCAAACGGATGGATGGATCGACCGACCTCACGGTGACCGGCCAGATGCTGGGTTCGCCCAATTATCTTTCGCCCGAAGCCGCCCTCGGCCGCGAATCCCAGCTTTCCCCCGCGTCCGACATCTACTCGCTCGGAGCCACCTTCTATCACCTCCTGACCGGCCGCCCTCCGCTGCTGGCCGGGTCCCTCGCCGAGACCATCGTCCGCATCCGCGAGGAAACCGCGGTGGCTTCCCGCCTGCTCAACCCCTCCGTACCGGCAGACCTCGATACCATCGTCCAGAAGTGCCTCGAAAAGGATCCGGCCCACCGCTATCCGTCCGCGCGCGAACTCGCCGAGGACCTCGCCCGCTGGCAACGCGGCGAACCCATCCGCGCGCGCCCCGCCGGTCCGGCCGAACGGGCGTGGAAATGGGCCCGTCGACATCCCGCCCCGGCCGCGCTCATCGGCACCGTTGCCGTTGCCCTGGTCGTCGTGGTCACGACTTCCCTCTGGTTCAATTTCCGCCTCACCACCGCACGGAATGAATCGGAACGGAACCGTCAGCTCTCCGAAACCAATCGGGTCGCGGCCGAGGCCAGCCTCGTCCGCATGCAGGTGCTCACAGGCAGCCGATTGGCCAGCGAAGGGGATCCCTTTGCTGCCGGACTGTGGTTTGCCGAGGCACTGCGGCAGGAGGCCAAGGCCGGAACAAATGAAGCGGCGGAACTTCCCCACCGACGCCGCCTGGCGGGTGCCTGGGCTTCAGCGCCCCGTCTGGTCGCTGCGTACGCGGGGGGGGGGCATTTCGATTCGCAGCATTTCAGTCCGGATGGACAACACCTCCTCCTGGCTGGCGCTCCACCGCGCATGGTGGACCTCCGGACCGGGAGCAACGCACCTTGGTTCAACCACCCCGACTCGAAGGCACGCGGCCTGAGCCTCTCCGCCTCCGGCACACGGATCGCCGAGATCCATGGGGAGCCTGCACAACCTTCCCGGATCCTCACCCTCGCCGGCAATCCCGTCACCCACGTCACCATCATCCCGCTACCCGCGGGTCTCGATTGGGTCAGCCTGTTCAGTCCCGACGAGCGCTGGTTGGTCACGGGCGGTGAACGGATCCGGTTCTGGGACACCGCCACCGGAAAGGAACGGCCCAGTCCCCTCCCGCCGGAAGTCTCCGCCAAGTGGATGGAGTTCAGCCCCGACGGACGCCGATTGCTCGTCCGCGCCTTCGCCGACAGTTCCCTCCGGGTCTGGAATCTCGATTCCGGGACTCCGGCCACACCCGCAATCCCCAGCGACCATTACAACGCGCCGCCCGCCTTCAGCCCGGATGGAGATGCCGTGCTGTCCTCCCGCCGCGAGGGTGCCCTGGAACTGGAGATCAGAAAGCTCTCCGATCCCACCCGCCCACTCCGTGTGTCCGTGGTCTCGCCCATCTACGCACAAGCCTTCCATCCGTCCGGACGATGGATCGCCACCGGGCATTGGGATGGGCGGGTCCGGTTGTGGTCCGCGGACACGCTCGAACCTCTGGGCACCCCTCTTGCCATCCCGGACGGGGTCGTGACCGTCGCCTTCAGCCCGGATGGAACCCGTCTCGCTGCATCCGGTTATGGCCGGGAGGTGCGGATCTGGAACTTCCCGGAGGGCCGCCTGGCCACCCCACCGCTGCGCCTTGGCCTCGTCGCCACCCACGTCCTCTTCAGCCCCGATGGCCGATACCTGCTAGGGTTGGGCCGCACCGAACTGATCCGCATCTGGGATCTAGACGTTCCTCGGCCCCCCACCCTGCCGGAGCCGGAGCATCGATTGATCCAGTTCGATGTCAGTTCGAAGGGAGCCATCGCCGGCACGGACCGCGACGGACAAGGCCACCTGTGGGAACCCGTCGGGGCCACCGGGTCAGGGAAGTTCCAACACCGCACCCTCCAGACGTGGCCATACGCCGGCCGGATCCACGTGGGTTTCGATCCCACCGGAAATCGGTTCGCCACCTTTGGAACCAATGCGCAGGTCCAATTGTGGTCGGTCGCCACTGGAAAGGTTCTCCACGAAATCAGCCACGGTCAAACAGCGGTCACCGCCGTCTGCTTCAGCCCCGACAGCCGCCATCTGGTCACGGTGGGCGAGGACGATTTGGTCCGCCGCTGGGATGCCGACCGCGGAACCGAAATCGGTCCGCCCCTGCCCCATGGAGCCATGGTCCGCGACGCCGCCTTCAGCGCCGATTCCCGACGCGTCGCCACCGCGGGCGTCGATGGCCTCGTCCGCCTTTGGGACCTCGCGACCGGCCAACCCCTCGGGAAACCCATGCGCCACGACGGTGAGGTCGCCCGGATCCGTTTCAGTCCGGCTGGTTCCCGCCTGCTCGCCAGCGTCGGCGACGACTCCGCGACCGCCTTCTATGCCCAGGTCTGGGATGCCACCACCGGTGAACCCATCGGCGCACGCATGGCCCACGACGATGGCGTGGGCGACGCCCGGTTCTTTCCCGATGGCACCCGGCTCTTCACTGCCGGCGAAGACGGCTTTTGTCGCGTCTGGGACGCAGCCACAGGAAAACCCAGGTCGCTCTGGATGCGCTGCGATCGTCGGATCACCCGGATCGACCTGAGTCCGGACGGTCGCACCCTAGCCACTGTCGATGAGTCAGCGCGGCTGCGTCTCTGGGATGCCGACTCCGGGGAACCCCTCACCACGCCCACACCCTCAGGCAGCGTCCTCGGGGTGCGCTTCCTCGACGCCCACCGCTTCGTGTACGCCCAGCTTCCCGGCCCCGTCCGCCTCTGGGAACTGCCCATGGAATCCGCCCCGCGCGATGAACTCCTCGACCTCGCCCGTCTCTCGGCCGGATTCGAGATCGACATTGCCGGGGGTCTCTCCTTCGTCCCTCCACCGGAACAGGAAGCCCTCTACCACCGCCTTCAGGCACGCGATCCCGCCCGCTTCCGGATCACCTCCTTCGCCCCTGAATGGCACCGCCAGGAACTCGATCGCGCCCTCCGCACCACCAACACCTTCGCCGAAAAATTCCACCGCCGCGCCCTCGAACGCCAGGTGAGCCAGTGAACCAACCCGTTCCCGCGTCCAGCCGCGGAGCCGCGACAGAGGGTAGCCCACAGCGTGAGCTGTGGGTCACGCGCGCCCGGCGAACCAGCCCCGGCAGGGGCGACAGAAGCCTGGGTCCCAGGCCCCACCACAATCGAACTCGCCGGGCAATCCTCAGCCTTCAAGCATGGAGCCCATGGTCACGCAGACATCGGAGTGCACAGCTCGATGAGGTGCCCGTCGAGGTCACGCACGTAAGCGACCACCTGACCCCAGGGTTTGGTCGTTGGCACAGCAGCGGAGGCTGCGCCAGCGCGGAGGGCCCGGGCATACGCCTCCGGAACATCCGGAGTGGCAAATCCCACCTCGGATGCGGCTGGAGGGCGTAAGGGATCCGCAGGCTGGAATCCGCCCTCGAGGTTGGATTGCGCGAGCGATTCGGCAGCGAACGCCAACGCGGTGGCGCCCGTCTCCAATTCTCCATACATGCCGCTCTCGTGAAGAAAGCGCCGCTGCAGTCCAAAGGCCGACTCGTAGAACGCCAGCGATCGGCCAACATCGCGAACGTACAGAATGGTATAGGCAAATTTCATGAAGCGGGGTCAATGGCTGCCGGAAGCCGGACACGGGCCCGTTCGGAACAACCGAACCATGGGTACTTGAGGAGTGATCAAACTCGCAAGGCAGGCTTCGGCAATCTTCCGTGTGCACGACAACGGAGTCTGGCGCGATCCAACTGCACTCGGGGAAGGGAGATGGGTCTCTCGCGCTGGTCGACATGGCCCCAAGCCGCGGGGCGGCTACAGAACCTCGGCACCAAAGTCCACAACCGGATCCTGCCGCGCCGCTGGGGCTTTGCCCGATCGACCCCGTAAGACTGTGCCCACGCCC
>JAIXZE010000393.1 GCA_027489875.1 Verrucomicrobiales bacterium
GAGAAGCTGCTGGCGGAGATCCAGGAGCGTCGCGAGAAGCGCAAGGCCACCCCGATGCGCCACGCCGCGGAGATGATCCGGGATCTGGCGGAGGTGGCCGGCGGCAAAGGGTTGTTGCTGGGCATCGAGAACCGCGAGGCGGTGGAGGAGATTCCTTTCGATTACGACATCCAGTTCTTCCTGGAAGACCTTCCGGAGAATGTCCGGTACTGGCACGACTGCGGCCATGCCCAGATCAAGGAGAACCTGGGGTTGATCGACCAGCACGCCATGCACGTGGAGACGCTGGCACCGCGGTTGGCCGGGTTCCACATCCACGACGTGATCCCGCCGGGAATGGATCACTGTCCGCCGGGATCGGGCATGATCGATTTCAAGGCGCTCGCACCCTTCGTGAAGCCCACCCATATCAAGGTTCTCGAACTCAATCCCGCCGTCCCGATCGAGGACGTCCGGAAAGGGATCGAGTTCATGAAGTCCGTCTGGGGGCCGGAGTGAGTTCGGGGCGTGCAGGAGGAGCGTCGCGTCGCAGGGGCTACGGATCGTGGATCCGGTTGGGGGTGGCGACGGTGCTGATGGGGTTGATCCTGCACATCATCTTCTGCAACGAGGCCCAGTTGCATCTCTCGACGACGGGACAGTCGTGGGATGCGTTGTCCAAGTGGGATCAGCGCCGGTTGGCGTGGTCGCGAGGGCCGGTCGAGCTGTGGCGGACGGCGAACACCCTCGACTGGACGAATCTCTTCCTGGCGCTGGGTTTGTGTGGTGTGCCGGTGGTGGTGGGTGGGTTGCGCTGGCGGAGTGCGTTGAAGGTACAGGGATTGGAATTGAGCGTGTTCGAGGTGACGCGGGTCTCGTTCGTGGCGCACTTCTTCAATGCCTTCCTGCTGGGTTCAACCGGAGGTGATGTGGTCAAGGCGTGGTGCGCCTCGCGATGGACGCAGGACAAACGTGCCGAGGCGGCATTGACGGTGGTGGTGGACCGGTTGGTGGGAACGCTGGCGTTGCTCCTGTTTGCGGTGGCGATGATCCCGATGGCGTGGGAGGCGGCACCGGGAGTGCCACTGTTTCCGGGGTATCGCCGGTATCAGTTGCTGGCGCTGTTGGTGGGCGGGATGGCGGCGGTGGCGATGGGCGCGGTGGTGGTCGGTTTCTACACGGATCTGCTGGCGGAGGGGGCATTGGCCGGGCGTTGGCTGCGACGGTTGCCCAGGGGCGACAGCGTGGCGCGGGCGTTGGCGGCGTGTCGTTTGTTCGGGCGGCATCCGCGATACATGCTCTCGGCCGCGTTCTGGTCGCTGGTCATCAACCTCGCGATCGTGGGGACGTTCCTGGCGCTGGCGGATGGGTTGCGACTGGAGGTGCCGGGGCGCGTGCTGTGGTTCGTGGTTCCGGCGGTGGTCTGCGTGGCCGCGCTTCCCATCACGCCGAGTGGGTTGGGTGTGCGGGAGCATCTGTTCGTGTCCTTGTTGGCAATCGCCGCCTTTCCGGGGGTGAAGCACGGAGAAGCGCTGGCGCTGGCCCTGCTCGGGTACTCCGCGAACCTGTTGTGGAGCGCGGTGGGCGGCGTGGTCTACCTGGCGTTGCCGGGGCGCACGGTGACGCCCGATCCGGCCAAGGGATGACCGGTTTTTGCAAATAGCCTGAACCGGGCGGTGCACCTTGTACGTCCGTGAGGCATCATGAGCGCGGTGAGCGGATCCAGAACACAGGTTGGACGACGGTCGGGAAGTGGGCGTGCGGGTGGTGCCCTGGTCTGGGTCCTTGGCGTGTTGGCCATCGTGGCGGCCCTTGGACTCGGAATCGGATGGATGGTGCGCGACCACCGCCTGACACTTGCGGCGGCAAAGGCCCGGGAAACATCCGCCCGCTCCGCCA
Source organism: Verrucomicrobiales bacterium (assembly GCA_027489875.1). GTDB lineage: Bacteria > Verrucomicrobiota > Verrucomicrobiia > Limisphaerales > UBA9464 > UBA6176. The sequence continues at coordinate 1,879 of JAIXZE010000393.1, forward strand.
TGGAACAGGCCCAGGCGGAAGAGGCCGCGGCCCGTGCGGACCTGTACGCGGGTGACATGGCCCTCGCACTTGCGGCGCATGCCAATGGCGAATCGCCGCGCGTTCGCTCCATCCTGGGCCGCCAGGCACCTGCCCGCGGCAAACGCGATCTCCGCGGTTGGGAATGGCACTTTCTCGAAGGTCAGGTCCGCTCCGATGCCGTCGGCGTTCTGGGAAGCCTTGCGGGTGAGGGCCAGCGTGTGGTGGTCGTTCCCGGGGGACGACGCGTGCTTGGGGCCGACAACGCCGGGAGCGTCGTGGAGTGGGATCTGGAGTCGGGGAAGGAGATCCGTCGCGGCACCCTCCGGGCTCCGGGATTGTCCGGACTCGAAGTGGCTCCTGATGGGTCCTGGTTCGTGATCAACCATCGTGTGCCGGGAGCAACCAATACGTTGGTCCAGTTCATCGACCTCGCGGGGTGGGCCACCAACCGTGTGTGGGCGGCCCCGGGCATGGTCGGGCCGCGGGCCGTCTCTGCCGATGGGACCACGGTGTGGCTGACCGGGCGGGAATCCTTGGTGGAGCTTTCGGTGGCGAACGGGTCTGTCCGGGAAATCCCGCTGCCGGTGCAGACACGTCCGGCGGCACTGGCGCTGAGCCCGGTGGCTCCGTGGTTGGTGGTCTCCCACGGTCCCCGCGCCTTGGCATGGATCCCCACCGACGGGCCCGCGGATCTCTCGGTGCGCCGTTGGGAGACGGGAGCGATGGATGGGGCGGACAGCGAAGCGGAGGTGACCTGCCTGCGGTTTTCGCCGGATGGACGCTGGTTGCTGAGCGGACTTTCCGATGGGCGGGTGCTGGTCTGGGACGCGGAGCAGCGTGCCATGGTTTCCACGTGGCCGGGGCACGCGACCTCGGTTCTGGCAATCCGGTTCGGCAAGGACGATTCACAGGTGGTGACCGTCGGGCGGGATGCGTTCGGGTTGGTGCGGGAGTTTCCATCGGGCCGTGAGGTGGCCCGTGTTCGCGGGTTGGAAGGATTCAGTCAGGATGTCGCGTGGGCGGGTGACGAGTTGGTGGTGGTGGGCAGCGCGGCAGAGGTCCGGCGCTGGCGCCCGCAGGCAGCGCGTGGATGGCAGTCCCTGACCAACGGTCCCGCGGGAATGCTCGGAGCCGCGCTCTTGCCGGACGGCGGACACGCCCTCGTTTCGGGTGCCGATGGCGTGCAGGTGTGGACGTTGCCGGCGGGCGAAGTGATCCGGGCGTTGCCCACGGACGCCGATGCGTTGGCCTCGGCCTTTGCCTATTCGACGAACGCTCCGGCGGGATTGGCGGCGCGATATTGGGTGGGCGGTCGGATCGGCGTGCGATCGCTCGAACTCGAAGGCAAGACAACGACGGTCGAGGAACCCGGTTGGGTGCCCGTGCCGCGGTTCTCGGGTTCGGCGGACCTGACCTTTGACGCGGCAGGACGTCAGTTGGCCGTGGCCGACACGGCCAACGGGGTGCGGGTGTATGGAGTGGAACCGCTGGCCTTGAAGCATCGCTTCGAGATGCCGTTGGCACGGTCGGTGGTCTTCTCCGCGGATGGTCGTCGACTTGCCGCCGTGGGCGAGGGCCGTCTCGCCGTGTGGGACTTGGGCCGCCCGGAACCGATGGCACAGGAACACGTGTTGCCGCAGGTGCAGGCGACCGCGTTTTCGCCCGCCGGCGATCGCGTCCTGGCGGTCACGCTGGATGGTCGGGTGTCGATCTTCCCGGTGGGAGGAGGCAAGGACGCGGGCACGACGTTGGCCTCCGTGCCGCGTGCCTACCTGAGCGTCGGGATGTCGGTCGACGGATCCCGTGTGGCGGCGGGTTCGGTGGATGGTGGGGTGGTGTTGTGGGATGCGAAGACGCGCCGCGAATTGGGCGTCCTGCGGGTGGGCTCAACGCCGGTGTACGCGGTGCGCTTCACCGATGCACGGACGCTCGTGGTGGCGTCGGGCGATGGGGTGCGGGTTTTGTCGTACTGAGTTTCAAGTTGGAAGCCCGGGGAGGTGCCGCGTGAGGGCACGCGGCCTACAGTCGGGAGTTGCCAGTTGCATGATTGCAGGCCGGGTGCCCCACCCGGCGGCGTGGGTTGCGGGCCCATGTGGACACTGCCCCCGTTTGAGAGTGGGAACGGGGTGGCGATGTCCTCATCGCCCTGCGAAAGGCTTTGGAACGGCGACGAGGACGTCGCCACCCCGTTCCATGCGGGGGCAGTGTCCAGATGCGCCCATGGGTTGCTGGAAGGTGGATGCGGGCTTTCCAAGCGGCGGGGCGCAGGACCATGCTTTCGCATTCAGGGGGAACAAGGATGGGATGCGTCACGTCATGGGTGGACTGAATCACGGGGGACAACGGGGAGTGTTGCACGAATGCTGGGATTGGGAACGGGTCGCCGTCTTCCCCCATGGCGTTCGGGATTTCTTCGAGCGCGGACAACTGCGCGGCGTCCGGTTCGAGCCGGTGGAGTTCTTCCGCCGGGGATGGGGGCTGCGTTCGGACAACACCGGTGATTGGCCGGCGTTGTTCGA
>JAIXZE010000096.1 GCA_027489875.1 Verrucomicrobiales bacterium
GCAACTCCCGCCTGGGATGAATCGGCCACGCGCTGGTAGAGCTCGGAAGCGCGGGTGTAGCTGATGGGTGTTTGCGCGCCCATCTGCAGATGGCAGTAGGCCATGCGACCCCAGGCAGCGATCACGATCGGGGCGTTGGTGTAGCGGGCCGCGCCCTGGAACGCCTCCAACGCCGACGCGAACGAACTCAGCGGGGTGTTCGTGCCCGGCGTCTCCATCAGTCGCGCCTCGCCCAGATAGAAGTAGGCAGGGGCTCTCTCCTCCTCGGCGGACGTCCGGTCGTTGAGCAGATCGAGCAGGTACTCCACGGCGTTCGTCGAGCGCCGACGCTCGAGGGCGGCCTGCCCGGCCTTCAGACGCGCCTGCTGGACTGCGCGCGTCCCCTTCCAGTGGACGTTGGTGATGACGCCGATGCAGGCCAACTCCGCCTGGGCGAAGTCGCCCTGATTGAAGAAGTGATCGCCCAACCACAACTGCGCCGTCTGCGAAAGCGGGTTGGTGGCAAAGCGCTGGGCCAGCATCCGGAATTGCTCCACGGCGTTCGTCGCCATGCCCGCCTCGGCGGTCGCCATGGCCCGGTCGTACTCGGCACGGGGCAACGCCGGGTGGTTCGTGAATCGCGTCACCCACCCGTCCAACTCCCGCAGCACGTTGGTCCATTGCCGGTCGGCAAGATACCCCTCGGCGAGCGCCAACCGGACCTCCGCTGTCACGCCGGCTTCGGGAAACCGTTCGGCGAAACGCGACAGGAGTTCCCGTCCCTGCCCGCCCTCCCCTTGCCGGAGCAACGACTGCCCCACCAGCAGCGCCGACCTACCCGAAACTTCCGCATCCGGGCTTGTTGCCAGCAGACGTTCCATCGCCCGCGTCGCGGCCGGCGCATTGGTGGCGGCAATGGCGGAAACAACCGCCTGCTGCCACGCGAACGGCCGCAACTCCTTCTCGACCACGGCATCCCCGGCGTAGCCCTCGGCGACCGCAAGATAGTTCGTCAGGGCCGCCTCCGGTTCCTTCCGCAAGAGCGCGACGTCCCCCAGCTTGAATCGCGCCGTGGCCTGCTCCGCCGAAACCGGCAACAGCGTTGCGGCCACCCGGAATGCAGCCTCGGCCTCCTTCAACCGTTCCGCGCCACCCGCACCGACGCCCTCTTCCCACAGGCACCACCCACGCAGGTACTGGACCGGACCGACCAACTCGGGAGTGGGCTGGTTGGTCAGGACAGCGTCCACGTGACCCAGGATCTGGCCAGGAAGGGCGGCGACCTCTGCCGGCAGGGGCACCGTTCCGCGGGCGGCGGCGAACTGCCGGAACAGGACCTGCCCCAACGCCAACCGCACGGGGTGCCATACCGGATCCATCGGACGCCCCGTGAGGAAACGCTCCAGGCGCGCCCGGGACTTCGCCAACTCCTGCCGTCCCGACAGCCGTTCCGCGATGCGGAGCACGGCTTCCCGCTGGTACTCTGGCGGCAGGCCCGCGTCACTGTTGCGCTCCCACAGGGCCTCGGCGCGTTCGGTCTGCCCCACGGCTTCCATGGCCCGGGCGGCCAGGGACGTCGCCTCTGCCCGGCGGACAGCGTCGCCATTCGCTGACAACCCGAGCAATGCCTCCGCCGCCGCCAGGCGTTCCTCGCCCTTTCCTGCGGTGCGGGCCGCGTCGTGCCGCAGGCGTTCCCGCTGCCATTGGGCTTCTGGAGTCCGTGCCGAGTCCTTCCCCGACTCCAACGCCACCAACGCCCCCGGAGCATCGCCCAATCCGAGGCGTGCCTCGGCCAGCAGCAGCCATCCGGCAAAGATCAACTCGCTCGGTGACTCGGATATCTTCAGGGCCGTCTGGAAAATGCCCTCGCCCGTTTCCAACCGTGCCTTCACCGCCGCGAGGTCTCCTGCCTTCTGCAACGCGTAGGCCTCACGCACCGCTCCCCTCAATCGATTCGTTGATGCGGGATAATCCTTCAGGAACGTACCGAAAGCCTCCGCTGCGGGCTTGAACTGGCCGGCAGCGAGGCCCGCCTCCCCACGGGCAAACGCCGCCCGCTCCAACGCGGCCGGCTTCAGGGGCGAATCCGGAAACTGCTGGACCATCGCCTGAAGTTCCGCCGCTGCACGGGCAAACATCGAGGCGTCAAAGGCGCGCATCGCAGCATCGAACGCCACGCGGTCCGGTCCGGCCTCCTGAGCCCACGCCGCCAATGAAATCAACCCAAGCGTGCACGCCAGGAACACGGAACGGAGGCCTCTCCCGATCCGCATTCCTGCATTGTGCGACCGCGCTTGCGCCGACTCAGACATGGCTGGGCATCCTCGCCGCATCCAACCCGAGGATTCGATTCAAAAAACGCCCCGTGTGGCTTTCGCTGTGGGCCGCCACGGCTTCCGGCGTTCCCTCGGCCACCACGCGACCGCCACCCGCTCCGCCTTCCGGTCCCATGTCGATCACCCAGTCGGCTGTCTTGATCACGTCCAGATGGTGCTCGATCACCACCAGGGTGTTGCCGCTTTCGCGGAGCTTGAAGAGGACCTGCAGCAACCGGTCCACGTCCTGGAAATGCAGACCCGTCGTGGGCTCATCCAACAGATAGAGCACCCGTCCCGACTGACGCCGCGAAAGTTCCGCCGCCAGCTTGAGGCGCTGCGCCTCGCCTCCGGACAGCGTCGTGGCCGCCTGCCCGAGCCGGATGTAACCCAGCCCGACCTCCGCCAGCGTCCGGCAGGGATCGTGGAGCTTTGGAACCGCCCGGAAGAAGGCCACCGCCTCGTCCACCGTCAGGTTGAGGACGTCGGCCACGTTCAACCCCTTGTACGTGATCTCCAGCGTCTCGCGGTTGTACCGCTTTCCGCCGCAGGCTTCGCACGTCACGTAAACGGGTGGCAGGAAGTGCATCTCGATCTTGAGCACGCCGTCTCCCTCGCACTTCTCGCAGCGCCCGCCCTTCACGTTGAAGCTGAACCGCCCCGCGTCGTACCCCCGTACCCGCGACGCCGCCAATCCGGCAAACAGGTCCCGGATCTCGTTGAACATCCCGGTGTACGTCGCCGGATTGCTTCGAGGCGTCCGCCCGATCGGCGTCTGATCCACCACCACGCATTTCTCGAGCAGGTCCAGTCCACGGATCTCCCGATGCGCCCCCGGCCGCTCCTTGCTGCCGTACCACTGCCGGAAGATCGCCCGACGCAGGATGTCATCCACCAACGTCGACTTGCCGCTCCCGCTGACGCCGGTGACGCAGGTCAGCGTCCCGAGCGGGATGCGCACGTCCAGGTTCTTCAGGTTGTTCTCGGTTGCCCCGAGGATCTCCAGCCAGCCCTTGTCCGACCGCGGCGCCACGCGCTTCCGCGGAATCGCGATGGAAAGATCGCCTGAGAGATACCGGCCCGTCGTTGACCGCGGATTGGCCAGGATCTCCGCCACCGTCCCCTGAGCCACCACCTCGCCCCCGTGCAATCCCGCGCCGGGCCCGAAGTCGATCACATGATCCGCCGCGCGGATGGTGTCCTCGTCATGTTCGACCACGATCACCGAGTTGCCGATGTCCCGCAGTCGCCGCAGCGTCTCGATCAACCGCTCGTTGTCGCGTTGGTGCAGTCCGATGCTGGGCTCGTCCAGGATGTACAGGACGCCCATCAGGCCGGCTCCGATCTGGGTGGCCAACCGGATCCGCTGGGCCTCGCCACCGCTCAGGGAACCACTCTCCCGATCCAGCGTGAGGTATCCCAGCCCCACCTCCCGCATGAACGAGAGCCGCTTCCGGATCTCGCCCACGACTTCGCCGGCGAGCCGTTGCTGGTAATCGGTCATCCGGAACCCGGTCAGGAACGCCTCCGCATCGGCGATCGAAAGGCCGCAGAAGTCCGCGATGCTCAATCCCGGGATCGCCGGATTCGCCCCACGAAACCTTCCTCCGTCCTCACCCGTTGCGAGCGTCACGGCCAACAACTCCGGGCGCAGTCGGCGGCCCTGGCAGACGTCGCACGGTTGGAGCGTCATGTACGCCTTCAACCGGTTCCGGGTGAACTCGCTTTCCGAATCCGTGTAAAGCCGTTCCAGGTTCGGGATCACACCCTCCCACGGGCGGCGCATCTCCGAATTCTTGCCGGCGCGACTGACCTGGAACACGACCTCCTCACCACCCGTCCCCCGCAGCAACCGTTCGTGGAAGCTCGCCGGAAGATCCTTCCACGCCACGTCCGCTCCCACGCCGTGATGCTTGGCCACGCCGTTCAACAGCGACTGGTAATAGGCCAGCATCCGCTTGCCCCCCAGTTTGCGGAACGGTTGCACCGCCCCATCCGTCAGGCTCTTTGTCGCGTCGGGAACGATCAGTCCGGGATCGAACACGTGCTTCTGTCCCAACCCGAGACACACCGGGCAGGCGCCCCGCGGCGAGTTGAACGAGAAATGCTGCGGCGTCGGCGCCTCGAAGGACTTCCCGGTCCGACGCGACACCATCTTCGTCGAGTGAAGGGTCTCACGCCACGTGTCGGACGCTGCCCCGGCTTCCTGGTCCAGCACCAGCAAGCGTCCCTCGCCCCAGCGCAAGGCCGTCTCCACCGAGTCCGCCAGGCGCGACCGGATCCCTTCCGCCATCACCAACCGATCCACCACCACCTCGATCGAGTGCCGCGCCTTCGGATCCAGCCGCACCGGCTTGTTCGCGACCAGTTCCACCACCTGTCCATCCACCCGGGCCCGCACGAATCCCTCCCGCGCCAACCGCTCCAGCACATCCCGGAATTCCCCGCGCTGGTCGTCCACAACAGGGCCCAGCAACATCACCTTCGTGCGCACCGGCAATCCCAGGATCCGGTCCACGATCTCCGTCGCGGACTGCGAACTCATCGCCTCGCCGGTCTCCGGGTCATGCGCCTGTCCCAGCGTGGCGTACAACAACCGCAGGTAGTCGTAGATCTCCGTCGTCGTCGCGATCGTGGACCGCGGATTCGCGCCGCTCGTCCGTTGCTCGATGGCAATCGCCGGGGACAGACCTTCGATGTGTTCCACGTCCGGCTTCTGCATCTGGTCGAGGAACTGCCGGGCATAGGCCGACAACGACTCGACGTACTTGCGCTGCCCTTCCGCGAACAGGGTGTCGAACGCCAGCGACGACTTCCCCGATCCGCTCGGACCGGTGATCACCACCAACCGGTCCCGCGGCATCTCCACCGTGACATTCTTCAGATTGTGCTGTCGGGCACCCACCACCCGGATCACTGAACGCGACACCCCAGCAGGAAACCACAGCCCCGCCCATGCGTGCACGGGATTTCCCGGTTCGCGTCGTAGGTGCCACGTCCTGGATGCAAGTTGCCAACACAGGCTCTGCCGCCGGAAGTCCCATGGCGTGCCTCCAGGCTACGCCGGAGGCGTTGGAGCTGGTAGCCCGGGGTGCGAAGCAACCCCGGGTCCCGGGTGCCCATGGAGTCACCTACCCCGGCAGGGGTTGCAGACTCCCGAATCTTCGCACCCCGCCGGGGTGCGTATTCCATTCAACGCGCCATTCCCCGGGTGCGTGCTTCGCACGACCCGGGGCTATCGGCTGCAACGCCTCCGGCGTAAGGGCCGCATGGCAGGGTGAGAACTGCCTTCTGAGAACGATCCCCGCTCGCGCTTCCTCCCCCGAAGAATAACCAAACCCGGGTCACCGCAGGTCGGCATCTGGGTCTTCGGCCTGCTCTGTTACACCCTGCTGCTGCGCATCGCCGTGCCCATCCTCCAGGGTCGACTCACCCGCCCCGCCTGATCAACCCTCGCATCCCATGGCCACCCAACTCACCGTCGACGACGCCCGCGAGTCTCTCACCGCCCACGCGGCGGCCAAGGGTGCCGAGATCCACGCCCAGTACGGCCCGCTCCTCGGCTGGCCCGAACTCAAGCGACTCCTCAAGGATTCCTGCCACGTCCGCTACCCCTGCGAGGTGGTCTTTGACGCCTCCCAACTCGAACCCGGTGAGTTTGCCCATCCCATCCCCCGCGGAGAACACCCGAGCGCCGGATTCCACATCCACGTCCATCCCACCTTCATGATCCAACTCGACCGGGTCCCTGCCCTCGTCCTGTACCAACGGGCGCATCTTGACACTGCCCCCTTTTGGAAAGGATTCGGGGTGGCGATGTCCTCATCGCCTTGGGAATGGCTTTGGAACGGCGACGAGGACGTCGCCACCCCGTTCCATGTGGGGGC
>JAIXZE010000150.1 GCA_027489875.1 Verrucomicrobiales bacterium
GCGGGCAAGACCACGGGTGGATTCGTCGCCGATGACTTTCCCCTGCCCGTGGCGAACCCGTGGGGCAGCTGGATGCGGCCGGGGGGCTTTGATTTCACCCCGGATGGGCGCGGGGCCGTCGTGGCGACATGGAACGGCGACGTGTGGCGTGTGGACGGAATCCGCGAACCGGCGCCCGCACCGTTGCGGTGGCGTCGGATGGCTTCCGGATTGTTCCAGCCGCTCGGGGTGAAGTTCCGCGGGGACGACCTGTTCGTGACGTGCCGGGATCAATTGGCGCGGTTGAAGGACCTGAACGGGGACGGCGAGGTGGACTTCATCGAGTGCTTCAACAACGACCATCAGGTCACGGAGCACTTCCATGAGTTCGCCATGGGTCTGGAGACCGATCCTGCCGGGAACTTCTATTATGCGAAGTCGGGTCGCCACGCGTTGAAGGCGGTGGTGCCGCACCATGGCACCCTCCTGAAGGTGGTGGCGGATGGTTCGCGGACAGAGATTCTGGCGACGGGATTCCGCGCGGCCAACGGCGTGGGGTTGGACGCAGACGGGACCTTCTGGGTCACGGACCAGGAAGGGTTCTGGACGCCCAAGAACCGGATCAACCGCGTTCGGGTGGGTGGGTTTTACGGAAACATGTTCGGGTACACCGATGTGACGGATACGTCGGATGCGGCCATGGAACCGCCGCTGGTGTGGATCACCAACGCCAAGGATCGGAGTCCTGCGGAGGTGGTGCGCGTGCCGCGCGGCGCGTGGGGATCGTTGGGTGGATCGCTGCTGAACCTGAGCTATGGCACAGGTCGGATCTTCGTCGTTCCGAACGAATCGGTGGACGGGGTCTGGCAGGGGGGCGTGTGCGAGTTGCCGATGCCGGCCTTCGCGACGGGGATCATGCGCGGGCGATTTGGGGCGGATGGGTCGTTGTACGCGTGCGGCATGTTCGCGTGGGCGGGCAATGCCACGGCACCGGGCGGGTTCCATCGGATCCGGCGACTGGAGCAACCCGTCTGGGTACCGGTCGAGGTGAGGGCGTCGAAAGAGCAGCTGAGCCTGAAGTTCAGCGAAGCGTTGGATCGTGGGTCCGTGGATGCGGGCGCGTTCGCGGTGAAGGCGTGGTCGTTGAAGCGGAGCGCCAATTACGGGTCGCAGCACCTCAACGAGCGCTCGTGGAAGGTCGCCTCGGCGACCCTCGCTCCGGATGGACGTACGGTTCAGTTGGAGATTCCGGAATTGGGGGCGACGCCGTGCTATGAAGTGCTGGTGAAGGTCCGCGGCGCGGATGGCAGCGCGGTGGAACGTTCGCTCCATGGGACGATCCATCGGTTGAACTGAAACTCGACCCGTGATGACGCATCTCGTGGAGGAATTCCTGGTGCATGTCCGACACGAGCGCGGGCAGGCCGCCCACACGCAGCGGACGTACGCGGCGATGCTCGGCCGGTTTTCGGGCTGGGCGGAAACGCAGGGGATCGGCGGCGTGCGCGATGTCACGTTCGGGCACCTGATGGGTTTCCTGGAGGCGGAGCGGAACCGCGCCGTGACCGGACCCGGGCTCGGGAAGGCGAAGCCCGGGGCACCGCGGCGGACGTTGAGTTCGGCGAGTCTGTACCTGCAGGTGTCGGCGTTGCGCGCGTTCTTCCGGTTTTGCTCGGAGGAAGGGTTCGTGAAGGTGGACCCCACGGAGAACCTGAGCCTGCCGAAGCGTTGGAAGCAGTTGCCGAAATCGCTGACGCGGGAGGAGGTCGAGAGGTTGCTGCTGCCGCCTGTGGAGGCCACGCCGGCGGCGTTGTGCGACCATGCGGTGCTGGAGTTGGCCTACGCGAGCGGGCTGCGGTTGGCGGAGTTGCGCGGGCTTCGGCTCGAGCAATTGCACCTGGAATCCGGCTTCATCTCGGTGATCGGAAAAGGCGACAAGGAGCGGGTCGTTCCGGTGGGCAAGCTGGCGCAGGCGGCGTTGCATCGATACCTCGCTTCGGGACGCCCGGCGTTGATCACCTCAAAGAGCCCCTCCTTCGTCTTCCTGACACGACGTGGCACGGGATTCGCCCATGTGTCGTTGTGGCTGCGGATCAAGCAATGCGTCGCGCGCTCGGGAATCAAACGGAACGTGACGCCGCACATGCTGCGTCACAGCTTCGCCACGCATCTGATGGAGAACGGGGCGGACCTGCGCGTCATCCAGGAATTACTGGGCCACACGAGCATCTCGACGACCGAGGTGTACACGCACGTGGCGGGCGCGCGATTGCGCGAGGTCCACGACCGGCATCACCCGAGGGCGCGTGAGGAAAGCGGCACCGGCGGTGCGGTGGGATCAGAACCGCGGAAGGAGTGAGGCTGTCGGGAGCTCAGTAGGACGTTCCGGGTTTGGCGCAGGCATCGGGATCGTCGCATCCGGCGCAGCAGGCCCCGGCGAGTTGGAAGCATTCCGGGCAGAGGTGTTCGTCGCCGACAGGAGAGGCCCCTTCCGCACCACAGCGGGTGCAGTCCTGGGGCTGTGCCATGGGCGGGGGCGTAGGAGTGCTTGAAGCGTCCATGGATCAGGCGTCGAGACGGACGCAGCGGGCGACTTCACGGACCTTGAATGTGCAGCGGCCGATGGTAAGCAACTGGTCGAGCCGACGGCCTGGGTCGATCCAGAGGAGGTTCTCGGCGAGCTGGAGCTTACCCTTGAGGATCTCGCCGCTGGAGAGCTCGAGTTCGACCGCGTGTCCGATGGGCAGTCCGAGATCGCGGGACAACTGACGGCGATCCGCCTCGCGTCGGTCGTACCAGGCCTGGAGTCCGTCGGGGCCGGCCGCGCTGAATTCCAGTTCGTTCTGTTCCATGGTGGTCGGAGGGAGGTTGAAGTTTGAAGTTTCAAGTCACAAGCCGTGTTTGAAGGCCGGGTGCCCCCACCCGGCGGGGACGGCGGATCCGCCGCGTGGGGGCACGCGGCCTCCAAGGAGAGTTTCCAGTTCCCAGAGGCCAGTTCCCAGCCCCCCACGCAACGGGGTGGCGACGTCCTCGTCGCCGTTCCAAAGCCATTCCCAATGGCGATGAGGACATCGCCGCCCCGAAACCATTCCCTTTCGGGGGAAGTGTCGGGATGGGTCAGTTCGGACTCC
>JAIXZE010000304.1 GCA_027489875.1 Verrucomicrobiales bacterium
CCCTCGCGATAGAACTTCCTCAACGTTTCCTGCTCTTCCGGCGTCCGCTTCCCACCGGTCTTGGCAATCACGGGCAGGAAGCCCTGCAACGCCTCCTGGGGTGCCTCGTCCGCCGTCAAAGCCCTGCGATAAACGGCGATGTCGTCGACGGTTCCCGAAAGGAAGGTATCTCCAGCGCGCGAGCCAACCCGGAACGGCTGGGTCGTGGTGGGTTCACCCGCGAGCGCATCCTTCTCGACGTCGAGATCCCGGCGACGCCCGTCCACATACACCGCGAAACCCGCGGCCTTGCCTGAACCGTCGTAGGTCACCAGCACGTGATGCCACTGGTCCGCGGGCACCGTGTCCCGCATCTTCACCTTGATCGCGTCCCCCGGCCACTGCGCCACGAAATGCACCTGGACCCGATTGTCGGCGATCAACGCATCCACGCCACGGAAACCGGGTCCCGGTTCCATGCGGCTCCACAAGGCCCCATTCGCCCCTTTCCAGCGGGCCCACGTCCCGATGCTGAAGGCGTTCGTCCGGCGGAACTCCGGAAACTCGGCAAACTCCACCGCCGCCTTGCCGTCGAGCATCACTCCCTGCCCCATCCGGCCGGCATCAAAAGACACGCTGTTCGTGCCGGTCCAACGTCCGGCTTTCTCGCCCCCACCCACCACGGAAGCCAGGTTCCCCTCGAAGGCAATGCCCGCAATCCGATCCGCCAGCGCAGGCGCTGCCGGCGGGCGACTGTTGGTCTCGCGCTCGAACTTCTCCTGCGTCTCGCCCAATTCATTCTGCCGGTCCTGCAGCGTCTTCTCGGCATCCTTCACGCGGAAGTCCGCCTCGACAAACTTCACCGCCTGCTCCGGCGTCGGTACAGGCAGACGCGGCGGCGGATTGTCCGTCCGGATCCGATCCAGCCCCTTCTCCGGCACGTTGTGGAAGAAGGCATAGAGCTGATAGAACTCCCGGCTGCTGAGGGGATCGTACTTGTGGTCGTGGCACTCGGAGCACCCAACGGTCATGCCGAGCCACACCGCCCCCACCGTGTTCACGCGGTCGACGACGTACTTGTTGAGGTACTCGTCCGGATCCGCGCCGCCTTCGTCATTGGTCATGTTGTTCCGGACGAAGCCCGTGGCGACGCGCTGCGATTGCGTGGGCTCCGGCAGGAGATCCCCGGCCAACTGTTCCACCGTGAACTGGTCGTACGGCTGGTTCCGGTTGAAGGCATCGATCACCCAATCGCGCCACAACCACATGAACCGGACGCCATCGAAGTGGTATCCGCTGGTGTCGGCAAATCGGGAAAGATCCAGCCAGTTGGCCGCCATGCGCTCGCCGTACTGCGGCGTCTCCAGCAGGCGATCGACCAGCTTTTCGTAGGCATCGGATGACCGGTCCGCCAGGAACCGATCCACCTCCTCGATCGTCGGCGGCAGCCCCGTCAGATCCAGGGTCGCACGGCGGATGAGCACGGATTTGTCGGCTTCCGGCGACGGCTTCAGCCCTTCGCCTTCCATGCGGGCGAGCACGAAGTGGTCGAGTTCATTTCGCGGCCACCGCTTGTCCTTCACGGTCGGCATCTCCGGGCGCTCCGGGGCCACGAACGACCAGTGCTTCTGCCAGGCCGCACCTTCGGCCACCCAGCGCTTGAGCATCTCCACCTGGGCCTCCGAGAGCGGCTTCCCACCTTTGGGCGGCGGCATCACCTCGTCCGGATCCGTCGTGGTGATCCGCTCCACCAGCGTGCTCGCTGCAAGATCCCCGGGCACCAGTGCCCGCTTGCCCGACTTGAGCAACCGGAAGGCGTCCTCCTGCACATCGAGTCGCAACCCACCCTTCCGCCGGCCTTCGTCAGGGCCATGGCACGAATAGCAGTGGTCCGAAAGGATGGGCCGGATGTCGCGATTGAAATCGAGTTTGGCGGCCTTCCCCTTCGTGGCATCCGCCGACTGCGCCGTACCGGCCAGGGCCAGAAAGACCATGAGCAGCGACCAGCGGACTCCTCGCAGTGAACCGGGGAACATCATGACCGCCCATTCTTGCCATTGAATGGGTTCCCATTCAACCGCCGGGACGCTCCAACACGCGAACAGGGCGCATTTTTGCCCTGCCCCTCATGGGCCCGGGGATTTCGACATTCTCATCGCCATTCCGGAGCCTTTCCCAAGGCGACGAGGACATCGCCACCCCGGTTCCTGGGACGAACAACACGCGTCGTGCCCCCGAGACCCTGTTTGAATGCGGGGACAACGCTTGGTAGCCTCCATCCCAGCGTGACACTCGAAGCGGAAATCAACAGGCGCCGGACCTTTGCCATCATCTCCCATCCGGACGCCGGGAAGACCACCCTGACGGAGAAACTCCTGCTGTACGGCGGTGCCGTGCAGCTCGCGGGTTCCGTCACCGCCCGCAAGAACCAGCGCGCGACCACCTCCGACTGGATGGAACTGGAGAAGAAGCGCGGCATCTCCATCAGTTCCACCGTCCTCCAATTCGATTACTCCGGGTATCGGATCAACCTCCTCGACACCCCCGGTCACAAGGATTTCTCCGAGGACACGTACCGCGTGCTCACCGCTGTCGACGCCGTCATCATGGTCATCGACGCCGGCAAAGGTGTCGAAGCCCAGACCCGGAAGCTCTTCGAGGTCTGCTCCCGCCGCGGTGTTCCCATCTTCACCTTCATGAACAAGCTCGATCGCCCCGCGCGCGATCCCATCGGGCTGATGGACGAACTCGAAGCCGTGCTCGGCATCCGCTCGGTCGCCATGAACTGGCCCCTCGGCAATGGCTCCGATTTCAAGGGCATCTACGACCGCATCGAGCGGAAGGTCCACCTGTTCGAACGTGTGGTTGGCGGCATGTATCGCGCCCCGGTGAACGTCACCGGGTTGGATGACCCACAGGTTTCAAGCCGACTGGACGAGCAGACCTATGCGCAGGTCCGGGAGCAGATCGAGATGATCGAGATGGCCGGCGCCGAATTCGACCACGACCGCGTATTGATCGGCAAACTTTCCCCGGTATTCTTCGGTTCCGGCGTGAACAACTTCGGCGTGCAACTGCTCCTCGACAGTTTCCTCAAGTACTCCGCCACCCCCAAGGGCCGCGTGACCGCCGCCGCCTGATCGCCTGTTTAGCCTGATCTGGAACGAGGTGGCGACGTCCTCGTCGCCGTTCCAAAGCCATTCCCATGGCGATGAGGACATCGCCGCCCCGAAGCCAGGGCGCATCTTGACACTGCCCCCGCATGCAACGGGGTGGCGACGTCCTCGTCGCCCTTCCAGAGCCATGCCCATGGCGATGAGGAGATCGGTGCCCCGGATCCTTTCCAAACGGGGGCAGTGTCAAGAGGCACCCCCGAAGCCACGTCACCCCGATCCCCGCTTGGCTCCTCGATCCTTCCAGCGCACACTCCACGCCCTTGAAGCTGTCCGTCAAAAGCGACTACGCCGCCCGTGCCGTGCTCTCGCTGGCACGACGGCATCATCGTGATGCGCCCACACGGCTGGAGGAGATCGCCACCGAGAACGGACTTCCAGCCAGTTACCTCGTCCAGATCCTGATCGAGCTGAAGTCCCACCAGATCGTCCGGAGCATCCGAGGCAAGGAAGGCGGGTACCAACTGTCCCGTCCCCCGGTCGAGATCACGCTGGCGGACATCCTGCGCTGCGTGCACGGACCACTGTTTGATTCGCCCGCCCTGGGGGATCCCAAATGTCCCGCCGAACTCCGTCAGGGCTGGCGACAACTCCAATTCGCCGTCGAGACCGAGGCCGCCCGCATCAACTTCCAGCAATTGCTCGATGCGGGCGGCGATCGCGACCGGATGTTCTACATCTGAATCCGATCAGAGCTTCCGGATCCGGATGTTCCGGAAGGCGACGGAACCGTGGTCGCCCTGCAGGAGGATCGGGCCGGGTTCTCCCACCTTGTCATCCAACTGGCCACCGGTGCCGGCGGGGCATTCCACGCCGTCGTGGATCTTCACACCGTTCAGGATGACGGTGATCTTCTGACCCACGATGCGCACCTCGGCCTGCTGCCATTGGCCCGGACGACGCGAGGCAAAGAGCGTGGGGGCCTTCAGATTGTAGATGGCCCCATTGCCACCCTTCTCTGCCTTGCCCGACTTGAAGTCATCGAACACCTGGATCTCGTGGCGGCCACGCAGGTAGAAGCCGGAATTGGCACCGGGCGGCACCTGATATTCGTAGCGCACGACGAAGTCGCGATAGGTCTCCTCGGTGAGGATGTCGGTGCCGTGCTCATCCTTTCCGAGGACGTTGCAGAGCATTCCATTCTGGGTGCTCCAGGAGCGCTTGCCGTCTTCGCGGCGATACTTCCATCCGGTCATGTCCCGACCATTGAAGATCAGCTTGAAGCCCTCCTTGGCCTCCTCCGCCGAGAGGGTGTTGGAGACGTCGGTCACCTTGCCATCACCCTTTTCGAGCCCCAGACCCCAGAGGATCCCGCCCAGGATGTGCTGCTGGAAGATCTGTGAGGTCCACACGTCCTCGCGATGTCCGAGCGAGGTGTAGAAGACCTTCCCGCCGTTCCCGACCTCCTTCGCCCAGGAAACCGGATAATCACCCGGCACCATCGTCTGGGGATGTTTGTCGAGGGTCAGCAGGCCATGGACCTTGTTCCGGTGGAAACTCTTGAACTCGTAGATCTCGTCGTACACCGACCAGACCGCCCCGAGATGGCGCGTGGCCGGGTGCTTGGGATCCTCGTTGTACATGTCTACCGTCACCTGCGCGCCGTGGGTCAGGAACTCGCCTCCCAGCATGTCGATGAACGGGCGGTACCCATGGAAGGTGTCGGAACAGGAGTGCATCCCGATCAGGGCGTGCCCCGACTCGATCCACTTCATGAACCCGTCCTTGTCGGGGATCGCCAGGTCACCCGTTGTGTTGGCGAAGATCACCGCGTCCACCCCGCGCAGCTTTTCGAGGGTCAGCTTCGAGGCCACCTCGGCGTCGTCCTTCCCGTCGGGTCCGCCGCGGACGACGTCCACGACCTGATAGGCACCGCTGGTTTCGCCCAGGGTCGCGATGACATTTTCAGCGGTGGGAATGGAGGAATGGCGGAAACCCTTGGTGGCGGAAACCACGACCACCTTCTTGGGTGCGGCCTGCAAGACCACGGCCGTGGCCGTGAGCGCGACGAGTGCGAATGGAATCTTCATGTCGGGAACGTTGCGATTGCGGATGAACGCGAGAACCGCCAAACGACGGCCGGCGTGGGGAACCCATTCATTCCGCCACAAACCGGCCGTGACACGCAACGTCGGCGTCGAACCGATCGCTCAGTAGGACAGGATCGGCTTTCCGGACAACTGATCCTTCAGGAGGCGGACATCGGCCTCGACCATCAGTTCGATCAGATCCTTGAACAGGGTCTTGGGCACCCAGCCCAGCTTCTTCTTCGCCTTCGTCGGATCGCCGATGAGGAGGTCGACCTCGGCCGGACGGTAATAGCGGGGATCGATGTCCACGTAGTCATGCCAGTTCAGGCCTAGTGCCCCGAAGGCAACGTCGAGGCATTCCTGGATGGAATGGGTCTCGCCGGTGGCCACGACGTAGTCGTCGCCTTCCGCCTGCTGGAGCATCAGCCACATGGCTTCCACGTACTCCTTGGCATATCCCCAGTCGCGCTTGGACTCGAGGTTGCCGAGGGCGAGCCGCTTCTGCTGGCCCAGCTTGATGCGCGCCGCCGCCAGCGTGATCTTGCGGGTGACGAAGGTCTCCCCACGCCGAGGAGATTCATGATTGAAGAGGATGCCGTTGGACGCATGCAGGCTGTACGACTCGCGATAGTTCACCGTCGCCCAATAGGCGCAGACCTTGGCGCAGGCGTACGGACTGCGCGGGTAGAACGGCGTGGTCTCGCTCTGGGGAATCTCACGGACCAGTCCATACATCTCGCTCGAACTGGCCTGGTAGAACCGCGGCTTGATGCCAACGTCACGGATGGCCTCCAGCAACCGCAGGCATCCCGTCGCCGTCACATCCATCGTGTACTCCGCCGCATCGAAACTGACCCGGACATGGCTTTGGGCAGCAAGGTTGTAAACCTCATCGGGCTGCACCTTGGCGACCAGGCGGACCAGTCCGCCTCCGTCCGCCAGATCCCCGTAGTGCAGGTGCAACCGATCCAGCGGAAGGTCGGTCCTCGACATCACGGCATCCAATCGTGGCCGAACAGTGCTGCTCTGTCGGCGAACGATGCCGTGAACCTCGTACCCCTTTTCCAACAACAACTCGGCAAGATACGATCCGTCCTGCCCAGTGATCCCCGTGATGATTGCCTTTTTGCCCATGTCCGGTTACGAACTTCCGCCAATCCCCCCCTGCAAGGCAAGCGAGGGTTCGTTCAATGAGGGCGGATGGGGCGCATCTTGATACTGCCCCCCCATAAGGAACGGGGTGGCGACGTCCTCGTCGCCGTTCCAAAGCCATTCCCAAGGCGATAAGGACGTCGCCACCCCGTTCCGTGCGGGGGCAGCGCCCAGATGCGCCTGAGCTCCTTCTCCCAAGGAGCGGACCCTACCTCCCCGATTGCGTCCGCCATCGGCCGCACAATTCCCGCACCGCCGACGGCCAATCCGGATACTCGAACCGGAACCCACCCTCCAAAAGCCGCCCCGGCACGACGCGCCGGCTCTTCAGGATCAGCTCCGACTCCGTCCGCAGGAACAGCGCACCGATCTCGATCATCCAGTCCATCGCCGGAAGGCCCACGCCGATGCCCCAGGCCCGACGGAACTCGCGCATGAAATCGGCGTTCGGCAAGGGATTCGGCGCGCACAGGTTGACCGGCCCGGACCAGTCGTGTGCGATCAACCAATCCACGGCGCGGCAGAAGTCCCGTTCGTGGATCCACGAGACAAACTGACGGCCATTCCCATTCCGCCCACCCAGCCCCTTCCGGACCAATCCAAGCATCACATCAAACACCCCGTCCGGATCCGGACTCATCGTCATCGCCGACCGCAGCAACACGAGTCGCACACCCGACGGGACCGTGGCCAGGGCCGCCGCTTCCCAAGCCTTCGCAATGCCCACGCTGAACCGCCACGTCTCCGGCACACCCGGTTCGTCACCCCCGATCAACCCGGTGGCCTCGTCGTTGGGGGCATCGTACCGATGCGCGTAGATCGTCGCCGTGCTCGACTGGAGCCAGACCGGCGGCGGACGGCGGCACTTCCCGAGGGCTTCGCCCAGGACGCGAGTGGAACGAACGCGCGAATCAAGGATCTCCGCACGATTCCGCGCGTTGTAGCGGCAGTTCACGCTGCGGCCAGCGAGCTGGATCACCACGTCCGCGCCCTCCAGTTCCGAGACCCACGGGCCAAGGTGTTCCCCGTCCCACCCAACCCATCGCCACGGACCTTCAGCCCGCGTCCGGCCCAACACGACAACCTCGTGTCCGGATGCCCGGAACCACCGGCCCAACATGCGCCCGATCTGGCCTGTTCCGCCTGGAATCAGAATCTTCATGGCTCGCTGAATCATGGTTTGCCGATCGAAGGGTCCGTGTCTCCCGGCTTCGCCCGGGGCAGACCAAACCGGAAACAAGCGCCGGAACCGGGCTGGTTGACCACCGACATCTTCCCGCCGTGTTCGGCGACGATGCGATCGCAGATCGCCAGTCCCAAACCCGTGCCATGCGCCTTGCCGAAGGTGACGAACGGCTGGAACACATGCGGCAGCACCACCGCCGGGATCCCGGGTCCATTGTCCGAGACTTCGATCACTACTTCCCGATCGGTCACCTCGAACCGCATCCGCAGGATGGGCTCGTCGAGCGCGCCCACCGCATCAAACGCATTCTGGAAAAGATTGTTGAACACACGCTGCATGCGCAGGGCATCCATCCGCACCAACAGCGGACCCTCCTTCAGGGGACCAAGGTCCGCATCCAACCCGACCCCCCTTCGGCTCGCCTCCGGTTCCAACTCGAAGACCATCTCCCGCACGAAGTCCACGAA
>JAIXZE010000160.1 GCA_027489875.1 Verrucomicrobiales bacterium
TCGATGCGCGGGTCCAGATCGGTCTTGGTCGAGGGACCTGGAAAGCGACCGAGCGGGAGTTCGCCGGTGAGCAGTTCATAGAAGACGACTCCCAGGGAGTAGATGTCGGCGCGGTGATCCACGCGTTCGGGACGTTCGATCTGTTCCGGTGCCATGTAGTGGGGCGTGCCGAGCGCTTGACCGGTCAGTGTGAGGTTCGGGTGTGGGGCGTCGTCCGAGAAAGCAAAGAGGAGCTTGGCGATGCCGAAGTCAGCGATCTTCACCTGGCCTTGGGTGTCGATGAGGATGTTCCCTGGCTTGATGTCGCGGTGGGAGACCCGGCGTTGATGGGCGTAGTGGAGGGCGTCGCAGACGACGAAGACGATCTGCAACGCCTGGGCGGGAGTGAATCGATCGGCCCGCATGGCCTCGTCCAGGTTGGCGCCGTCGACGTACTCCATCATCAGGTAGCAGAAGTCGCCGGACTGACCGTGGCCGAGGATGCGGACGATGTTGGGGTGATCGAGCCGGGCGAGGGTCTGAGCCTCGCGTTGGAATCGTTCGGCGAAGGCGGGATCCCCGGCGAGGTGGGCGCGGAGGATCTTGAGGGCAACGGGACGGGAGGAGGCACGTTCGCGGGCGTGATAGACGAAACCCATGCCACCCGAGCCGACCAGCGAGAGGATCTCCAAGTGCGGAAAGGCGGCGGCGATGGTCTCGATCCTGGGCGGCGTTCCAGGGTTCTGGAGGAGGGTTGGGGCGGGGGCGATTCCCGCCGGCGTCGCGGCCGAAGACAGCACACACCGCGGGCAGAGTCCCTCGGGAGCCGTGGCCGGGATGGGGTTGCGGCAGTGGGGGCAGATCGCGATGGAGGTGCTCATTCACCCGACAACTGGGGCGTTGCCGGGTGCAGGTTACCGGGAATGTGTCGGGGGGCGATCTTTGTCCCGCGGGGGTGGGTGGGTGGGGTGGCCACAACCGCGTTGCGGTTGGATTCATTCAGGGGCGGTGGACCCAGGGTAGGCCTCGTTCCTCGGCCAACCGGGCTGGGAGGCACAACGCCGTTGGCGTTGGTGGAGGCGCTTCGCACTGGGCGCATCTTGACACCGCCCCCGTTTAAGATTGGGAACGGGGCGGCGATGTCCTCATCGCCTTGGGAATGGCTTTGGAACGGCGACGAGGACGTCGCCACCCCGTTCCTTGCGGGGGCAGTGTCAAGATGCGCCCCTTCGCACTCGAACCCACAAAAGCAGGCTGCTGAAGGGCTGCTCAGTTTCGCTACCGTACTTTACATCTGGTCGTACCAAACGCATAGTTCGCTGGCATGATTGAGAGGCCGTTCTGGCAAAAGCGGATTGAGGATGCCTGGGGCGAGGCACCCATCGTCTGGCTTTGCGGCGTGCGGCGTGCGGGCAAGACAACCTTGGCGCGACAGCTGGGCGAGGATCGGACGCTCTACATGAACTGCGACCTTCCGGAAGTGGAGGATCGGGTTCGAGATCCGCTGCTGTTCTTTCGCACCTGCGACAGGAAATTCGTCATCTTCGACGAGATCCATCAACTGCGTGATCCCGCACGGTTGCTGAAGGTGGGTGCCGACGAGTTTCCCAACCTCCGGATTCTGGCCACGGGCTCCTCGACCCTGGCAGCGAGCCACAAATTCCGGGACACGCTCGCGGGGCGAAAGCGCCCCGTCCATGTGGTTCCCGTGCTGCTGGAGGAACTGGCCGCGTTTGACGATGTCACGTTGACGCGACGACTGCTGCACGGCGGATTGCCGCCCGCGTTGCTCGCCGATGCGAAGAAGCCGTCGTTTTACCGGGAGTGGATGGATTCCTTCTTCGCGCGGGACATCCAGCGCCTGTTTGGTTTTCGGGACGTGAACCGCTTCAACACGTTCTTCGAGTACTGCCTGCGGCAGAGCGGGGGGCAGTTCGAGCAGACCAAGGCCGCCAGTGCGGTCGGCATTACCCGTCCCACGGTCGAGAGCCATCTCAGGGCCCTGGAGATCACCAACGCCGTGACCTTGCTGCGACCGTTCCATGGTGGGGGACAGAACGAGATTGTCCGCCAGCCGAAGGTGTATGCTTTCGACACCGGCTTCGTGAGTTGGGCGCGTGGGTGGGATCCGCTTCGGACCGACGACTGTGGTTTGCTGTGGGAGCACGTCGTTCTTGAGCACCTGCAGGCGCACTTCCCGGACGTGGCTCTGCACTACTGGAAGGACAAGTCGGGACGCGAAGTCGACTTCGTGTTGGCGAGGGGCCGGGACCAGGTCGATGTGATCGAATGCAAATGGAACAGCGACGCCTTCAGCAGCGACGCTCTCGAGGCCTTTCGTTCCTACTATCCCCACGGCCGGAACTATCTGGTTTGTCCGCTGGGATCGAAGGGGTACACGAAGCGCTTTGGATCGCACGAAGTCCGCGTTTGTGCGCCGACGGAACTGAAACGGTCGACGCCGTCGTGAAGACGGGATGACATCGTGCGGGGGGGCGGGGCCAATGTGCAGAAAGGCCACAACCGCGTTGCGGTCGGATTCATTCAGGGGCGGTGGACCCAGGGTAGGCCTCGTTCCTCGGCCAACCCTGGGCTAGGAGGCACGACGCCGTTGGCGTTGGCGGGGGCGCTTCGAACTCGGTCCGATGGCCTTCCATCCCCGCGGGATGACAGCGACCATAGGTCTGATTGGCTTCTCCCCTCTGCGCCCCTGCGCGTCTGCGGGAGAACGTCCTTTCTTACCTTCTCCCGCATGAGCTGCGTGCCCACACGCTGCGTGAGCCATGAAACCGCGCCGGGTGGGGGCACCCGGCCTTCAATCTGGAAGCTCAGCGCAGTCGTCATCGTCAGCGACGAGCTCACCGCGCCGGGTGAGGGCACCCGGCCTTCAATCCGGAGGCTCAGCGGGCAGCCTGGATCGGGACCTCGCAGAAGGTCAGGGCGGCGAGGTGGTTGGATCCTTTGAGGAGGCGGGCCTGGTTCCAACGGTCGGAGTCGAGGTAGGTGATGGTCGGCTTCTGGGCCGGGGCCGGAGCGTCGAGGTCGAGGTGGAGTTGATTGCGGTCGGCCCGGCCGGCGGTGACGCGGGCAGGGCTGCCGGTGATGCGGAATTCGTTGGTGAGGTTCGCGGCCCACGCGATGGGTTGATCGAAGGTGAGGACGATCTGGGTGCGGCTGGCGTTCGCGAACTGGGCCGTGGTCAGGTTCGGCGGCGTCGCCCACCCGTCGAGGGGCTTGCCGTAATGGTCGCGCTGGACGAGGGGGAACAGCATCCGGGCGAACTCGGCGTATCCGGCGGCGGGATAGTGGCAGCCGCCGGGCGGATCGATGCCGAGTGTCGAGAGCACGGTCAGGTTGTTGTAGCCGGAGCCGAGGGTGCGCTGGACTTCGCGGAGTCGGTTGTCGGAACCGTCGAAGCCCATCGAACAGGACTTCGGCCAGATCTGGAACACGTAGTAACGCGAGATGTTGGGGAAGTCCTGTTTCCAGGCGGCGGTGAGGTCGATGAAGAAGTCTCGATAGTTCTCCCAGCCGAAGCCGCCGGTGGGACCGTCGGCACCCTGGTCGTTCTCGCCCTGATGCCAGAACACGGCGCGGATGCCGTGGGTGAGTCGGGCCTGCTGGGCGCGGGCGAGGAGCCGACCGTAAATCGTCCGCGGGTCGGTGGGGTTGGTGGCGCTGCGCTGATGCTGGTCGATGCGTGTACCGCCGACGGCCCCGTTCAGGATGCAGACGGGGACGCCATTCGACTCGACGAGCTGGCGGGCGAGCAACATGCCCCAGTAACCGACCTGAAAACGTTCGCCCTCGTGGCTGCGCGGGACGGCCTCGCCCCAGAGGCGGAGTCCCTTGGGATCGCCGGACATCGTGCCGTAGGTGCGGACCCACGGGCTGGCGAAGTCGGGTTCCTCCTTGCCCCAGTCGGTGGCCACCGCGTTGGACTGGCCCTGGATCAGGTAGGCATCGCCGCAGACGACGTTCGTGGCGGTTTGGAGGATGGTTTCCTGACCGCCGGTGCGGGTGCCCATCTCGAAGCGGTAGCGCAGCAGGGCGGCGGTGACCCGGGCGGAAAGCTGGAAGGCTCCCGTGGAGTCCGGCGAAGCGGTGGCTTCGAGGCTGCCGATGCCGTCGTCGCGGAAACGGAGGAAGACGGAGTCGACCCGGTTGGTGAGGCGACCCGTCCAGAAGACGGTGCCGAAGCCGCTGGGTTCGCGGACGTAAAACTGGTTGTCGACGGGGAATTCGTCGGGCCCGGGCGTTCGCGAGATCCACGGCTGCGAATCTGGTGTGGCGACTTGGATCGTACAGGTCCTGGTGACCGGTTGACCGCCGTTGTCGAGCGTGGCAGTGATGGTCAGCGTGCCGTCGCGTTCGGCGCGCAGGAGACGGAGACGGTCAGAGGCGACCTCGCGGGTGGTGGCGATCTCGCCGGTTTTCCAGGAGTACCCGATGGCGGGGGCCTTGCGGGAGGCGAGCTTCTTGAGGTTCGAGATCCGCGGGATGATCTCGATCGGACTACGGCCGTCCCAGCGGGTGGGTGCGCTGAGCGTGAAAGCGGGATCCGGGATCGATTCCTTGAAGGTAATGGCGATGTCCTGGGTTCGGACACCGTCGGCGTACACGGCGCTGCAGCGCAGGGTGGCCTTGGCGTTGCCGGTCACGCGGGGCGCAGGAATGGTGCAACGGAGTTGATCGACGGCGAGGGTGGATTCTTGGCCGTCGCGCAGCAGCGTCCACGAGATCTTGCGGGCACCGCCGGCCTCGGCGGAGACGGTGGCCTCGGAGCCTTCCGTGATCGTGAGGCGCTTGGTCGAGACGCGGAAATGGTTCCCGGGTTGGACCACGTGGCCAACGAGCGTCTGGAGGGACTTCTGGTTTTCGTACTGGAGCTTCGCCCATGCGGCGGAGCGGGTGACGCTCGAGATGCGGACTTCGTCGATGTCGCCTTCGAAATCGTAATTGTCGTACCAGCCGCCGATCCAGACGCGGGCTGGGGAAGGAATATTGAGCGGCGTGGAACGGCGGGGCGACTCGGTGTCGAGTTGGCCATTCACGTAGAGGCGGGGCATTCCCTTCTCGTACGTATGGAGGACGTGGGTCCATTCGCCCGTCGGGACCTGGGTCTTCCCGTTGACGTTGGCGTCGGAGAAATAGGCGTCGACCTGGACGTGGGGTGGGCTGCGGAACTGGACGACCACCTTGCTCTGGGCCTTCTCGATGCCCCAACCGACGATGGTGGCGTTGGGGCGGAGCGGACGGATCCAGGCCTCCGTTGAATGCGGGGCGGAACCGGAAGGAAAGTGCGCGGGTTGGTTGCCGCCGGCGATGCCGTGGTCGCCGTCGAAGTGGCGGGCGGCACCGATGATGCCGGGCGTGGGGGTCGTGCCGGTGTCCTTGGCATTGGTGCCGGAGACTTCATCGCGTGGGGTGGCACCCAGGTGCCAGACCGCGGCGTAACCGTTGGACGCGTCGAAGACGGGACCGGTGGCGGGTGCCGGCGTGGGGGTCCCGCCCCATTGGATGCGGACCTCCTGCTGATCGTTTCCGCGGATCACCGGGATGCGCACCCAGACGGCGGCGCGTTTGTTGGCCGGATCCCACGCCTCGATCTGATGGGCGAGCGGGGTGCCGTCGGCCGAGGTAAAGCGGAGGTCGGCACCATCCGGAAGGGCGTCGGCGAAACGGAACGAATCTCCGTTGAGACGGACCAGCAGCGGAAAGCCCTCCACGGACGCGCCCGCGGGAAGTGCAGCGCCACTGGGAGTGGTGAGGATCCACAGCGAACCGGATCCGGGAGATGCGGCTGCGAGTTGGAAGGATGCGGCAACGGCGCTGCAGGCCAACGCGAGGTGGAGGGCTTTCATGGCGGCAGGCTTGTCAGGCGACCTCGACGACGCGACGGCCGAGGACGTCGAGTCGCGGGCGGATGCCGAGGCCGGGCGCGGTGCCGGCGGACATGTAGCCGTTGACGCGTTGCGGGGCGTTCTCGGCGGTGCTGACGGTGACGTAGGAATTGAAGTCCGTGGACGTGAAGCGGTACGCCTCGGGCGTGCTGTGGGCGAGGTGGGCGATGGCGGCGGTGGTGATGTCACCGCCCCAGCTGTCCTCGAGGGTCATGGCGATGCCCATGGAGACGCAGAGGTCGCGGGCCTGGCGCGTCTTGGTGAGGCCGCCGAGCTTGCTGATCTTGAGGTTCACGACATCCGCGGCGAGATCGGCGCGGGCACGGAGCAGGACGTCGAGGCTGTCGATGTTTTCGTCGAGGACGAACGCATGGTCCGTCTGGCGCCGGACGGCGAGGCATTCCTCGTAGGTGAGGCAGGGTTGCTCGATGTAGACGTCGACGTCGCGGACGGCACGCGCGACGCGGACGGCGTCATGCTGGGTCCAGCCGGTGTTCGCATCGGCGACGAGGCGGTCGGTGGGTTGGAGGATCGAGCGGACGGCGCGGATGCGGGCGATGTCCAGATCGGGATCGCCGCCGACCTTCAGCTGGAATCGGGTGTACCCCTCGGCGCGGTAGCCGGCGACCTTGGCGGCCATGATCTCGGGATCCTCCTGGGAGATGGCGCGGTAGAGTCGGACGGATTCGCCGTAACGGCCGCCGAGGAGCACGCAGACGGGGAGGCCGGTGGCCTGCCCGAGGATGTCCCAACAGGCGATGTCGATGCCGGACTTCACGTACGGATGCCCTTTGAGGGCGGCATCCATGCGGTGGTTGAGCTTGGTGAGTTCGCGCGGGTCTTCGCCGATCAGGTGGGGGCCCAGTTCGCGGAGGCCCGAGCGCACGCCCTCGGCGTAAGCCGGCAGGTAGAAGGGCCCGAGCGGACAGACCTCGCCGTATCCGATGAGACCGGTGTCGGTCTCGACGCCGACGATGGTGCTGTCGAACACGGTGACCGACTTGCCGCCGGACCACTTGTAGGTGGTTTCGTGGAGGGGGAGATCGACGCGATGCGCGAAGATGCGGGTGATTTTCATGGCTTGGTAAAGGAGGGAACACCCCACAACCGCCCGACAAGTTGCTCGGTTTCGGGATCGGCGGCGTGGAGTTGGGTGCGGTCGAACGGGAAGAAATCGTTGCGGGTGAAGAAGGCCTCGGTGGATTCGGCGAAGAACTCCATGGGGTTCACGAGGGCGTAGGCGCGGTCGGTGTGCGAGCGGCCCTCGCTGTCCTTCCGTTCGACCTTGTCGTACTTGCCCGAGGCCTTGATGCGGGCGTGGGCGGCCTTCAGTTCGGGGTTGCCGAAACCGCCGGGGAGGACCCGGTCGTGGTAACCGTGGGCCAGTTCGTGGAGGGTGAAATTCGGCATGCGCCGGGTCTCGGCCTCGAAGTCCTTGATGTCGGTGAACTCGACCGCGCGGGCCATGGCGGGGTTGCGTTTGTTGGCACGGAGCCATCCGGCGTCCGGATGGTATTCCGCGCGGCCTCCGACGCCGGGGTAGGGCGACGAGAACCAGAGGGGGATCTCGCGCAGGCGGGCAACGGCGGGGGCGGGGACAACGCGGACGATCTCCTGAAGCTGGATGCCGAGGAGTTCGACCGCACGGGCCGTGGCCTTGGGTTCGTCCTGCAGCAGGCGGACGTCGATGTGAAGGGTCCAGCCCTCGATGACGTTGGTCTGGTGGGTGACCACGGGTTCGGCGGCCCGCAGCAGGAACGGGAGGAGCAGGAACGCGAGAAGCAGGCGGGGGAGTTTCACGGGCGGGAGCGCGGTGTCGGTGTGGCGGGACTTTTCCCTGGCTGGAAGCGGGGCGACGGGGGCGTCGCCACCCCGGACTTCTGTTGCGCGGGTGGTGGTTGGACGAGCCCAGGTGTGTGCACGGATCAACTATGGAGTGGCGTCGGCGGGCGTCTTGGTTGAGAACGGCGCGGTCCCGTGAATTCGCGCACACCATCAGAATCGTTGAAGCGGATGCCCGAGGCGCCGACGTCAGTCGACGCCGGGTTGCTGGAGATGCTTTTTGATCAGGCACCCGACGTGGCGTTCTTCATCAAGGACGTGAGCGGGCGATACACGGCGGTGAACCAGTCGTTGGTGGAACGCCATGGCTTGCAGTTGAAGTCGCAGGTGCTGGGGAAGAGGCCGACGGATATCTGCCCCGGGGATCTCGGGCGCATCCCGGCAGCGCAGGATGCGTCGGTGCTGCGGACGGGGCGGCCGTTGCTGGATCATCTGGAGTTGCATTGGTACGCGCCGCACAAGCCGGGATGGTGCCTGACGACGAAGCTGCCGATCCGCGACGCGTCCGGGGCGTGCATCGGGCTGCTGGGAATCTCGCGGGACGTGCGGGCACCGATTG
This sequence comes from Verrucomicrobiales bacterium, assembly GCA_027489875.1. Taxonomy (GTDB): domain Bacteria; phylum Verrucomicrobiota; class Verrucomicrobiia; order Limisphaerales; family UBA9464; genus UBA6176. The sequence goes on from JAIXZE010000160.1 coordinate 8,284, forward strand.
CGGCGAGCGAGATTCCGATGGGTTTTGCGACGGCCCTGGAAGGTCTGGAGCAGAACCCCGCCGAGGCCGTGTCGCCGTCCGGGTTGGCGCGGAAGGCGCGGATGGCGCCGTCGCGGTTTGCGCGGTTGATGAAACGGTTCTTTGGGATCACACCTCGGCAGTTCATCGCGAAGACCCGGATCGCAGCGGCGTCGCTGATGTTGCGGGAGACGGAGCGCAGCGTGGCGGAGATCGCCGTGGCCTGCGGTTTCTACGACCACAGTGCGTTCACCCGGGCCTTCCGGAGCGTGACGGGGGTGACGCCGACGCAGTACCGGTCGGCGAACGGAGGGGGAACGAAAAAGGCCGCTTCCTGAGGAAGCGGCCCGTGTTGAAGAGGGGTGCCGGTGCCTGGCCGGGTTACTTCGTGTTGCCGAGGTTGGCGGGACCGTTGACCTGCGAATTGACGCGGAGACGGAGGCCATTGAGGCGGATGAACCCGGAGGCATCGTCCTGGTTGTAGGCCTTGGTGGGGTCGGCCTCCATGGTGGCGATGTGCGGGTTGTACAGGGACACGGCGCTCTTGCGACCGGCGACGCTGATGTTGCCCTTGTAGAGCTTCACGCGGACGGTGCCGGAGACGTTCTTCTGGCTTTCCTCGACGAGGGCCTGCAGGGCGAGGCGCTCGGGGGCGAACCAGAATCCGTAGTACACGAGTTCCGCGTACTTCGGGATGAGGGAGTCGCGGAGGTGCATGACCTCGCGGTCCATGGTGAGGGATTCGACCTGGCGATGGGCGAAGTGGAGGATCGCGCCGCCGGGGGTCTCGTAGACGCCGCGGCTCTTCATGCCGACGAAGCGGTTCTCGACCATGTCGACGCGGCCGACACCATGCTTGCCACCGATCTTGTTGAGGACCTGCATGACGGCGAGCGGGCTGAGGTGCTTGCCGTTGACCGCGACGCAATCGCCGCGCTCGAAGTCGAGGGTGACGATCTCGGGCTTGTCGGGAGCGTCCTCCGGGAACACGGAAAGCGTGGTGAAGTAGTCGCGGTTCTTGGGGGCGCTGGCGTCGAACCAGGGATCTTCCAGGATGCCGGCCTCATAGGAGATGTGGAGGAGATTCCGGTCCATCGAGAAGGGCTTCTTGGCGGAGGCCTGGACGGGGATGTCCTTGGATTCGCAGTAGGCGATCATCTCGGCACGGCCCGGGAACTGGGAGCGGAAGCGGGCGTCACGCCACGGAGCGATGATGTCGAGGTTGGGGGCGAGGGCCGCCGAGGTGAGTTCGAACCGGACCTGGTCGTTGCCCTTGCCGGTGGCACCGTGGGCGATGGCATCCGCGCCTTCCGCCTGGGCGATCTCGACCATGCGCTTGGCGATCAGCGGACGTGCGATCGAGGTGCCGAGGAAGTACTGGCCTTCGTAGATGGCACCGGCCCGGAGCATCGGGAAGATGAAGTCACGGGCGAACTCCTCCTGGAGGTCGTCGATGTAGATCTTCGACGCGCCGGTCTTCTTGGCCTTCTTCTCAAGGCCCTTGAGTTCTTCGGCCTGCCCGATGTTCGCGCAGAACGCGATCATCTCGGCATTGTTGTAGGTTTCCTTGATCCACGAGAGCAGCACCGAGGTGTCGAGGCCGCCCGAGTACGCGAGGACAATTTTCATTTTCGATGACGATGACAATGGCGTGCCGGGGCGTTCCCCAAGGCCGCGCAAGGCTTCAGTCAACGCGAGGGGTGCCGGCCATGGAAGGAGTTTTTTGGGGGCGCATCTTGACACTGCCCCCGTAAGGAATGGGGTGGCGACGTCCTCGTCGCCGTTCCAAAGCCATCCCCAAGGCGATGAGGACATCGCCGCCCCGAATCCTTTCCAAAAGGGGGCGGTGTCAAGATGCGCCCGTTTTTTGGGAGGGCAGGTTTCGTGACTTGATGGGATTGCCTCGTTCGGGGATGAACGGCGCGATGTTCCCGCGTTTGCGCCTTGGGCGGAGCCTGGTGTGGTTCCGATGGATGCTGGCAGCCGTTGGCCTCTGTCGGATGGCGTGGCTTGAAGCCGGGACCTTCGAGCCGTTGGCGGGATACCTGCCGGAGACCAACCAGGTGGCCCGCCTGGGACGCGTGCGGAGCCTGATGGCGTCGGCGGGACCGACAAACCGGCCCGTGGTCCGCGTCGTCTTCTACGGGCAGTCGATCACGATCTACCCGTGGTGGCTGGAGGTCTCGCAGCGGTTGCGGGAGGCCTACCCGTACGTGCAGTTCGAGATCCACAACCTGGCGATCTCCGGGTTCCAGGCCGTGCGCCTCGCCTACACCTGCGAGCACGACGTCATCCCCGCGCAGCCCGACCTGATCATCCTCCATGCCTACGGGTTGGAGCCGGATTTCCAGCGCTTGCTCACCCGGTTGCGCCAGCACACCACCGCTGACGTGCTGGTCCAGCGGGATCATCCGCTGACGGCCGCGGAGTTGGTCGAGGTGACCGATCCGGCGAAGTTGGCGACGGCGGATCCGTCGACGTGGGAATACAAGAATTACGTGTGGCTGCCGCGGGTGGTGGCCGCGACCGGTTGCGCCCTCGCCGACGTGCGGGGGTATTGGAAGGAGTATTGCCGGGTGCGCGGACGGAAGGCGTCGGATCTGCTCGCGGATCCAACGCACCCGAACGAAGAGGGGAACCATGTCCTGGCGGCATCGGTGCTCTCGTACCTGTTGCCGGGAGATCCGGCGGGGGCTGTGGATCCATGGAATTCCGAGAAGGTCCGCGAGGTGCCGATCCAGCGTGAGGCCGAGCGTCCGCTCCAACGGTTGACACTCGAGTTCACGGGATCGCGTGTGGATGCGATCGCAGACGGCGACGCAGCCCTCCCGGTGCAGGTGTGGGTGGATGGCCGGAAGCCGTCCGCCATACCTGAGATCCGGTACTTTGGGCGCACGACGACCGTCCCGGGACGGCCTTGGCCCGCGTTGACGATGGTGGATTCCCTGGCGTCGCGCGTGCCGGAACAGTGGACCCTTCGGGTCTTGCGCATGACACCGGGAAACCAGTTTGCGGAGTTCGAACTGTACGGGTCGGAGACTGGGTTCGATGGCGCCGGTTCGAACCGCACGAATTTCGTGTCGAACTCGGGACGGGTGATGATCATCCAGAGTTCATGGAACCTGGGCCTGGCCCTCAACGCCCAGGGGATTGGATTGCCGCCGGATTATCGCATCGAGTGGCGGTGCGCATGGACGGGCACCGATGCCTTTGTCCCGCGCGTTCCGCGGGAACCTGGACTGGAACAACCGGTGACGTTGGTTGCCGGGTTGCCGGACGGAGTGCATCGGTTGGAGTTGGAGGGGGAGTCGCTGGATGCGATGCGGGCGTTGCGGGTTTTCCGTCCCGCCGGGGCGGTGAAGGCAACGGTGATCGAACGGGTCACGCTCCGCACCGAAGCACGGATCGGATGGAAGTTTCGCGGGGCGGAATGGCAGTTCCGCACGGAAGGGACATGGCCGGCGGGAACAGGAATGGAGACCAGCACGAACCTTCTGGATTGGAAGGCCTGGGTGCCGGACGCAGCGGCCGTCGGGGGATGGTCGGCCGCGGAGGAACCGGTGCGGTATTTCCGGGTCAGGTGAGGGGGGCGGATTTTCAAACTTCAAACTCTGTAAACGCATTTGATTACGGAGCGCGTTCCGTCGTCCACTAGCGCGCATGAAGCTCTCCCTCCTGGTTGCTGGCGCAGCCATGTTCACCTGGGCTGCTGTCCACGCACAGCAGACCCAGACCCCCACGACCGGCACCGCCGGGTCTTCCGCAGGCGATGCCTGGTTCCCGCCGGAGTCGCAGTTCCGCACGGTGGTCCTCGACGAGGACCAGACCGTGAATGGAGAACCGACCGACTCGGTGGTCGACCCGATGGAACTCGCGGTGGCGAAGGATGGCCGCGTGTTCTGGGCCGAACGCGCGGGCATCGTGAAGATGTGGTCGCCGGCCACGAAGAAGACGACGGTGATCGCGAAGTTGCCCGTGTTCACGGGATTGGAGGAGGGGATGTTGGGGATCACGCTGGATCCCAACTTTGACAAGAATGGCTGGATCTACCTGAACCGCTCGTTGCCCGAGACCTACAACGATGGCCAGGGCAAGGCGGGCAAGATCCGCGTGGCGCGCTTCACGCTGAAGGGTGCCGAACTCGATGTCGCGTCGGAGAAGGTGATCATCGACATGGAAGTGCAGCGCGAGCAGTGCTGTCACGTGGGCGGGTCGCTGGCCTTCGATTCCGCGGGCAACCTGTACATCTCGATCGGGGACAACACGAACCCCTTCGATTCCGACGGCTTCAGCCCCAGCGACGAGCGCAAGGGACGCTATCCCTGGGATGCGCAGCGTTCGTCCGCGAACCCCAATTCCCTTGTGGGAAAGATCCTTCGCATCACCCCGAAGCCCGAGGGCGGGTACACGATCCCCAAGGGGAACCTCTTTCCCGAGGGAACACCGAAGACACGCCCCGAAGTCTACGTGATGGGCAACCGCAATCCGTTCCGCATCCAGGTCGATCCGAAGACTGGCTTCCTTTACTGGGGTGAGGTCGGACCCGACGCGGGCGGACCGGATGCGAAGCGCGGACCGGCGGGCTTCGATGAGGTGAACCAGGCGCGCAAGGCGGGCTTCTTTGGTTGGCCTTTGTTCGTCGGCGACAACCGGCCGTACCGTCGGGTGAACTTCGACGAACGTCAGAAGAGCCAGGATGTGCGCAAGGCGTACGACGACATCCGCAAGAAGCGCGAGGAACTGACGAAGAAGGGCGAGACGAACAACCTGCCCGTGCTTCCGGAGAAGCCGCCGGGTTGGGAACCCACCGGGGATTTCTGGGAGGTCTCGGCTCCGATCAACCGTTCACCGAACAACACGGGGCCGGAACTGCTGCCTCCGGCACAACCGGCGTTCATCTATTACCCGGCGTCGGCGTCCACGCGGTTCCCTGAGGTGGGTTCCGGCGGTCGTACGGCCATGGCCGGACCGGTGTATTACTACGACGAGAAGAACCCGTCGCCGAACAAGCTCCCCAAGGAGTTCGACCACACGCTGTTCATCTATGAGTGGAGCCGCGACTGGATCATCGCGGTGAAGCTGGACGCCGATAACAACATCGCCAAGACCGCGGACGGCAAGTGGATGATGAAGCGCTTCATGCCCTCCACGAAGATCAAGCGTCCGATGGACATGGAACTGGGCGCGGACGGTTGCCTGTACGTCATCGAGTTCGGCAAGGACTGGGGCAACAACAAGGACACGAAGATCCTCCGCATCGAGTACACCGGCGGACGGTGAATCGCGGATTCCCGGTCAGACCGGGCCGCATAACGAGCAAGGCACCAACCCCGGTAACGGGTTGGTGCCTTCTTCGTTCCGGATCAGAAGACCGGGTCCACCTGCACGCCCTGCTTGCCAAGCCACGCCACCGCCGCCTCGATGACCTTGGCTTGGCCGGAGAGTTCCAGCCCAACGAGACCGATGTCCGGTCCGACGCTGGCGCTGCGGATGTCGTAGATGACGTCGAAGGTGTGGCTCATCTCCCAGAGGAGCGGGCGCTGGATGTCCTTCGAGGAAAAGGTGAGCCAGTAGCGGATCGCGACGTCAGCAGTTTTCGTGGCCATGGAAACGGAATTCAGGATTTCGGCGGACTGCGAATGGTGGGCGTCGGGCACGGGATGCGTCAACCGATCTTCCCCCCGCCGGGTGAGGGCACCCGGCCTGCA
>JAIXZE010000277.1 GCA_027489875.1 Verrucomicrobiales bacterium
AATGGCTCACGCAAAGAACCGACCCTCTACGGAAAGGGTGTTTTGCAGCAATGAACTGGCGGTCTGCGGCTCGTCCACAGCCTTCAATGCATGCGCCGGGTGAGGGCACCCGGCCTTCAGGCTGAGTTTCCAGTCACCAGTTTCCGGATTCCTGTGGCTTCAAACCTGCCCTCCCTCACGCGAGGAGTGGTTTGATCAGTTCGCCGTGGATGTCGGTGAGACGGTAGTCGCGGCCCTGGAATCGGTAGGTGAGGCGTTCGTGCTCGAGGCCGAGGAGGTGGAGCAGGGTGGCGTGGATGTCGTGGACGTGTGCGCGGTCGGCGACCGCGTTGAAGCCCAGTTCGTCGGTTTCCCCGATGACACGGCCGCCGGGAACGCCGCCACCGGCAAACCACATCGTGAAGGCATCGATGTGATGGTTGCGTCCGGTCTTGTCGCGGGCTTCGCCCATGGGCGTGCGGCCGAATTCGCCACCCCAGACGACGATGGTGGAGTCGAGGAGACCGCGGGACTGGAGATCGCGGACCAAAGCTGCGCAGCCCTGGTCGGTCTCGAAGCAGCGCTTCGGGAAATCGTCCTCGAGGGTTTCGCCGGGGCCGCCGTGGGAATCCCAGTTCGTATGGTACAACTGGACGAATCGGACCCCCCGTTCGACCAGGCGACGGGCGAGGAGGCAATTGCGGGCGAAGGACGGCTTCTCGCGATCGGCGCCGTAGAGCCGGAGCGTGGCGTCGCTTTCGCGGGAGAGATCCATCAATTCCGGCGCGCTGGTCTGCATCCGGTAGGCCATCTCGTAGGAGGCGATCCGGGTGAGGATTTCGGGATCCTGGGTGGCGACCTGGTGCTGGAGGTTCAGGTCCCGGAGCGCGTCGAGGGCCCGGCGCTGACGCGCGGCATCGATGCCGTCGGGATTGGAGAGGTTGAGGATGGGATCGCCCTGACCGCGCAGGGGCACACCCTGATACGTGGTGGGAAGGAAACCGGAACCCCAGTTCACAGCGCCACCGCGTGGACCGCGCGGGCCGCTTTGGAGGACGACGAACCCGGGCAGGTCCTGGCTTTCGGATCCGATGCCGTAGGTGACCCATGCACCCATGGACGGCCGTCCGAACTGGCCGCTGCCGGTGTTCATGAACAACTTCGCCGGCGCGTGGTTGAAGAGGTTCGTCGCGCAGGATTTCACGATCGCGATGTCATCGACGATCTGGGCGGTGTGCGGCAGCAGGTCGCTCACCCACGCCCCGGATTGGCCGTGTTGCCGGAACGCGCGCTTGGGACCGAGCAGCGTGGACTTGTTCTTGAACGACGAGTCCATGAAGGCGAACCGCTTGCCCTCGATGAACGAATCCGGAATGGGCTGGCCGTGGAGTTGGGCGAGCTTCGGTTTCCAGTCGAACATCTCCAACTGCGACGGGCCGCCGGCCATGAACAGGAAGATGATCGACTTCGCCTTGGCGGGGACGTGGCCGGCGCGCGGTGCCATCGCGTCGTTGGAGCCTGCGGTCGCCGTCGCGGCTGACCCGTGTTGCCCCATCAACGAGGCCAGCGCCATCGATCCAAGACCGATGCCGCAACGGCTGAAGAAATGCCGCCGGGTGATGTCGAGTCCCGGATCGGGCGACGGTGGAAGGGGATCACTCACGGGTGATGGATTCGTCGAGGTTGAGGAGGACGCGGGCGACGGCGGTCCAGCCGTCGCTGTCGTTCGGACCGATGGTCCGTTCGGCGTGGAGAAGGCGGGCGAGCGAGGTGACCTCCGAAGCTTTCGGGACGCGTGCGGTGGCGAGACGGAACGCCTGGGTCAATCGCTGTTCGTCGGTGCCCGTCAGGTGGGCGATGCGTTTTCCGAAGGCAGCCGCGAGTTCGTGGAAGGCCGCGTCGTTGAGCAGTGTCAGCGCCTGCAACGGGGTGTTCGAACGTTGGCGTCGCGTGCAGGCGGTGAAGGTGTCCGGGGCATCGAAGACGGAGAGCGCCGGGTGCAGCGTCGAGCGTTGCAGGTGGGTGTAGAGCGCGCGCCGGAAACGGTCGCCGCCCTTGGAGACGACCCACGGGCGCATGTTCTGGGTGAAGGCACCGAGTCCACCGGGTTGGGGCGGGAACACAGGCGGTCCGCCGATCCGCGGATCCAGAAGTCCGGCCGTCGAGAGTACGGCATCCCGGATCTGCTCGGCTTCGAGGCGCAGACGATTCTGTCGTGCGAACCACTTGTTGCGGGCGTCCGTCTCGGCGAGGTCGTTCCGATGGGTGGACGCCTGACGGTACGTGGCGGAGGTCACGATCAGGCGGTGCAGCCGCTTCAGGCTCCAACCGTTGTCGCGGAAATCACAGGCCAGCCAGTCGAGCAGTTCCGGATGCGACGGCAATTCGCCCATGGTTCCGAAATCGTTCTCGGTCTCCACCAAACCGCGGCCGAAATAAACCTGCCAGACGCGGTTGACGGTCACGCGTGCCGTGAGCGGGTTCTCGCGGGACACCAGCCACTCGGCGAGGTCACTGCGGTTGCGCGCGGCGGGTGCGGTTTTCGGGGTGAGCGCGACCGGGGTTGCCGGCGTGACCTTCGCTCCGGGCCGGGTGAAATCCCCCTTCACGAACACCACGGTTTCGCGCGGCTTGTCGAGTTCGCGCATCACAAGGGTGCGGGTCGTCGTGGGACGCTTCTTGCGCCAGGCCGCGATTTCCTTCTGTCGATCCTTCGCGGCAGGCGTCGTGCCCGCGTCGGCCACCGCGCGTTCGAGCTTTTGGAGTTCCTGTTCCCACTGGGCGATCGCCGCCGCCTCGGTCTCGTTGGGGAGGTCGAAGCCGGGTCCCGTGGCGTTGTAATCCGAGGCCGCGTGACCGTCGTTCTCGGTCGAATTGAAGAAGGCGAACAAGGCGTAGTAATCGCGCTGGCTGATGGGATCGAACTTGTGGTCGTGGCACTGCGCGCACCCGACCGACACACCGAGCCAGACGGTGCCGGTGGTGTTGACGCGGTCGATGATGGATTCGAGGCGGAACTGTTCCGCGTCGATGCCGCCCTCGTGGTTGATCTGGGTGTGACGATGGAAACCGGAGGCGATCATCGCGTCCGTGCCCTCGCCGGGAAGCAGGTCGCCGGCGATCTGCCAGCGCGTGAAGGTGTCGAAGGGCAGGTCCGCGTTCATGGCCCGCACGACCCAGTCGCGGTACGGCCAGACCGTTCGCGAGCCATCGACACTGTAGCCGTTGGAGTCGGCGTAACGGGCCGCATCCAACCACCATCGCGCCCAGCGTTCGCCATGGTGCGGCGATGCCAGCAGTCGGTCGACGGCACGTTCGTAGCGGTCGGGTTCCGGGTCGGCGAGATAGGCATCGAGCTCCGCCGGGCTGGGCGGCAGGCCCGTGAGATCGAGTGTCAGCCGACGGAACAGGACGGCGGGATCCGCCTCCGGGCTGGGCGTGAGGCGTTCCTCGGTGAGGCGGCGGTGGATGAAGGTGTCGATGGGATGGCCGCTCGTGGCCGCCTCCGGAAGGGCCGGCGGAACGGGCGGCACGAAGGACCAGTGGCGGTCCGAGGACGGAACCTCATCAGCTGGGGCCTGGGCTCCGGCGGCGATCCAGTCGCGCAACAGCTGCGTTTGGGTGGAGTCCAGCGGCGGGCGCTTCATCGGCATGCGCCCGATCTCGGCGTGGGTTCCGGTGATGACCTTCAGGATCAGGCTGTCGTCCGGCTTTCCGGGAACGACCGCGGGTCCGTGCTGACCTCCGGCAAGGGCACCGCGGGCTGTGTCGAGCAGGAGGTCTCCCTTCTTTGCCGTCGGCCCATGGCACAGGACGCATTGGCGGGCCAGCAGGGGCTTGATGTCCCGCAAGTAGTCGGGAGCAGCGCTGACCGAAGTGGTCAAGGCAAGGCTGGTGGCCAATGAGACGAGACAACGGGACACGCCCGAAAGGGTGCCATCGCAGAGGATCCCGGCAAACAGGGAAAATGGGTTCTGCGGCTCTCCGATCGCACCGTGACAATGCCCCAGTCTGGAATGGGGTGGCGACGTCCTCGTCGCCGTTCTGTACATCATCTTTCGGCCCTCCGGGTCTGGATCCACAACGAGTCGGGCCCCGCTGACTCCAAACTTGGAACTTCAATAAAACGGAGGTTCTGGCGGGTCCGTGGCAGCGATTTGCGGATTTCCTGTAATCCCGCGGTCGGCAACCTGCGGTAACGGTTGTCGGCCTGGGCTCCTGTCCGGGCGGACGCTGTTTGAAATCCCCTGAATCCCCAATCAGACATCCGATGAAACGTTCCAGAACATTCCCCGACAGCCGCCGATGGGCGGCGCTCGCGGTTGCGGCCTCGCTGCTCCCGTTCCTCGAAACCGTGCAGGCCGCCCCCGGCACCGTCGTTCCCTACATCAAGGTCGATCAGTTCGGGTACCTCCCCGAGATGCGCAAGGTGGCGGTGATCGCCGATCCCCAAGCTGGCTCGAATGCCGCCGAGGCCTTCAATCCGGCCCTCGGTACCGGTCAGTACCAGGTCCGTCGCTGGGCCGATGACAGCGTCGTCCAGTCCGGAACGCTCGTGCCGTGGAAGGCCGGTGCCACCCACGCGCAATCCGGCGACCGGGGATGGCACTTCGACTTCAGCGCGTTGGTCACCCCGGGCTCGTATTACCTCTACGACACCGTGAACCAGGTGGGTTCCGGTCGGTTCGAAGTCGGGCCTTCCGTCTACGACGCCGTGCTGCGTCAGGCCGTGCGGATGTACTTCTTCCAGCGGGTGAACTTCGCCAAGGCGGTTCCCTTCGTCGGCGCGAAGTGGACGGATGCCGCCGCCTACGAAGGTCCCAGCCAGGACCGTGCCGCGACGAGCCGCTGGGCCAAGGGCGATCCCACCACCGCCCGGAATGTGTCCGGCGGATGGATGGATGCGGGCGATTCGAACAAGTACACCACCTTCGCGCAGGGTGCGGTGCTTCAACTCCTCGAAGCCTATCGCGCGAACCCGCTGGTCTTCGCGGACGACTTCGGGATCCCGGAATCCGGGAACGGCGTTCCCGACCTGCTCGACGAGGTGCAGTGGGAACTCGAGTTCCTGAAGCGCATGCAGGACGCCACGGCGTCGGGCGGCCTGCTTCTGAAGGTGGGGTTGGACACCTACGACGGTGAGGTGACGCCGCCGAGCACGGATCGCCGGCCCCGGTATTACCTGCCCGAATGCACCTCCTCGACGCTCGCCGGCAGCGCCATGTTTGCCGCCGCCGGCGTCGTGTACCAAGGGGTGGCCGGTCGTGAGGCGTTCGGAGCCGACCTGATCCAACGGGCGGAAGCCGCGTGGAATCGGGCGCGCGGGACCACGTCCGGTTTCACCGTGTTCCAGACCCAGTGCGACGATGGGAACATCAAGTCTGGCGATGCCGACGTGGACGCCGCGGGGCAGGTAGGCAGCGCGTTGATCGCCGCGGTCCATCTCTACGAAGCCACGGGGAAGGCCGAGTACCGGACCTTCGTGGAGTCGAACTACACGCGCACCCAGCCCATGAGCATCGCGTGGTGGGGACCTTATTGGCACCCGACGCAGGTTGCTCTGTTGCGCTTCGCCGCACTTCCGGGAGTCACGGCTTCGGTGGCATCCGCCATCCGGACCCAGAAGGCCGGCCAGACCGGGGTCATGTCCGTCTCCGACCTGACCGCCGGCACGGATCTCTACCGGGCTTTCGTGCCCGATGCGCAATTCCATTGGGGACACAACCAGACGCGTTCGGACGTCGGGAACCTGAACCTCGACTTCGTCCGGTTCGGCATCGTCACCACTGGCACCGCGGCTTACGAGGAGGTCGCCCAGCAACACCTGCACTGGCTGCACGGCTGCAACCCGCTGGGCTTGTTAATGCTCAGCAACATGGCGGAATTCGGCGCCGAATCATCGGTGCGCGAACTGTACCATGTGTGGTTCGCCAACGGTTCCATCTGGGACAATGCGATCACCTCGCCGAACGGTCCGCCACCCGGTTATCTCGTGGGCGGACCCAACCGTTCCTACAGCGGAAACATCGCGGGGATCGTGAACCAACCGCCGCAGAAGGCCTATCGCGACTGGAACACGGGCTGGCCGGAGAATTCGTGGGAACTGAGCGAACCCGCGATCTATTCGCAGGCGGCCTATGTCCAGTTGCTCTCGCGTCTGATGCCGCGCGTTCCAGTGGATCTGCAACCGCCGACAGTCCCGACGGGTCTCGTGGCCTCGGACGTCACCGGCAGTTCCGCCGTGGTGCGCTGGACGGCTTCCACCGACAAGGTCGGTGTCGTGGCCTATGACGTGTATCTGGGAACGACCCTGAAGGTGGCTGACGTCCGCTCCACGAGCGCGTCGCTGACCGGGTTGAACTGTGGAACTTCCTACTCGGTCACGGTGCGTGCCCGCGATGCGGCAGGGAACACCTCCGCGCCGGGGACAGCGCTGGCGTTGCGGACAACGGACTGCCCGCCGCCGGAGCGCGTGGTTTACGGGGACGCGCTCGCGTCCGGATGGGCCGACTGGTCCTGGGCCTGTACCCGGACCTTTGCCAACACCAGTCCGGTGCGCACGGGAGCGCGTTCGATCCGGGTGAGCTACGGAGCGTGGGGTGGACTGTCGCTGCGACATTCCACCGGCATTCCGACGACGGCGACTACCGGCGTCCGCTTCTGGGTCTACAGCGCGGTGGCAGCACCGCTGAAGGTGACGGTGCAGAGCGCGGATAGCGGGCCGGAGTCCGGATTCCACCTCGTCTCGGTGCCGGCGAATACCTGGACCGAGGTCACGGTCACACGCGCCCAGTTGGGGAACCCGGCGGTCATCCGCCGGATCAATCTCCAGCTCTACCAAGCCGCCCCGTGGACGGCGTTCGTTGACGAGATCCGCATCCTTCCTTGAGGCCTCTCCAGGCCGTTGAAAGACGGAGAAGGACTCGCGCGGAGTCGCGGAGACGCAGAGAGAAAGGGACTTTCCGACTCCGGCTTCGAGTCACCCAGCGGTGAACCCATCCAAGCGTTACCAAACTCCCGTTTTCCGGTCCCTCTCAGCGTCTCTGCGCCTCTGCGCGAGATCTTTGCTGCAGGGATGCGGCCGAAAGCGTCCGGGAATGTGATGGACAGCACGCCCCGCGGCCGGGTCGGATGTTCCCATGATCCCGGGATTCTGGTGGCGTTGGATGGCGTGGGCCGGTTGCCTGGCGGCAGCGTGGGGCTTGCACGCCCAGGCACCGGCTCGCGGGGTGGTGTCGGTGCCCGAGGCCGAGCGGGTCGTGTTGGATGAAGAGGCTGCACGGTTGTTCGGCGTGATGTTCGAACTAATCAATACGCCGGGCGTCCGGCACGAGCTGTTGCCGGACGTCGCCATCTTCCACAAGGCCGTCGATTGGGCGCTGCGCTTCGACGAATTCCAGCATACGAACGAGATCGCCGAGGCGCACCGGATGCTGCAGCTCGGCATGGAACGCGCCGAAGCCTTGCGCGCAGGACGGCCGGATTGGTTGATGCGTACGGGACTGGTCGTGCGCGGGTATATGTCGCGCGTCGACGGATCCATCCAGCCGTACGGCGTGGTCGTGGGGAGCGGCTACCGTCCCGGCGGCCGGCTCGATGTCTGGCTGCACGGGCGCGATGAGAAATTGACGGAACTGCGATTCCTCCGGGAACGGATGAAGTCCGCTGGAGAGTTCGCGCCGCAGGATGCGGTTGTCGTGCATCCGTACGGACGCTTCTGCAACGCGTTCAAGTTCGCGGGAGAGACCGACGTGATGGAGGCGATGGAGCATGCGACGCGGGCCTATGGCGCGTATCCGGTGCGGCGGGCCATTCGCGGGTTTTCCATGGGAGGCGGAGGAACGTGGCATCTGGCCGCGCATCATCCCGGACTGTGGCGTGCCGCGGCGCCCGGTGCCGGGTTCGCCGAGACCGCCGAGTACACCGGCATCCTTCGGAAGGAACCGGACCTCCCGGCATGGGAACAACGCTTGTGGCGCTGGTACAACGCCACCGACTACGCCGCGAACCTGCGTCAGGTGCCGTTGATCGCCTACAGCGGCGAGAAGGATCGGCAGATCCAGGCCGCACAGGTCATGGAACGTGCCCTGCGCGCCGAAGGCCTCATCCTCGACCACGTCATCGGCCCCGGCGTGGAACACAAATATGAGCCGGGTGCGAAGCGCGAAGTCGCCCGTCGCGTAGATGCCCTGATGTCCACGCCCTCGCCCGAGTTGCCGGCCCTCGATCTCACGACGCACACGCTGCGGTTTCCCGCCGGGGAAGGTTCGGTCTGGGCGCGTTTCGAGGGATTGCAGCAACACTGGGAACGCGCCCGCCTGCGGGCTCGGGTGGAGGCAGGGAATGTCGTCGTCGTGGAGACCGAGGGTGTCACGGCGTTTTCCCTGCGCCGGCCGCCCGGCCTCGCGGAGGGGCCGTGGACCGTGCGGGCAGATGGCCAGTCGATCGTGGTGGACGCTCGGGAGCCGGTATCGGGGCCATGGAGGTTTGAGCGGCCCGACGGGCGCTGGCAGGTCGCCACCGGTCGTTCCCAGGTCACGGGCAAACGTCCCGGCCTCCAGGGTCCCATCGATGACGCGTTCATGGATTCGTTCCTTGTCGTGGTGCCCACGGGACCCGCGACCGGTCCGGTGGATGCGTGGGCGGATCGCCAATGGCGGCAGTTCACGAACGATTGGCGGGGGCAGTTCCGCGGCGAATGCCGCGTGGTGAAGGATGTCGATGTCACCGCTGACGATCTGCGCGACCATCATGTGGTTGTCTGGGGCACGCCGAAGAGCAACCGGTTGCTGGCGCGGATGGCGCGGAAGCTCCCGCTGCTTTGGGAGGGTGAAGTCGTCCGGCACGGAAAACGGGAAGTGGCGCGGGGGAATGTCGTTCCCGTGCTGATCGCTCCGAATCCGCTGAGCCCGGACCGCTATGTGGTGGTGAACAGCGGTCACACCTTCGCGTCATGGATTGGAACCAACGCCCGCCAGACTCCACGGCTCCCGGACTGGGCCGTGCTGGCTCTGGAGGGTGGCGGTGGATCCCGGGTGATCGACGCCGGATTCTTCGGGGAGGATTGGCGGTAGGGCAGGGCGGAGACAATGGGGTCGCGTCCATAAATTTTACATTTCGGTCATTCGCGGCCGGTGTGCTGGCAAATGTATAATTTATAGACGCGACCCCATTGCCTTGG
>JAIXZE010000045.1 GCA_027489875.1 Verrucomicrobiales bacterium
CCGTGAAGCCCCTCGGCGTCGCGCCCGCCCGCAACGGTTCCAACACGCTCCCCGATCCCGACGCCCGTACCCTGCGCCTCTATCGCGAGCTCCTCGACGACACCCAATGGCTCCTGCGCGAAGCCCAGTACACCCGCGCCGACTTCTGGAAGACGGCCAACTTCAAGTCCGTCGCCGAATTCACCAATTCCACCGTTCCTTTCCGCGACCGCTTCCGACGCGAGGTCACCGGCGAGATCCCGAAGCCCAGCCTGGCCCCGAACCCGCGCAGCCGTCTCCTTTTCGAGACCAACGGCATCCGCGGATATGAGGTCCAGTTCGACGTCCATCCCGACGTGTTCGCCTGGGGCACGCTGATCCTTCCCGCCGGCATGAAGCCCGGCGAACGCCGCGCGGTCGTGGTCTGCCAACACGGTCTCGAAGGTCGCCCGCGCGACGCCGCCGATCCCTGGGTGGATCACTGGGCCTACCATCGCTACGCCTATCGGCTCGCGGAACAGGGCTACATCACCTTCTCGCCGCAGAACCCGTACATCGGCGAGACGAAGTTCCGCCAGGTCCTCCGCAAGGCCCAGCCCGCCGGTCTCACGCTCTGGTCCTTCATCGTCCGCCAGCACGAGGTCATCACCGACTGGCTCGCCGCACGCGAGGACGTCGACCCCGCCCGCATCGCCTTCTACGGCCTCAGCTACGGCGGCAAGACCGCCATGCGCGTCCCCGTCCTCGTGGACCGCTACTGCCTCAGCATCTGTTCTGCCGATTACAACGAATGGATCTGGAAGGTCGCCTCGGCCCGCGCGCCCTACAGCTACCTCTGGAACAGCGAATACGACATGCCCGAATGGAACCTCGGCAATACCTTCAACTACGCCGAGCTCTCGTGGCTCATCTTTCCCCGCCCGTTCATGGTCGAACGCGGACACGAGGACGGCGTCGCCCCCGATGAATGGGTCGCCTACGAATTCGCCCGCACGCGACGTCACTACGTGAAGATGGGCCTCGCCGACCGCACCGAGATCGAGTTCTTCGACGGACCGCACACCATCCACGGCGTCGGCACCTTTGACTTCCTGCGCAAGCACCTGAAGTAACCCGCCGTCCATGAACCACGCCCTGCCCTGGCTGTTCCCGGTTCCTGTGCGTCGCTCCCGATTTCGCGCAGGAAATCCCGATCACGCCCGCTTCAACGTCGAGGTCGCCCACGATCGTCTGGACGCCTTCGCCTTCGCGCCGTCGCCCGACCCGGAGGTCCTCCACTACGACCTTCAAACCCAGATCACCGGCAACGCCCGCGGCCGTCTCGGCTCCGGGCGCGGAGGTGTGTGGGCCGGTCATTATCTCAAGGGCGTCGGCCGCACTCCCGCCGCAGCCAACTGGAACGAACCCTCCGACCTCTACCACGCCAGCGGTCACCTGTCGGTCGGGTCCGCGTTGCGCGAACGGACCATCACCACCGCCCTGCAGGCACGCGGACTCGGCCACGCCATCGTGCCCTGCGTCGCCGTGCTGCTCCGCTCCCTGAACCGGACTGAATCCGAAGCTATCGCCGGCGGACAATCCAGTTCGCGCCCCGCGTTCGCCGCCGCCGACGCGAACCACGCCGCCCTCACCGCCAAACCCGCCGACTTCGCGCGCATGTCGAACGTCGCCTTCGCCCTCGATCATTTCGTCAATGAACCCCAGGCAATCGGCACCCTGTTCCTCGAAATCGACCGCTTCCTGCGACCACCCGAAGCCCGCGACAAGGTCGACGGCGAACCACGGGCCATCGCCGAGGCCATGGCTGCCGCCTACCACCGCGGTCTCGCCAACTTCCATGGCTTCGCCCGTGCCGGCCTGTTCTGGCTCTACCTCGAAAGCAACGTCGCCCTCGACGGCCGTTTCCTCGACCTCGAAACACCCCTTTACTTCGGCGGCCCCTTCGTCGGCATCGCCCTCTCCAAGATCGACGGCGTCCAGGAACGCGAACTGATCGGCTTCGAGGAATTCGGCTTCACCCGCCAGTGGCGGACGTTCGTCCACTGGCTCCTTGCCCACCTCCGTTTCCTGCAAAGTCCGCTCGTCGTCGAAAGCCGCGAAGCCCGCTCCTTCCTCCGATCCCTCGAACGGGAAATCACGCGCCACGTCACCCGGGAACCGTGGATGACCGACGACGACGCCGTGCTCAACGCGGCCCTCGACAACCTCGCGCCAGCCCTCGGACTCGATGCCCGCGACCGAACCCGTCTCGGCCGTCTCGCACGCGCCGCCTTTGGTTCCTGGATGTACGGTCGTCCCCCACGGCTGCCCGATGCCGGATGGGTGCCCTTTCTGGATTCACCGGCCGCACCCACCCCGCGGCATCGCACCTTCCAGCAGGCCCCGTTCAGCCCGGCCCACCTGACCGCCGAAGGTACCTCCTTTGCCACGACACTGACCGCGTTGGGCCAGGAAACCGATCCCCGCCGCCTCCTGCGCTCCCTCGCCTCCCACTAAGGGGATCCGACCAATGGCGGAGTCCCCGCGACCATCGGATCGTTGACCGGAACGCAGGGTCCGGGGCTTAAATGAAAGCGCCATCAGGGACTGGCCCGATGCCGGTAGCAGACCCAAAACGGAGTCGCCCGCATCAACCGCCAGCCCGCAGGCCAGAAAGGAAATCCGATGAAAGCCAAGACCCCCAAGAAGACCGACACCAAGGCCCCCGCCACCTCCGCTGCCAAGCTCAAGGACCTTCCCGCAAAGAAGGACCCCAAGGCCGGACGAAAGCAGGAGCAGAGCGACAAGTGAGGCATCCCTGAAATCCACCGTCCGAAAGGAAATCCGATGAAAGCCAAGACCCCCAAGAAGACCGACACCAAGGCCCCCGCCACCTCCGCCGCCAAGCTCAAGGACCTTCCCGCAAAGAAGGACCCCAAGGCCGGACGTCGGCAGGAACAGGGCGACAAGTGAGGCATCCCTGAAATCCGATGAAATCTAAAGCCCCCAAGAAGGACGACACCAAGGCCCCTGCCACCTCCGCTGCCAAGCTCAAGGATCTTCCCGCAAAGAAGGACCCCAAGGCCGGACGCAAGAACGAGCAGAACGACAAGTGAACCCTCACGGGGAAGCACCAGCACCAAAGCAAACTCCATGAAATCCAAGACCATCAAGAAGACCGATACCAAAGCCCCCGCCACCACCGCCGCGAAGCTCAAGGACCTTCCCGCAAAGAAGGATCCCAAGGCAGGGCGAAGGGTGGAGGAGAGGAACAAGTGAGGCATTGCTGGGAAACCGTCCGAAAGGAAATCCGATGAAAGCCAAAGCCCCCAAGAAAGCCGACACCAAGGCCCCAGCCACCACCGCCGCCAAGCTCAAGGACCTCCCTGCCAAGAAGGATCCGAAGGCCGGGGCCAAGCGGGTGGTCGAGAAC
The DNA here is from genome assembly GCA_027489875.1 of Verrucomicrobiales bacterium. Taxonomy (GTDB): domain Bacteria; phylum Verrucomicrobiota; class Verrucomicrobiia; order Limisphaerales; family UBA9464; genus UBA6176. Next base: position 3,392 of record JAIXZE010000045.1, read on the forward strand.
GACAACAAATAGGGTCGATCCATCCCCACCCGACCCGCGCCGGTGCAAGCCGCCGCGGGTCGTTTTGCACCGAACCATGAAGCCCACCGACTTCTTCCGGCCATTGGACCTGCCGAACAACCCGCTCAAGCCCGGGTTCCGCAGACCGCGCGCCTCCCGGAGCAATCATTACGCAGTCTTCAACGCGGAAGAGATCCTCGCCGAGGCCACCCTCTCCCGGTTCCACGCACTCGGCCTCCGGTTGGGCACTGCCGCCCTCTTCCACAAGAAACCCGGCTCGATGGGCATCATCCACGACGACGTCGCCCTCCAGAATGGCCGGTGGCGCAAGAACGTCGCGGCCATCAACTGGAACCTCTCCGGGGCCGATTCCCTCATGCGCTGGTATCGCATCGCGGCACCCGGCAACGTGCCGGATCCCGTTCCTCCCGCAGACGCGGGTCCGTGGTACCGCACGCTGAACGGTATCCACTACGGATTCTTCGGTGCCCGCGATCGCGAGAACCTGCCGCAGGATCAGGTCCAGATCCTGTCCGAGGCCTTCATCGGGTCTGCCACCCTCGTCCGCACCAACCTGCCCCACGCCGTGGAGAACACCGATGCCGCCCGCGGTCGATGGGCCTTGAGCGTCCGATTCGAACCCGACTTCACCAACTGGGCCGCTGCCAACGCCGCCCTCAAACCCCTCTGGGCCGCCCCCCACCGCACGACGCGCTAGTCCCAGGTTTTCCGAATCTGGGATCCGGGAACTGGTGACTGGCAACTCCCCCTGTAGGCCGGGTCCCCTCACGCGGCACTCCCGTTGTAGGCCGGGTGCCCTCACCCGGCGCTGCGCAGGCATCTGGCCGCTGGGATCTGGCAACTCCCCCCGCACGGAACGGGGTGGCGACGTCCTCGTCGCCGTTCCGCGGCCTTTCCCAGG
>JAIXZE010000311.1 GCA_027489875.1 Verrucomicrobiales bacterium
AGGAGGAGGACCAGATCCATCTCGGCCGGGCCCACGACGAGATCGCCGGGCTTGGTGGCCGTCACCGCGAACTTCCAGATGACCACGCTCCACTGCTGGTTGCCCCGTTGCGTCGCCGCCTGCGTGGGTTGGGTGCTTCTGCCCATCACGAATCCGTCCAGGTCAAAACGCGGAGCCGAAGGACTGCGGATCGATTGGAAGTACAGGTGCAACTCCACCGGAAACGTGTCGCCCACGACCACTTCGTCGCGATCCATGACCAGCTTCAGCCACACCGGTTCCTCGTGGGCTTCGCGCGGCAGGACCCGGATCCGGCCCGGCTGCGTGGTCAGGGTCTGGTTGGCCACCCGCACCTGCATCGGCGGAATCACCACGTCATTGGTCGTGTCCAACGCCAGTTGGTACCGATGTGAAACCCGGACGGTCGTCTGGCCGTTGATGTTCTCCATCTGGCTGGAGGGCCCGAGGTATCGCATCCGAACCCCGGGGATCTGGGGAACCGTCGGTGTGGCGGTCCGTTGCGTCCCATCGACGACCACCTGCATTCCGACCGTTTCCCCCGCCTCGATCGTCTCGCGGTCGAGCACCAGTCGGGCGTCGAGGGCGAGTGCCGTCCGGGTCAGGCAGACACACGCCAGCAGGAAGGCGAAGAAGCCTCCAAGGCGCGGAACGCCGGCCGACCGGAAGGGATGGAGCGAAATTGAAATCATGGATCGCGGGAACATCACCAGGTCTTCCGTCGTCCGTTGCCCGCCCGTGGATCCTGTGCCGGCGCGGCCGGGCGGAGGATCAACGCGCGCTCCTCGCGCTTGTGTCCATCCAACATCCGCTCGGCAAAACGGATCGCCATGCGTCCATCCGCCGAGTCTTCGCCGGCGTCGGAGGCCATCCCACCGGCACCGCCGGTGCCGGGCTCGGGAGGCTGGGAGCCACTGCCCTTCTCGCCCGCCCCACCGTCCTTGCCCGATCCAGCCTTCTGGTCGCCCCCCTTGCCCTGCCCTTGCCCGGCGGCGTCCTTCTGGCCCTTCTCGCGGGGATCCCCGGCCTTGCCCTTCTGTCCGTCCTCGGACTTGTCCTCCTCGCCACCCTTGGCGTCGGAATCCTTCGGATCCTTCTTCTCCTTCGATGGATCCTTCTTGGATCCGCGATCCCCCATGCCTTGCTGTTTCTGGTCCTTCCCGTCCTTCCCGTCCTTCGAGTCGGAGCCCTCCTTGGAATCCTGCTTGGAGTCCTTGGACTCGTCCTTTCCGGATTGCTGTTCGTCCGACTTCCCCGAGTCCTGCTTTTCCTGATCCTTGGAGTCCTCCTCCTTGTCCTTGTCCTGTTTGTCCTTCTTGTCCTGCTTCTGATCCTTCTGCTGTTCCTGCTGCTCCTTGCGTTCCCGCGCCAGCGCTTCCTGCGCTGCCTCCAGGTTCGCCCGGGCATCCGTGTCTGCCGGATTGAGTCCCAGCGCCGCCTGGTACTGCCGCACGGCGTCCTCCCAGAGACGGATCTTCTCGGTGGGTTCCTCGGCTCCCTCGCCCAACCGGAACCGCGCATTGCCCAATCCAAAGAAGGCCCGCTGCTGCAACCGCAGGTCCGCCGATCCCAACGCCGACTCGTACCGGCGGGCGGCTCCCTCCCAATCCTGCTGCCGGTAGGCAGCCACGCCGGCATTGAACGCCAATCGATGATCGTCCGGCCGTGCGGTCAGCAGCTGTTCGTACTCCTGTCGTGCCCCCACGACATCGCCCTTCCCAAACCGCTCGAGCGCACTTTCAGCATTCGGACCGGCACACAGCAGGGACGACGTCGTCAGCGCGGCCGCACCCACGGTCCGAAACCACCTTCGGGATCTTGAATTCGGATTCATCGGTTCCTTCAGTTTGTCACGCCCAACGCGCCCTTCAACTCCGGGTTGCCCGCGCCGGTGGACGCCGTGCGCAGCCGACTGCGGCGTTGCTCGGAGACAAGCACGTCCAACACGAGCAGGCCCACGACGAGTGCCAGGGGCCATTGAAAACGTTCCTTGGGCTGCCGGACCTTGCCTCCCGCGAACTCTCCCTTCGGCAGGGTCGACAGTCCACGGTCGTAGAGCGTCCGGAGGGCCTGCGGATCCTGCATGGACTGGTAAAACCCGTTGCCGGCCTCCGCGATCTCGCGCAGCAACCCTTCGTTCAACCGGCTCTTCACGACATTGCCCGACTCATCACGGATGAACACTGCGTTGCCGTAAGGATCGGTCGTGCGCAGCAGTTCGCCATCCGCCGATCCCAATCCCAGCGTGTAGACGCGGACTCCATCCTTCGCCGCTTCCCTGGCCGCCTCCACCGCTCCCTCCTCGTGATCTTCGCCGTCCGTCATGATGACGATCGCCCGGGACGCGCCGGAGTCGCGGCTGAAACTCTGCCGTGCTTCCTGGATGGCCTCGGCCAGCGCCGTGCCGGCCTCCGGAATGATGTCGGTGTCGAGGGCCGCCACGGATTGCCGGAAGGCCTCCGGATCGAGGGCCAGCGGGCATTGCAGGAAGGCGGAACCCGCGAAGGCCACCAGACCGAGGCGGTCGCCCTTGCCAAACCGCGCCAGGTCATAGGCCCCCAGCCGCGCCCGTTGCAGACGGTTGGGCTTGAGATCCGTGGCCAGCATCGAACGGGAAACATCGAAGCACACGATCACATCCAGGCCCGCGCCGCGGCTCTCCTCCTCGATGTACCCAATCCGCGGGCGGGCGAGGGACAGCATCAGCACGACGATGGCCAGTCCCAGAATCCAGCGCTTGAACTGCTGCCGCCACGGCGAGACACCGACGGTCAACTGGCCGAGCAACCGGCTGTTCACGAAGCGCGCGATGGCCCGCTGCTTGGATCGCCATGTCCACCACAGGAACACCACCAGCAAGGGCGTCATCACGACGGCCAGCACCAGGAACGCCGGCATGCCGAAAGGGGTCAGATAGGAATTCATGGCAGCTTCCTCCAGACCGTGTTCGCCAGCATCAGTTCGAGGACCAACAGCACCAGCGCCGGCACCCCCGCGTACATCATCAACTCCTCATAGGAGGCGAACTTCTGCGTCTCCATTTCCGTCTTCTCCAACCGGTCGATCTCCTCGTAGATCGACCGCAGCGTTTGCGTGCTGTCCGCACGGAAGTACTTGCCGCCCGTCCGATCGGCAATCTGCGTCAACGTCTCCTCGTCGATGTCCACCGGCACCTGCCGGTACACCTTGCGACCGAAGGGATCGTAGCCGACCGGCGTCGGGGCCGTGCCACGCGTTCCCACGCCGATCGTGTAGACCTTCACCCCAAGCGCCTTGGCCGCATCCGCCGCCGTGAGGGGCGGGATGCTGCCTGCGTTGTTCTGTCCATCGGTCATCAACACCACGATCCGGCTCTTGGAGGGAAGGTCACGCAACCGGTTCACCGCCGTCGAAAGGGCGGATCCAATCGCCGTGCCCTGCTCGTTCAACGTGTCGAGTCGATCCAGGATCCGCAGGAGGAAGTCGTGGTCCAGCGTTGGAGGCGCAGCGATGTAGGCGCGACTGGAAAAGGCCACGAGCCCGAAGCGGTCACTGGCCCGCTGTTCGATGAAGGCCTTGAGGACATCCTTCGCAATCGCGATCCGGTTCACGCGCTCGCCGTGCAGTTCGAAGTCCTCCGCCAGCATCGATCCGGAAAGATCGAGCGCCACGGCGATGTCCACGCCGCTGGCCCGGACGGGCGCACGTCCCTGCCCGGCCTGAGGACGAGCCAACGCGACAAACAGCAGGGCCATGGCGAGCCACCGCAAACCGCGCAGAACCTTGCCCGCACGCGATCGGCTCAGGGAAGTGATGCCCTTCACCAAGCCGACCGACGAATACACGAACGTCGCCTCGCGGCTCCATCGGCGGTGCGCCCACATCAGCAACGGCACCGCCAGGATGCCCAGCAGCCACCAAGGGGATTCAAACCGCATCGCCTCCCCCTTTCTGTGGGTTGCCACCGGTTGGGGCAGCGGACTCCGCCGCCGTCTCCAATGGAGCCGGTGCCGTTTCATCCACGACCCAGACCGCGGCCGCCTCCAGTCCGTCCAACTCCTGCGCACCCGGCTTCCACCCCGCGAACTTCACCAGATCGCATTGCTCCAGAAACGCTGCCAATGGTCCTTGATGACGCGGATCCAGTGTCGGACGCCGGCTCAGGTCCGTGAGGAATTCCTCCGTTGTCTGCTCCGGTGCCTTCAGCCCGAAACGATCCTCGAGATAATGGCGGACGGCATCGGACACCTCGCTGGCGTAGCGGCGCGGTTCACCCATCCACTCGCGCGCGGCTTCGATGCGCCCGCGGGCCACCGTGGCCGGATCAGGCGCTGGAAGGGGCGCACGCTCGGCGGGCGGACGACGGCTCCATCGCCACCAGGCCAGTCCCGCCGCGCCGGCCACCAAGGCGACGAATCCCACCTGGATCGGGCGCTTCCATGGGTCCGGGATTTCCTCCAGACGCTGGACATCGCCGCGCAGTGGAAGCCGTGGGACCACGTTTGTTCCTCCGGGGGCGGGCGCGAGGATCGGGCCGGGGGCCTGGCTCCGATTCGTCACCGCTCCCTGCGCCATGGCGGTTCCCAGGAACCAAGCGAAGACACCGCAGACAGCCGTGAAGCCCAGCCCCCGGAAAAGGCGATACCGGAGAAAGCTCATCGTCCCCTCCTTTTCTCGCGGGAATCAAAGAAGTCGGACAACGCCCGCTCGTACGGCTGGTCCGTGCGCACCCGAAGCGCATCCACGCCACAACTCCCGAACAACCGGTCCAGTTCGTCCTGTGTCTTCGAGGCACGGGCACTGAAGGCGTGCAACCGGCGTTCGTCGCTCGTGTTGACCTCCACCACCTCGCCGGTCTCTGAATCCTGGAGGAGCAATCGACCCAGCTTCGGCAGCACCATCTCGAAGGGGTCCACCACCTGCACCGCGACAACGTCGTGCCGGCGCGCGACCTGCCGCAACACGCCCGCGGAAATCCGGCCCAGGGTCTCGCTGTGCAGGACCCGACGTTTCAGGTGGGCCATGATCTCGCTGCGGCTGGGATTCGTCTCCGCCAGGAAATCCGAGACCAGCACAACGATCGCCCGGTGCGGCAGGATCCGGCGCGCGAACTCCAGTGCTCCGTTGATGGAGGTGCCGCGGAACCGCGGCTCATGGCAAAGGATGTCCCGCACCACCCGCAGCACATGGCGCCGCCCCTTCTGCGGTGGGAGGTAGTGCTCGACCGTCTCCGTGAAGAGGACCAATCCCACCCGGTCCTGGTTCCGGATCGCGCTGAATGCCAGCACCGACGCCAACTCCGCAGCCAACTCCCGTTTGGACTGCGCCCCGGATCCGAACAATCCCGACGCGCTCACATCCACCATCACCATCACCGTGAGCTCCCGCTCCTCCCGGAACTTCTTCACGAACGGATGGTTCATCCGTGCAGTGACGTTCCAATCAATCGTGCGGACCTCGTCGCCAGGCTGGTATTCGCGGACCTCGTCGAAGTCCATGCCCACGCCCTTGAACGCCGAGTGGTACTGGCCCGCGAGGGAGTCCGCCACGAGCCGGCGCGTCCGGATCTCGATCTGTCGGATCTTCTTGAGCAGTTCCTTGGGGATCATTGCGGGCAGCGATCAGGCGACGGCGGTGACACGAAAGCCTGCGGTCAGGGCACCGGGAGTTCGTCGAAGATCCGCTGCACCACCCACTCCGCCGTCTTCTCCTCCGCTTCCGCCTCGTAAGTGATGGTGACGCGGTGGCGCAGCACATCCAACCCGATGCTCTTCACGTCCTGCGGCGTCACATAGCCACGACCACGGAGGAACGCGTGAGCCCGTGCTGCCAGCGCCAGGGCGATCGTCGCCCGCGGCGAGGCTCCCATCTGGATCATGCCGTCGAGCTTCAGCTTGTAGGCCTGCGGATCCCGCGTCGCACAGACCACGTCCACGATGTAATCCCGGACTTGCTCGTCCATGTACATCTCGTTGAGCACGGCGCGCGCCTTGAGGATATCCTCGGGGGTGACCACCGCCTGCGCCGTCGGATGGCCGTTCGTCCGCCCCATCAGGTCCAGAATCTGGCGTTCCTCTTCCCGGGTCGGATAGCCGATCTTCAACTTCAGCATGAACCGATCGACCTGCGCCTCGGGCAACACGTAGGTGCCCTCCTGCTCGATCGGATTCTGCGTCGCCAGCACCAGGAACGGTTCCTCCAGCCGGAAGGTCTGGTCGCCGATCGTCACCTGCCGTTCCTGCATCGCCTCCAGCAGCGCCGACTGCACCTTGGCCGGAGCCCGGTTGATTTCGTCCGCCAGCACCAGATTCGCGAAGATCGGTCCCCGACGGATGGAGAAATTGCCCGCATTGGGATTGTAGACCTGCGTGCCGATGACATCGGCGGGCAGCATGTCGGGCGTGAACTGGATCCGGGAGAAGCGGACGTGCAATCCGGTGGCCAGCGTCTTGACGGAAAGGGTCTTGGCCAGTCCGGGCACGCCTTCGAGCAGGACGTGGCCGTTCGCCAGAAGTCCAATGACAAGTCGCTCGACCAGGTATCGCTGGCCCACGACACACTTGTTGATCTCGGTAAACAGGGGGCCCAGGAAGGCGGAAGCCTCCTGGACGGCGGCGTTGGCGGCTGCAGGACCGGAACTCATCTGCGCGTGTATGCCGCACCGACCGCCCCAAGGGCAACGGCGTTCAATCCCGAATTTCGGTTTATCCCCTCACCGACGGGTCCGCCAGAGCCGGAACATCATGGCCAGGATGCCCCACGCAGCCCGGAGGGTACCCGTCAGGTTGCCGGAAATCTTGGACTCCCCCGCGCGCCGGGGCCGGAACCGGACGGGAAGCTCGACGATACGGAGTCCCGCCTCGATGGCCCGGACCTGCATCTCCACATTCCACCCAAACCCCCGATCCGTCAGGCGGAGGCCCAGGAGTGCCCCGACCCGCATCGCCCGCAACGAACCGACATCGCCAAAGGAACGTCCCCAGCCTGCGCGCGCCACCACCCTGAAGATCGACGTACAGATCCGCTGGGAAGCGTTCATCGCCGCCCGCGATTCGGCGGACCCCGATCGATCGCCAAGAATCAGGTCCGCCTCCCGGGCGACTGTTTCCCAGCGGCGGCATTCCTCCGGGTCGAGGGCGTCGCTGCCATCGGCCGAACTGAAGAGGACCCACTGGGTCCCCGGGGGCAGGTCCTGCAATCCTCGCCATGCGGCGGCCCCGTACCCGCGGACGGGTTCGGAAACGACGTCCGCACCCGCTTTGCGTCCCAGCGCCGCCGTGTCATCGGTGCTGCCGTTGTCGATCACGCGCACCCCGGCGAAGCCCGCGTCCAACCACTGGCGGACCGTCTGGGTGACGCACTCACGCTCGTTGAGCGCCGGAATCAGCACGAGGCAGGTCTTGGCAAACCCCGGTTCAGGATGCGGAGGATTTGCCATCACTCGGGATTGGCCGTCACCGCTTCGTACGCCCGCACCAAGGCCGAACGCAGCTCTTCCCTCCGCACCGGCTTGGCCAGGTAGTCATCCATGCCGGAAGCGAGGCAGCGTTCCCGATCTTCGCGCATCGCATTCGCCGTCATGGCGATGATGTGGACCTTGGGAGCGCCGTTCCGCTCGCGCTCCCGGAGCCGGCGTGTGGTTTCGTAGCCGTCCATTTCCGGCATGAGGCAATCCATCAGGATGATGTCGAAACGGGCGGCTTCCACGGCATGCAGGACCTCGAGTCCGTTGAGGGCCGTCTCGGCCCGGCAACCGAGTCGCTCCAGCATCTTCACCGCCAGCAACCGGTTCGTCAGGTTATCCTCCGCAAGAAGGATCCTCAACCGTCCCAGTTCGGAGGGATCAACCACGATTCCTCCTGCCGAATGATCACCGGAACGGGTGGACGGGCGCTTCTGTACAACGCCCGGCGGCGGCTCGGAACCGGGCAAGGGTGCCGCCAGTGCCTCGACCAGGCATTGATGCAATTGCGCCCGTTTGACCGGCTTCAACAGGAACACCAACAAGCCTGCATCCCGGAGGGCCATGGAGTCCGGCCGTTCGTGCGCCGAGGAGAGCATCACCATGCGGGTCCCACACAACACCGGATCCCGATGGATGCGACGGGCCAGCATCATCCCGTCCACCTCCGGCATCTGGAGGTCCAGGACGGCGAGGTCGTACGGTTTGCCCTCGCGAAGGGCTTCCCGCATCCGCGTTTCCGCGGTGGCAGCGTCTTCCACGGCCTCCGCCAGCACCTCCCACAGTTTCAATTGCTGCAGCAGCAACTGCCGGTTCGTGTCGTTGTCGTCCACGATCAGGATCCGGCGGTTCACCAGAGGCGGAAGGACCACGGGAAGCGCCGGTGAACTCGCGGACTGGAAGTTCGCGGTGAACCAGAACAACGAACCGCGCCCAGCCTCGCTCTCGACGCCGATCTCGCCCTCCATCAGTTCCACCAGGCGCTTGCTGATGACCAATCCGAGTCCGGTGCCGCCGTACTTCCGGGTGGTCGAACTGTCGGCCTGGCTGAACGGTTGGAACAACCGTGAGCGGACCTCTTCCGAAATGCCGATGCCCGAATCCCGGACTTCAAAACGCAGGCGCGAACCACCATCAGGCAATCCGGACTCGAGTTTGACCCGCAACAGGATGTCGCCACGCTCGGTGAACTTCACCGCGTTGCCCGTCAGGTTCAGGATGATCTGCCGCACCCGTGTCGGATCCCCCATGAGGTACGGCGGGATCTGTTCATCCATCCAGAGGATGATCTCGAGCCCCTTCTTGTGGGCAGTCACTGCCAGCAGGTCGACGACGCCCTCGAGCAGGTGGCGAAGGTCGAACGGGGTCATCTCCAGCGTCATCCGGCCTGCCTCGATCCGCGACAGATCCAGGATGTCATTGATGATCGTGAGCAGGCTCGAGGCACTCTGCTGCACCAATTCCGCATGCGCCCGTTGCTCCGGTTGGAGCGGGGACTCGAGCAGCAGGCTGCTGAAGCCAAGGATGCCGTTCATTGGCGTCCGGATTTCATGGCTCATGGTCGCCAGGAACTCGCTCTTCGCCCTGCTCGCCGCCTGCGCCTCCCGGTACAGCTCGATCAACTCTTCCTTCTGTTTCTCGATGCTGTCGCGGGACTGCGCCAATTGGTCGGCCATCCGGTTGAAACTCCGACCAAGGTCACCAATTTCATCGCTGCGGGTCATCTCGACCCGATGCTGGAATTGCCCCTCGCCGAACTGTTGGGTGGCCTTCGCCAGGCGATGGATCGGATTCGTCAGGCTCCGGGCCAGCAACATTGCTCCCAAGGCAGCGATGATCGCGCTGAACATCGAGCTCACGAGCAGATCCTTGGCTATTTCCCGAGCGCGCTCATCCAGGAAGTCCACCGGCCGGTCCGCCTGAAGGACCGCCACCACGTTCGAATCCTCATCCTTCACCGGTGCCGCCGCCGAGATCCACCAACCGTACCCATCCCAATACAACCCGCGCGACGTCGCCTGATCATTCAGCGCGGACTCCAAATGCGGCTGCGTGCCATATCCGTTCCCCACGAAAAAATTCCCGTCCGGCCCGGGATCGGTCATCACCACGAACTCAAAGCGGTTGGTCGGGGAGGCGTCCTCCCGGGGGCGCATGATGTAGAGCGGACTGTGGAGGCTGTTGGTCAACCGATTGGCATACTTGACCTTCAGCAGGAGCTCGCGGTTCTCGATGAAGTCCGAATTGTCCGCCTGAAAAACCTCTCCGTTGGTCGGGCTGTTGATGGAACGAAGGGCACCTCCCTTGATTGCCGGAGCCACCGAATTGACCACGGCCAGGAGTTCGGCCTGCAACTGCTTCTCCAGAAAATCCTTCTGGTACTTGTACGCGGCAAACGACGACACACCGACCGCAAGTCCGATCAAGAGCAGGGAGAAGCCCACCAGGCGGAAATACAATCCCACCCGGCGCTTACGTCGGACCCCGCGGTTTGCTGGTGTCGTCGATTGCTCCATTGGAACCCGCCATACCCCGTGTCCCCAAGCAGCGGCCCAAGGTGTGCGTGCCGGCCCGCCACCAATGGCGGAGCACCCTGAAGAGGAAGGGGCTGGGCCTGTTGTCCGCCGTTTCCACCCCCCGCGTCCAGAATGAAGACAGCTTCTGTCGTCAATGCCCCTCGAAATTCCAGTGTTCTTCAACCGTCGCACGCGACTTCACCCCGACACTTCGGCTACCTTTCCACGCTCCGTGATGGCCAACGACATCCCACGCCCGGAAACGTCGCACGCACGATCCATGCAGATCGTGGGCGCATCGCTTCTCCTCGTCTGGGGTGCGCAGGTCGTGCTGGCCAATCGTCCCACCATCCCCCCTCTCCTGCTGTTGGGCTGTGTTCAGGCGATCGCGTGGGCCGCGTTCGCCTGGTTGGTTCGCCTGCCCGGCCCGCTCCCCGGTGCATTGACCTGGGCAGTGGGGTTCCGGCTGCTCGCCTCGTTCACCCAGCCCCTCATGGAAGATGATTGGGCCCGCTACCTGTGGGACGGATGGAGGTTCCTGACGACCGGCAATCCCTATCACGCCGTGCCCTCCGCATTCTTCACCGACCCTTCCATTCCCGAACTCCTCCAACGGCGTCTGAGCGAGATCAACAATCCCGATCTCCCCACGGTCTACGGCCCGGTGTTGCAGATGGGCTTCGCCCTCGCCGCATGGATCGCTCCCGGGGAACTCTGGCCGTGGAAACTCATCACCCTCGCCGCGGACCTTGGTGTCCTGGGCTTGGTCCATCGCACGTTCGGCATCCGTGCCGCCGCGCTCTACGGCTGGTGCCCCTTGGTCATCCACGAGACGTGCGTCAACGCCCATGCGGACGTCCTTGCAATCCTGCCGATGGTCGCCGCCGCATGGGCCCATCAACGCCAACGCCCGTGGACCACCGGCATCGGCCTTGGACTCGCCGTCAGCGGAAAAGTCCTCGCGCTGCCCGCCGTTCCATTCCTCCTCGGTGTTCGGAATGTCCGCGGATGGGCCGCATTCGTGCTCACCGCGGTCGCCCTGCACGCACCGTTCTGGGGTCCGAACGGCCTCGGATCCTCCCTCCAGACCTTCGCTGCCGGATGGGAGTTCAATTCCTCGCTGGTCGGCATCCTGGGAATCTTCGTGCCTGCCGATCGTGCCAAGGTCCTCGCCCTGGCAATGGTGGCACCGTTCCTGGCGGCCCACTTTTGGAAATGCCTCCGGAATCCAGAGGTCATGCCGCGGCTCGATGCCGTGTTCGGGGGTGTCCTCGTCGCCTCCGCGGTCGTGAACCCGTGGTACCTGCTCTGGATGGCGCCGTTCGTGGCCGCCCGCCCTAACCTCACCGGATGGACCGCCATGGCCGCCGTCCTTCTGAGCTATGCCACCGCACTGAACCTGGGCATCAACGCCCCCGGCCCCTACTCCCACCCGGTCTGGCTGCGCCCGATCGAGTATGGAATCGTTGCCGCAGCCGCCCTCTGGGACGGTCTGCGGCATCTGCAAGCCCGACGCGCTTCCGTCAGAACGGAATCGTCATCGATGCGCCCAGGATGATCTTGTCGCCTGCGTTGCGGCCATCGACGTTGAAGGCACCAAAGATCTGGTAATAGCGCCCGCCGGAATCCCGGTAGCCAAGTCCGGCTTCGAAGATCTGATTGATCTCCTTCAACTCCGGAAACGTGAAACCCGGGTCCCCGATGTCCGACCCGCTCAGGCTCTGCACGTGCCGGTAAGCCACATTGACGGTGAAGGAACCAAAGGTCTTGTAGGCCCCGATCAACCCAAAGAAATCATCGGGGACGGGATTCTCGCGGAGTCGATAGCCGGCCTCGCCGTACAGCCCGAAGCCCGTCTGGCCGATCGCCTTCGCCATCAACACGGAGGCTTCACCGCCATGGGCTCCATCGCCCGCCGACCACGGGAGACCCTCGTCATAGGATCCAGCCACGATCCCACCCAGGCGCAGCGTGATCGTCGGTGCCCATTTGCAGGTTGTTTCCGCTTCATCGTACACCAACCAGCGCACACCCAGGCGGGTGTCCGCCAAGCCGTCGTCGTTCTCCTGGTTTCCTCCAAAGGCGGTCGTATCCACCCAGGTATAACCAACGGTCGTATCCAGTGCGAAGCGTTGGCTCAGACCGTATTCCACCGAGACACTCGCCGTGTGCTGGACGACAGGATCGGTCAGCATTTCGTTGCGGGTACGGCCCATCCAGAAGTCCTCGAAACTCTGGTAGACATACATCGGCGTGGCCTCGAAGGCACCCGGTGTGGGAAGGTAGGCGGACTGCGCCAGGAGGGGCGAAAGCGGTGCGAAAACCAAGGCGGCGCCAGCGGCGGCCAACGGGCGGAAAAGCATCTTCTTCATGGTGTGCGTCGGTTATTCCGTGATGGTTTCAGGATTACTGGGCGGCCTTCTTCAGGTTGTAACGGACTTCAAGAAAGTATTGCAGGGCATCCATCTGTTCAGCGGTCAGTTTTCCCGCAAACGCCGGCAGGTTGACCGTCTTGGCCGCAGCCACCGGCAATGCCTTCTGCCAGGCGGCAAGCTTCTCTCCCTGGACTTCCGCATTGCCTGCGCCCGCGGTGGTCGTCGCCTTGCCATTGAACACGGCCTTGCCGAGTTCGTACTTCGCGGTGATGACCCGCGCAGCCGGGCGAATCGCAGGACCGGGATAGGAACCGGACGCTTGAAGGAGTGTTGGCGCACCTCCACCGATGAGGAGGGTCGCCGCCAGTGTCAGGATCATTGGGCGCATGGTTCGGGTCTACCATTACAGACCTGCCAGACACAAGCCCGGTCTCGTCCCAAGAGCTGTCCATCGCCATTTCCCGCATCCCGTGCGAAGCTGGGGCATGCCAAAGTCCGTTCGATTGTTCATCAAGGCGGGATGTCCGTGGTGCGACGAAGCCATCGACTGGCTCGACCATCGCCAGATCCAGTACGAGGTGCTGGACGTCAACCGCGATGCCGTCGCGCGCCGCGAGATGCACGACCTCACCGGCCAGTCGAAAGCGCCATCCATAGACGTGGATGGCCACATCCTTGCCGACTTCGGGGCCGACGAACTCGAGCGTTGGTGGAAGCAGATGGAGTTTGGCCAATGACCCTGCGTGCTTCATCCGCGCCCCGGCACACAGGCAATTGCCAAAAAATGACGTGAAGATCCCCGGATCCCGGGGCATCAGTGGAAACAGTCACTTTCACACCGCATGAGCCATCACGCACCGAACCACGATCACCTCGCGCTCACCCGCCGCGGCTTCCTCGAACAGTGCGGCATGGGCATGGGAACGCTCGGGCTTGCCGCGCTGATGGGTTCGCTCGGTGAAATCGCCCCGCGCCTCCGGGCCGCCAACGCGGTTCCCTCGGGTGGGTTCACCAAACCCCTGACACCCCGCCAACCGCAATTCCTCGGCCGCGCCAAACGCGTCATCCACATCTTCGCCAACGGCGGTCCATCCCACGTCGACACCTTCGATCCCAAGCCCTCCCTCGACCAATGGCACGGCAAGGAGATCCCCATCCGACACCAGACCGAGCGTCGCACCGGCTCGGCCTATCGCTCCCCCTTCGCCTTCCGTCGCTACGGACAATCGGGCATCCCGGTCTCCGATCTCTTTCCCCACGTCGCCCAGCACGTCGACGACCTGTGCGTGATCCGGTCGATGAAAGCCGATGTTCCCAATCACGAACCGTCCCTGCTGCTCATGAACTGCGGCGAAGCAAGGCAGGTCCGTCCTTCGTTCGGATCCTGGGTCACCTACGGCCTGGGCTCCGAAAACCAGAACATGCCCGGATTCGTGGTCATGTGCCCTGGCGGTTACCCGATCCAGGAATCCCAGAACTGGCAGTCGGCCTTCCTCCCCGGCGTCTATCAGGGCACCTACATCAACACCGAGCACACCAAGATCGAGCGGCTGATCGAGAACATCACCAACCAGTACCATTCCCTGCCCGAACAGCGTGCCCAGCTCGATCTCCTCGCCCAACTCAACGAACGCCACCAACGGGCACGCGCCGCCGATTCACAACTGGAAGCACGCATCCAGTCATTCGAACTCGCCTACCGGATGCAACTCGACGCCGCCGACGCCTTCGACATCGGCCGCGAGCCCGAACACATCCGCAGGATGTACGGCGATGGCACGCAGGGACGCCAGATGCTCATTGCCCGACGGCTCATCGAGCGGGGCGTGCGCTTCGTCCAGGTCTGGCATGGTTCCGGCCAACCCTGGGACAATCACGACGACATCGAGGTCAACCACCGCAAGCTGGCCAAGGAATGTGACCAACCCATCGGGGCGCTTCTCTCCGACCTCAAGCAGCGCGGCATGCTCGAAGACACCCTGGTCATCTGGGGCGGCGAGTTCGGCCGCACCCCGACGGTGGAACTCCCCACCCCGGGCGCCAACGCCGGGAAGTCCAACGGACGCGACCACAACAACCACGGGTTCACCATGTGGCTCGCGGGCGGCGGTGTCCGCGGCGGCACTGTCTACGGCGCAACCGACGAATTCGGGTTCGCTGCCTCCGAGAACACCGTCCACGTCCACGACCTGCACGCCACCCTCATGGCCCTGCTCGGCTTCGACCACGAGAAGTTCACCTTCCACCACGCCGGCCGCGATTACCGTCTCACCGACGTCCACGGAAAGATCGTCCGCGACCTGATGGCATAGAAGAAGGCCACCAACGACACGAAACTGCCCCACGCAACGCCCTCCCAATCCGTGGTCCCAGGCCCGTAGGGCCGCCAGACGATGGCCCAGCGGCACCCGTAATGTCCCTTTCCCTGTCTTCCTCAGCGCCTCTGCGCCTCTGCGCGAGAAATCTGCTGCATGGAATCGGCTCAGATGCTGTGGCGGAACAGGGCGCTTCGGATATGGCCACAACCGCGATGCGGTTGGTTCGCGCGTTGGGATCAAACCCAGGGTTGTCCTCGTTCCTCGGCCTACCCTGGGCTCGGGGTCTCAACGCCGTTGGCGTTGGCAAGGCATGGAACCGGCAGAGTGAAGAACCCGTTCGTTCAGTCCGAGCCACGGAGCTGTAGGCCGGGTGCCCTCACCCAGCGGGATTGCGGATGCGCCGCGTTGGGTCACGCGGCCTTCAATGGCTCGAGGTTGAAGGCCGGGTGCCCTCACCCGGCGCATGCAATGAAGACCGCCAGTTCATTGCTGCAAAACACCCTTTCTGTAAGGGGTCGGTTCTTCGCGTGAGGTATCAGCGCATGGGAGCATGCCGCGTCCATCGCCCCGCTGGGGCTGGTGATCCGTGGGGATCCGGGACTCACAGCTGACGCCGTGGGCTATCGTCTGTGGGTGCTCCGCGCCTGCCGGCTCGGTTGGAGATCAGCCATTGCACCTCCAGGCCAACGGCAGCCCCAAAGCACAAAGGACGTATCTTGTCCCCCCCTGTGGGAAAGGTTTCGGGGCGGCGCTATCCTCATCGCTCTGAGAAAGGCTTTGAATCGGCGACGAGGACGTCGCCACCCCGTTTCATGCGGGGGCGGGGTCCAGATAGGCCCAAGCACCGAGCAGGAAAAAGACTCCGCTTGTCCGCGATGTGATGGCCCCGACTTTCTACCTCACCAAAGAAAGAGGGCGGCCAGGCTTTCGCCTGACCGCCCCTGAAGCAGTCCTGCCGGGGATCACCCAGGCCGGATCAGTAGCGGATCACCAGACGGCCACCGACGATCTGGATGCTCTGGACGGTCACAGCCGGGGTCAGCGTCAGGTAACCCTGCTCGCTGCCAGCCGGCACGTCCGCCGAGATCGTGCGGGTCGCGGTGTCGACGATGATGTTGGTCAGGGTCGCACCACTGAGGCCGACCGGAGGAACGCCAGAGGCCGACTGGGCCGGAGCCGCAGTGATGAGGGCCTGGCCAGCGTTGCCCTTGGTGTAGGCGCGGACGATTTCCTCGTCGGAGAGGATGCGGTTCCAGATGGCGACCTCATCCATGTCGGCGTTGTGGAACACGCTGCCGCCATCGGTGTAGGAGCCGGTGCCATCCTGGCCGATGTTGAGTTCGAGCGTCGCGGTGTCGAGCGACTGGCCGGCGTTGGCCACGATGCTGGAGGAGTTGAGGCGGACGCCGTCGATCCAGGACTCGACATTGCCGGCGCGGTCGAAGCTGACCACAACGTGCTTCCAGGTGGCGAGCGGCAGGGTGTTGGCTGCGGCGTCGAAGTCCTTGCGGGCTCCACCCTCGGTGTTGAGGTTCCACTGGAAGTGGTTGTCGCCGGCGCTGGCGATGACGAAGCCGACGTTGCCGCCGCTGTTCCAGTTCTTGTTACCGAGGAAGGACGGATCGCCGGTGTTGGAGTTGACCTTCACCCAGAACGCCGTGGTGAAGTTCACGTTCGTGCCGAACAGGATCTGACGGCCGAGGCTGACGTAGCTGAACTCGCCACCGGTGACGGTGCGGACGTTGACGGCCTGGCCGACCTTGCCCGCCACGAAGGACGGGGTGCCACGGGCGGCACCGTTCACGCCCTTGCCGGACGCGTCGGTATAGTTGCCATCAAACGGCAGGTAGGTCGCGAGACCGTCCGCGAGGGAGTCGTGGCCGACCTTGTCGCCGGAGACCACGATGTTGTCGATCGCCCACCACCAGTTGTTGCCGGCGTCGATGTACCCGAAGGTGATCTTCATCTTGCTGGCCGTGGCGGGGTTGTTGATGCGGAACGAAACGGTCTCGTTCTGGTTGTCCGCATGGAACGTCGGACCGGCTTCCGCAGTCCAGCGCAGGACTTCGATCGGGGCGGCTCCGTCGAAGGAGACGCGGATCACGGCCTTCTGCGGGGCTTCCGGACGCCAGCTGGAGTCGAACTTCAGCACGACGCTGTTCGCGGCGAGGCCGGCGACGTCGATGTCCTTGGTCGTGAGGAGGGTGTTCATCTGACCGGCAGCGCGGGGCTGGTCATCCCATTCGTCACCGTCAGCGATGGCGACCGTGCCCGTGCCCTTGAGGAAGCGGGTACGGGTCTGGTCGCCGGCGGTGGAGGCCCACCACGCGCGGTCGGCGAAGCTCCATCCGGCCCACTCAACCACGCCGTCCGTGGCGGAATTGCCGAGACCATTCATGCCGCTGTTGTCGACCACCCAACCGGCCGGGGCCGTCTTGGTGACGACCGCTTCACGGGCTCCGCCGGAACCGGTGATGATGCCTTCCTCGACGTTCGGCCCGAGGACAAGGGATTCGAAGTTCTCGCTGAGGAGGATCTGGGAGCGCGTGCGGAGAACCACGGAAACGCTGGCAGCGCTGGAGGTGTTCGTACCGCTCACGTTGGACACGCGGACGGTGTAGGCACCATCGTTGGCCGCCGTCACCTTGCCGAGGGTCAGCTCAGCGCGGGTCGCGCCAGGGATGGCAGCGCCGTCCTTCAACCATTGGTAGGCGATCGGGGCGTCGCCATTCGCAACAACGGCGAGCGTGGCCGAGTTGCCTTCGACGACTTCAACCGACTTCGGCTGGCTGACGATGGTCGCGGGAACCTGGGTCAGGGTCGGCTCAGGCACCGTGCGGCGGCGATACGCCTTGAGGGAGCCGGTCTGCTGGCCGCCGACGAGGGCGCTCGTGCCATTGGCGTTGACCGTGTACCACTCCACGGAGGCTCCACCGCCGCCTTCGAACCACAGCATGCGGAACAGGTAGACCCCGGCCTTGGTGGCCTGGAAGTAGAATTCCGTCGGACCATCGCTGCGGCCACCATCGAACGCGCCCAACACCTGGAACAAGGGGTTGGTGAGATTGCCGACGGAGACCTGGAAGCCGTCGTCCGAACGAACGACCATCGTGTAGATGCCGGGCGCGGGAATCTCAACGAAGGTCAGCGCCTCGCCGGCGATGTTGTCCGTCGAGAGCGAGCCATCGGGCAAGGTGCCCGGAATGCCGGGAATGAGCTGATCCGTCACGCCGAGCTCGTCCAGACCGGTGGAGCGGAAAATGCCCGCGTCCGTACCCGTCTGCTCGAAGTTGACCTCGGCGATGTCGAAGTAGCCGGCGGCATTCTGGCTGAAGGTATCGTGGATCGACGCACCCAGTTCGCCGCGGAGCTGCTCTTCCACGACGGAGATGGAGTTCGCCCGGCCCGTGGCCAGCTGGCGGGTCTTCCAGCGCATGCCGGGTTCGGCGCCGGTTCCGAGTGCGGTGCCGAGGTCGGCCGACAGGGTCTTGTAGTCCGCCGCCGTGAAGGTCACGGCGTCGACCACCTGACGGTTGCCGTCCGTGGTGAAGGTCACTTCGAGGACGTGCTGGCTGTTCGGCGCCAGCGCGCTGGTGAGCGCGTACCGAACCTGCAATCCCGACGTGAGCCCCGTGTTCGCATCGACCGTCGGGGTCACCGAGGTCGGCGTCACGCTGACACCGTCGAGCTTCAGGGTCACAGGCTTGGTCTCATCCACGGAGAAGAACAGCGGGTTGGTGATCGTCGCGGTTACGATCGCCGGCGTCGAAGACACCGTGGTGTAGCTGGGAGCGACGAATGAACCGCCGTCCGTCACCTGACGTCCGTCCGTCGACGTGAACTTCACGGCGACGGTGTGGCGGGAACCGGGCTTGTAAACGTCCGGAGCCTGGGAGTAGCCAACAAAGACGAGGCTGCCGTCACGGGTGATCGTGGCGGGGCTGACGACGCCGCCGTCGATCTCGAGGGTGATGGGTTTGGTTTCGTCCACGTTCTTGCCGAGGGCTTCAGCAATACGCGCACGGACAGACACACCATTGCCGCTCACACCGGTCACCAACGGAGGAACACCGATGGCAATGTTATCAACCGCCCACCACCAGTCATTCGCGGCCTCGATCATGCCGAACGTCAGCTTGACGCTGGTTGCGCCGGCGAGGTTGTTCAGGGGGATGATGAACGGCTCGTTGGTATTCGAGACCTCGTCCGGGTTGGTGGTGTCCTGCTTGGTCTTGTCCTCCTTGAAGAAGGGATTGTCGGAACCGTCCAGGAGGGTCCGCGTGGATTCCCAACGAATGATCTCGTTGGTCGTTCCCGCGTTGTAGGTCACCCGCACCAAGCCAATCTGGTTGTTGATCGCCGAACCATCTTCCGCCGTCGGGAAGCTGGCACCCGCGTCGTCGCGTCCTTCCGGCCGCCAGCTGGAATCGAAGGCGAGGACCAGCGAGTTCGCGGCATACCCGGAAAGAGCGATTTCCGGGGTCGCCACGAACGAGTTGAAGAATCCCTTCGCGTGCGCCGCGTCATCCCATTCGTCGGGATCGGCGATCATGACGTTGCCCTGTCCGAAGGTGAAATCGGCCCGGCGCTGATCGCCTGCGGTACGGATCCACCACTCCTTGTTGGCGAAGCTCCATCCAGCCCACTCCACCACACCATCGGTGGCAGCATTGCCAAGACCCGGCATTCCGGAATCGTCCTGGGTCCATCCGGCAGGGGGGGTTTTGGTCCAGACCTTCAGACCAGCAAGGCCTTCCTCGCGATTCGGACCAAGGATCAGACCCTCGAAGTCCTCAAAAAACGCCTTCTGAGCGAAGGCGCACGATGCAGCACCCAGCAGGGCGCCAAGGGCAGCGGCGCGCACAAGTGCGCGACCCGACCCGGTTAGGTTCATAGGTTTCATGTACATTCAATGGGATGACAGACGCCCACCTTGAACCCTGTCCTCCCCATTCAACGCAACCCACGAAACCCGCTTCGCACCGTCTTTGCCCTTCTGCCGCACATCTGCCGCCAATGTTGCAGGATCGACATCGCGGCATCCCCTGAATCTCACCCGCGATCGAACGTTCCGATTCCGGCGAATCACGTTCGGGACAACCGCGGCATCACGGATGCCGTGAATCTTCCATCCTGGACCGGGTGCCCAACCTTCGCCCTTCCGTTTGCCACTTCACCCCACACCGAAGAAACCCACTTGGCGATTTCGCGGAACAGGATTAGTACGTCTGCGTATGAATCGAACCGAGTCCTTCGACGCCGTGGTCGTCGGCGCCGGCCCCGCGGGCACCGCCACCGCCACCGCCCTCGCCCAGCACGGCCGGCGCGTCCTTGTCCTCGAACGCGAGAAGTTCCCCCGCTACCACATCGGCGAATCCCTCATCCCGTTCACCTACCACGCCCTGGACCGGCTCGGAATGATTCCAAGGCTTCGGAAGTCATCCTTTCCCAAGAAGTACTCCGTCCAGTTCGTCAGCCCTTCTGGCCGCGCGTCCCAACCCTTTTATTTCTTCAACCGCTACGACCGTGAAACAGTCGCCCAGACGTGGCAGGTCCTGCGTTCCGAATTCGACCAGATGATGGTCGAGAATGCCCGCGAGCAGGGTGTCGACGTGCGCGAAGAAACCGAGGTCACCGAACTCTTGAAGGACGGGGACCGTTACGTGGGCGTTCGAGCCCGCTCAAAGGATGGGCGCGAATTCACCGTCCACGCTCCCGTCACCGTCGATGCCACCGGCCGTGAAGCGATGGCCGCCACACGCAACGCCTGGCGGCGGGGCGATCCAAAGCTGAACAAGGTCGCCGTATGGACGTATTACGACAACGCCCTGCGTGATCCTGGCATCGACGAAGGAGGAACAACCGTCGCGTTCATCCCGGGCAAGGGTTGGTTCTGGTACATTCCACAGCACAACAACCGCGTCAGCGTCGGCGTGGTGAGTGACGGGAAGTACCTCACGCGGGACGGGATCAAGGATCCCAAGACCATCTTCCATCGGGAGGTGAAGGAGAACCGCTGGATCGAGGAGCATCTCGCTCAGGGAACCTGCTGCGGCGAATACTGGCTGACTGCGGAGTACACGTTCCGCAGCCAGTACTGCGCCGATGACGGTCTGGTCCTCGTGGGCGATGCCTACGGATTCCTGGATCCTGTGTTCTCGAGCGGACTCATGCTGGCGTTGAAGAGCGGTGTCCTCGCGGCCGATTCGATCCACGCCGCGCTGACCATCGGCGACACTTCTGCGGCACGGTTCTCAGGATATGCGACCGAGATGACCGAGAGCATCGAGAACATGCGGAAGCTGGTCTACGCCTTCTACGACCCCAACGTCAGCTTCAAGACCGTCGCCGAGAAGTTCCCCAGCGTCGCTGATGACCTGACCGATTGCCTCTCCGGCGACGTGAACAAGGACTTCAGCCGGATGTTTGCCGCCTTCTCGGAGTTCACCGAGATCCCGGAGTCCCTGCCTTACGGCGCTCCCCGATTGAAGACTGCTTCCGTCGCTTGAGATCCGGAGCCGTCGAAGGCACCGTTCCTCTCCACGGATGAACTTCGTCCAGATCACCCCCGGCGCGGGCGGGATGTATTGCGGAAACTGCTTTCGCGACAACGCCCTCGTCGCCGCGCTTCGCCGGCAGGGTCACGAGACCTTGATGGTCCCCTTGTACTTGCCGATGACGCTGGACGAATCGGCGGCCCACACCGGAACCCCGACCTTCTTCGGCGGGATCAACGTCTTCCTCTCCCAGAAGGTCCCGGGCTACAGCCGCGCGCCGGCGTGGTTCCGAGCGCTATTTGACTCCCCCCGCCTCCTGAAATGGGCGGCAGGCAAGGCAGCCAAGACGCGCGCCTCCGACGTCGGCGAACTGAACCTCTCCATGCTGCGTGGCGAGGAGGGCGGCCAGACGCGGGAACTGGAGGACCTGATTGCTTGGTTGGCGACCCAACCCCACCCGGACGTCGTCTTCCTGTCGAATGCCTTGCTGGTAGGGTTCGCCCGTCGCCTCAAGGAAACTCTGAACACGCGCGTCATCGTGTTCCTCCAAAGCGAAGAAGCCTTTCTGGACTCCATCCCGGAACCCTGGCGCAGCCAAAGTTGGAAGACCCTCGCCGACCGCAGCCCCGACATCGACGGATGGATCTCACCCACACGCTATTTCGCCGACCGCATGCAGCAGCGCATGGGGGTTCCCGCAGACCGCATCCGCGTCGTCCCGAACGGCATCAAACTCGACGGCTACGACCGTGTTCCGGAACGCGCGGCAAAGGCTCCAGGTGAACCGCTCATCCTGGGATTCTTCGCACGACAGTGCGCCGAAAAAGGCCTCGATATCGTTGTGGATGCGTTTCTGGAGCTGAGACGGGATGCCGCCTTCAAGAACGTTCGGCTGAAGGTCGGCGGCGGTTGCGGTCCCTCGGACATTCCTTTCGTCGAGGAACAGAAGCAGAAGCTCGGCAAGGCTGGCCTGTTGGCGGACGTTTCCTTCCACCCCAACGTGAGCCGGGAGGAAAAGGTGGCCTTCTATGCCTCCTGCGACGTGCTCTCGGTTCCGGGCCGTCATTCCGAAGCCTTCGGCCTGTACCAGATCGAATCCATGGCGGCAGGCACTCCCCTCGTCCAACCCGCATCGATCACCTATCCCGAGATTCTGGGCGACACAGATGGAGGCATCCTCTGCGGCCCAAACACGCCAGCAGCGCTGGCACAGGCCCTCCGCCCCCTCCTCGCCAACCCGGCCCGATTGCGGGAACTCGGAGATGCTGGCCGCCGGGCGGTCACTCACCGGTATACCGACGAAGCCATGGCTGCCGGGGTCTATACCGCTGTTCGTGAGCTCCTTTCAGCAAGCTCACAGAATTCCCGCTAGGCCAAAGCAGCTTTCCTGCCGCTGGATTTCAGCGCGTCGCCGACTCCGACGCTTCGTCAGGCGGCAGGCTCAGCTCTTCCCATGGGGCGTGAACCCAGTAGCCACCCTTTCGCCCCATCCGCTCACCCAACTGGAACAGTCGTTTCATTTCGCCGGCGTCAAAGTCCTTCTGAGAACGCCGTTGATACTGCTGCGGAATCCCCGTCAGGCTGTAGCGGCAACGATCCCGCCCCGCATAGACGAACATCCGGTAGAAGTCGCCCTCCGCCTGATGGTGCGTGAGCGCCCGCAATGAATTCATCACGATGGGGAGCGCCTTCGGGCGCACCGGGTCGTAGTGGGATCCAAGATCCCCATTGCGTACGATGTACAACTCCGCCGGCCGATCCCGCCAAAGTTCCCCCAGTGAGCGTCGGATCTCGTCGAGATGCAGGACGGGGCCGTAAGCGAAAGCCTGCCGCCCCACACCGCCATCCACATGCATTTCGTCGTATAGCGTGCCATCCGCCTCAACCGAAAAGTAGACGGGGGGAAAGGCTCCGGGAACAGCCGAGGACGCCATCATCACCTGAAGGAAGAGCTCCGCAGCATCCGCCCGCCCGGTGGCCGCTATGGCACCCATGTCCCAGATCACGGGGCGACGCGCGTCGAGGTTGGCCGTGCCGATCCACAGCCGACGCCCCCGGGCATGTTCCCGGGAAACGGCGGCAACAAAATCGGCGGTGATGTAACGCTTCAACAACTGCCGCAAGGGCGCCGTATCCAACGCGGAATCGTCCCGCAGGATCCGTAGGACTCCCTTCCTTCGGAAAAGGTCGGCAGGCCTCAGGTTCGCGTGGATCTCGCGTAATGCTGCATCCTGATCGGGCCCAAGGAAGGCAAAGGGTGCCAAAAGTGCTCCGGCACTGATACCGGTGACAAAGTCAAACTCGGGACGCGATCCATGTTCCGACCACCCACAAAGCAAGCCAGCCCCGAAGGAACCGTTCATCCCGCCGCCCGAAAGCGACAGGTACTGGATGGGTTTCTGAACTGTCCCGGTGGCTTGGATGGCCTCGGTCCGCAAGGCGGCTTCCACGCTACGCTGGAGCACGGGACTGAAGTGATCGCCCCAATCCCGGATCCCCGAATAACCCGGGAGATCTGCCTTGCCAACAGACGTGGCCGGCAACGGATTGCGCGGATGCAGGACGCTGCACCCCGTTGCCAGAACTACACAGGCCAAGAACGCGAAGCCGGCGCGCAGGTTCATAGCGTGCCGATCCGACGGCCTAGAAATCGTCCTCGTTGGGTTCCAACGGCGGCCGGACACCGTACTTCTTCTGCAGTGCCTGGACTACGGCAAGAGGCTTCATGCCTCCCGTGCAGGTCGGATCACTCAACGAGGCAGCGGCGGCGCATACCGCCGTCAGCATGCACTTCTGGAGATCCCAGCCCTCATGCAAACCGTACAGGGCACCGGCGCAGAATGCGTCACCGGCACCGGCCGTACCTGCAATGGCCTTCGCCGGCACCTTGAGGGACGGCTGCCAATGATCCTTGCCATCCCGCGTCCGGGCAAAGCAGCCCTCCGGGAAATGGATGATCACGAGCTCTTTGACGCCGTGCTGGAGGATGGCCCCTGCCGCATGACGCAAGGAAACGGTATCCAGGACGCCTTCCTTGCGGATCTTGAAGCCGGTGACCATCCCTGCCTCATATTCGTTGATGATGGCATAGTCACAGTGCTTCAGCGCCGGGGTAACCACCGCCTTGAACCGGTCGCTGGCCTCGCTGACCACATCAATGCAGGTCTTGATGCCTGCCGCCTGTGCCGCCGCCAGAAGCTTGGCCGCCGGGGTGATGCCCTCCTTGTTGACCACGTCCATCTTGTCGAGCAGGAGAAGGTAGCCGAGGTGGAAGATCTTCGCCTTGGTCTTGGTGAAATCCAGATCCTTGGCGTCCCAGAGCGCATTGGCCCCACGATGGTGGAAGAAGGTACGCTTGCCTGTCCCCGCCACGGTCATGACATCCGTGAACGAGGTGGGCGCTTCCGCCGTGCTCTTGAGGTACTTGGTCTCGATCTTGTGCTTGCCGCAATCCTCGAGGATCTGCTGGCCCAGGGCGTCCTTGCCCACCAGACCGGCACCGTGCAGCGGGAACTCAACCCCCAGCTTCGCCAGATTCAGCAACACGTTGTAAGGCGATCCACCCGTGCCTTGGTGTTGCGACTTGATGTTGGCGAGTTGCTCGAGACCCGGGTAGGTGTCGATGATCTTGACTTGGTCAATGATCCAATTGCCACCGGCAAGGATGCCGGTGCGCTTTGAGGCTGGAGAGGCTTTCATTCGCGCCGAAAAAAGGTCGTCCCAATGGTGGAGCACACCGCGTGACGAGTCTGCGAAGATTAGCCGAAAGCACCACCCACTGTCTCCATCGAATTGCAACGACCCCGTAAAGCATCCCAAAAACCCCTGTTCGGAAACCGCTTACCTTCGTCGTGCCGCCCAAAGTGGTCTTGCACGTCAACCGCTCCGAGCCTCCAGAAACGCCTTCAACTCACCAGCCAACCGCTCTCCGAACCCCGGCACATCCGCAATGTCGTCCACCGTGGCCAGCTTCAGCCTCTGGACCGAACCGAATTTCTTGAGCAGCGCCTGCTTCCTCGCTTCCCCGATGCCGGGAAACTCGTCCAGGACCGACTCGCTGATCCGCTTCAACCTCAACTGTGCGTTGTACGTGTTCGCAAACCGGTGGGCCTCATCACGCACCCGTTGCAGGATCTTCACGGCGGCACTGTCCAGACCCAGCCGTAACGGTTCGGCCCGATCCCTGAGGTGGATCTCCTCGTACTCCTTCGCCAACCCCAGCACCGGGATATGCCCGAGGCCGAGCCGATCCAACTCCGCACAGGCGGCATTCAATTGGCCGCGCCCACCGTCGATCAGGATAAGATCCGGAAAGCGTGGCTTCGCGGGCACCGCTGGAACCCAGGGGGCCTTCAACTCCGCCGAAGGCTCCAATCCCGCACCCCCGTCAGCCTCGCCCGCCATGGCTCCGTCTTCCTCCAGGTCCATCCCGGGAGAGGCTGCAGCATCCGTCATCAACCCCGCCGCGCCGCCCTTCAGCTTCTTGCCGATGTCACGGATTGCATGGCGCAGTTCATCGACACTCGCCTCGCCGCCGGCTTCGCTCCCTGAGTCCTCCCGGTCCACACGCCCATTTCCCACTTCCCGGGACAGTCGGGCGTATCGGCGCCGGACCGTCTCCGCCATGCAGGCAAAATCGTTCTGCTCGGTCACCGACTTCATGCGGAAGCGCCGGTAACTCGCGCGATCGGGCCGCCCGTGCCAGAAGCTCACCATGGAGGCCACCATGTAGGTCCCACTGATGTTGGAAATATCGAATCCCTCGATCCGACGTGGCGGTTCCCCCAGCCCGAGCACCCGCGCCAGTTCCCTCAGGTCCGACTCCGGATTGATGGCCACCGGGAGCTTGTACGGGACCCTCTCGAACTTCTCCGTCTTCTGCGTCGCCCGCGTCAGGTCAGCGATGGCATCCCGGAGCTGTGCCGCCTTCTCGAACTCAAGGGCGGCAGCGGCCTTGCGCATCTCCGCTTCCAATTCCCCCCGCATTTCCTCCGCACAACCCTGAAGGAACTCAATTCCCGCCTTCACCTGCTCGAGGTACTGGTCGCGGGCGACGTTCCCGATGCACGGTGCCGTGCAATTCTTCAGGTTGGCGAAGAGGCAATGCCGATAATCCGATTCCGTCGGGGTCAAGGGCCGGCACCCACGCAGCTTGAACTTGCGCCGCATCATCGTCAGCGCCCGCCGCACACTGCCGCTGTGCGCAAACGGCCCGAAATAGACGCTCCCGTCATCCTTGCGCAACCGCGTCAGGGTGAATCGGGGAATGGGATCGTTCAGGTTGACCTTCAACAGCAGGAACCGCTTGTCGTCCCGGAAGTCGATGTTGAACCGGGGGCGCATCTCCTTGATGAGCTTCCCCTCCAGGAGCAACGCCTCGGCCTCGCTCTTCACCACGTGCCAATCCACATCGTGGATGGCCTCAACCAAGGCATTGAACTTCAGATCCCACCCCATCCGACGCGACGGATGGAAGTATTGCGAAACCCGCTTCCGGAGATCCCGCGCCTTCCCAACGTAAATCACCGTGCCGAACCGGTCCTTGTGCAGATAGATCCCCGGCCGGTGAGGCACCTGCGAGAGCTTGTTCCGGATGTGATCGGTCAGAGGCATCGCAGGCAGTTCATCCGAAGCTCCGCTCAGGCCCCGGCGTTCTCGATGAAGGCATAGCACAGCAGGTGAAGAATGTGCATCTGAACATCTTCGACCCGGCCATAGTGCGTGTCGCCGACCACCACCACCTGCTCTGCCAACTCGGCCATCCGTCCCCGTTTGCCACCCACCAGTGCGATGGTCCGCAGGTCATTGGCCTTCGCCCACTCATGCGCTTTCACAAGATTCGGGGAGTTTCCGCTGACGCTTACCCCAATGAACACGTCACCGGCCCGCCCGTAGTTCATCAACTGCTTCACGTAGACGTCGTCGTAGGAATAGTCATTGCCCAGGGCCGTGATCCAGGCGGTGTTGTCCGTCAACGAAAGCACACGGAAACGACGCGCCAGCTTGTCGGAGGCCCCCTTTCCGAGATCCACGGCAAAGTGAGACGCATTCGACGCGCTGCCACCGTTGCCGGCGATGAAGATCTGCCGATCCGACGCATGCGCCTCCTTCAAGGTCTCGACCAAACCCACGAGCTGGGCCGGGTTCAGGCTGTCCACCGCCCGCTTCTGCGCTTCAAGATATGCTTCGATCCATTGCTTCATGCCCACAGCCTGCCGCATTCCATCGATCGAGGTCGAGCCCGCCGAAACGAGCCATGAAGACCGCTCCCATTTTTCGAGAGGGGCATCCCACACCGCCTACGGTCGGCTTGTCGCGATTCCAAAACCCCGAAAAGGCGCAGCCACGCCCCCCGGGCAGGCCACGGAACGCGTCGAAATCCCGCCGTTCAGGCCAGAGATCAGGTCATTTTGCTGTCCTAATATTCCCTACAGATCGCCAATTGTGTCATGTCACGAAATCCGTGAATTCTCAAAAAGCCCAATAAATTCACACATTTCATGTCAGCAAAGCAGCCCCTCTAGGAGAGTTTGAACAAAGGTTGGAATTTATACTTGTTGAGAAATCCCATGCCCGGGAACAACTTGGCCCTGCTGTGCAAGCTAGGGACTGGTTCCGGACAGGGGTGTCCGGGGCGCCGGTACCCCGGCGTCTATTCAAGGAGAGTCGCAGTACATTCAGTGAAGCAGGAGGGAATCGCGGAACCCCCATCGACCGCGCCCCTCAAGAGGATCCTTCCGGGATCCGCGCCTTGAAGGCGGGCATCCCCACCAACGAGGACATCAGTTCCCGGACCCATCGGAGTCCCACGTCGGCAACTTCGCCCACGACCGCTTCCACGTTTCCCATCCGATCTGATTCCGCACCGGACGCACCATGCCGTCCGGATCCCATGGCTGTCCCGTCGCAGGGCATCCAAACCCATCACGGCCGTTGCACCGGCCGGTCCCAATCACAACGGGGATTTCCCCTCCCCGCCCTACACACCGACCTCATGGTTTGCTGGTCCGCCTTCCCCGGCGGAGTTTCCCGTCCGATCTGGCATCTCAACCCCATCATCCCCATGAATGCCCGTCGTGTTCTTCCCATTGGCTGGCTGGCCCGTTTGGCCACAATTCTTGTCCTCCTGTTCTGGGTCGCAACCCGAGCAGAAGCCGGTCGTCCCCAGGCTGAAAACATCATCTTTGGATCCATCTGGGCCAACGGCCGGCCGGTAACGACCACCAACCTCGTCATCGAAGCGCGTCGCGGAGACGTGGGACCGGTGGTGGCCCGCTATCGACTCGGTGATGACCCCGGTGCTGGAGACCTGTTTTTCCTCAAGATCCAACGGGAGACGGCTCCCGCCCTGTCACCGGTCAGTGTGGACTCCAGCGAACCACTCACACTGGTCGTCACCGTCGCCGGCAAGCGTTCCTTCCTGTCCCGTGTACAACTGCCTTCGCCCGGTCGATGCGTCCGTGTCGACTTCGGGCGCCAAGCCGAAGGATCCATGGTGACCCTGGTCGCGTTGCCGCCCGCGAACATCCCCGCGCCCACGGTGCCTCCGACGCCAGCATCCACACCCAGGCGGGGACGCAGCACCGAGGAAACACCGACTCACCCCACCGCTCTGGCCTCGACCGTGATGCCCTTGGTTGGCCGTCGGTGGGTCCTTCGCTGAGCCTTTTGTCCGTCGGTGGCGATCGAAGGATCGAACGGTCACCAGGCCTATTTTGATTCCAACTCCGCCTTGGCTTCTTCGGATCCGGAACGGGCGGCTGCCTCAAGCCAGACACGGGCAACGGCGGGATTGGCCTCCACGCCCTGCCCCGCCGAATAACGCCGGGCCAGAGCCAACTGGGCCGAAGGGGAGCCGTTCGCCGCCTGCTCCTTTTGGAAAGCAAGGAGTCGTTCCTCGACCAATGCCGGATCAACCGGTGCCGCATGAGGGATGATGGACGGGCGCGCCATCGCCGAGGATGTCATTCGGGCTGCCGAAGCATCCATGGCAGCAGAAGACTCTGCCTGGGGAAGGCTTCCTGCGGATGCCACCTGTGCGCCAGATACCGCACGGGTGCTGCCAAGGCCTCCGAACGTCCGACCGCCAGTGGCTGCTCCGCCCTGCGCGCCACCACCTCCTGCCGCATTCCCGTTGAGAAGATGGGGCATGAACATGCCCGCCGCCCCGACCCAGTTGGGATTCACCATCGCCCCGCCGCCACCTCCACCACCGCCAACTCCGCCCAGACCCCCAACAGGGCCGGCCATGAGCATGGGGCGCGTCACGCCCGGGATTCCCAACGTATGGGCGGCCACGTAGGGGATTGTGAAAATCCCGCCCTGTCCTCCCTGCACACCGGACAATCCCGAAGCGGGTGCCTGGGCGAAGACGGACAGTGGCAGCGAAAGGAAGGCGACCCACTGAGCGTACTTACCAATTCTTGGTGACATGATGGACTCCTACGCCCGTCGACCGGATCTGCCAAGCCCCCCTCCCCCCTCAGACTGTCAGGATTTCCTTTTCCTTGTGCGCGACGTGGTCATCCACGCGCTTGATGTATTGATCCGTGAGCTTCTGGACCTCGGTTTCCGCATCCTTGATGTCGTCCTCGGAAACGCCCGCCGCCCCCTTGAGCTTCTTGAGGGCTTCGATCGCATGCCGACGCTCGTTCCGGACCGCCACACGCCCATCCTCGGCCATGCGCTTGATCAACTTCACGAATTCCTGCCGTCGTTCGTTCGACAATTCAGGAAGGATCACCCGGATGAACCGGCCTTGCGTGGCCGGATTCAATCCCAGACCGGACTGCTGGATCGCCTTCTCGACCGCCTTCATCGTGCTCTGGTCAAAGGGTTGGACCATCAGCATGCGCGGTTCGGGCACCGAGATCGTGGCCAACTCCTTGAGGCGCATGTTCGAGCCGTAGGCTTCCACCTGGACGTTCTCGATCAGGCTGGGAGAGGCCTTTCCGGTACGCACCCCCGAGAACTCGTGGACCACGTGGTCCTCGGTCTTCAGCATCTTCTCCTCGGTTTCGAGCAGGATTTCGTCAATCGACATGGCAGGTATCAGGTTGTGGAAAGTTGGTTTTCAGGGCTGTGTGGCCGGTCGGCTCTGCGTTAGCAGTCAGGTGGTGACCAACGTCCCCACCGTTTCGCCCAGAACCACGCGGCGCAGGTTGTGCTCCGCGAAGAAATCAAACACCACGATGGGCATCTTGTTGTCCATGCACAGGGCGAAGGCCGCGGCGTCCATGACCTTCAACTGCTTCTCCAAGGCCTCGCGATAGGACACCTGCTCGTAGCGGACCGCATCCTTGTGCTTCTTCGGATCCTTGTTGTAGATGCCGTCCACCTTGGTCGCCTTGAGGATGACCTCCGCCCCCATCTCGTTCGCGCGGAGCGCTGCCGCGGTATCCGTGGAGAAATACGGATTTCCAGTGCCCGCTCCGAAGATCACGACCCGCCCCTTTTCGAGGTGCCGGACAGCGCGGCGCCGGATGAAGGGCTCCGCAATCTGAGCCATGGTGATCGCACTCTGAACCCGGGTGGGAACGCCCTGCTTCTCCAACGCGTCCTGCAATGCCAACGCGTTGATCACGGTGGCCAGCATGCCCATGTAATCTCCCGTCGCTCGTTCAATGCCGCGCTCGCTACCGGCAAGACCGCGGAAGATGTTCCCGCCGCCCACCACCACCACTACTTCGGTACCCAACTCCCGTACCTCGGCAACCTGTCTCGCCATGTCATGCACGGCTTCAGGTGATATGCCATTGCCTTCCTTGCCGCCCAGCGCTTCACCGCTGAGCTTGAGGAGGATTCGACGATACTTCGGTGCAGGGGACTTGGGGGTGCGCGACTTCATCGTGTACCCAATGAATACCAGTCATGGCGGATGGGCGTCAACGCAGCGACCGGCTCACCGTGGACCGGGAGGCAGTTTCTCCTTCAGGAAGGAGGTCATCAGAGCCCGAAGGTGGATCGTCGTCCCTGCGCCTTCGCTGATGCTGTGTGAGCGGTTCGGGTAAGCCATCAGCTGAAAGGGCTTCTCGTGCCGGATCAGTTCGTCCACCAGCGCCTCCGCCCCCTGATAGTGGCAGTTGTCGTCGCCGGTGCCGTGGATCAGCAACAAGTCCCCCTTGAGTTGATGGGCGAAGTGGATCGGAGAGCCGTTGCGGAACCCGTCCACGTTGTCCGCCGGCAACCCCATGTAACGCTCCTGATAGATCGTGTCGTAAAAGCGCTGGTTGGGGACCGAGGCGATCGAAATCCCGGCCCGGTACAACTCCGGATACTTGAAAAGGGCATTCAGGGTCATCGAACCACCCCCGCTCCATCCCCAGACACCGATCCGCTCGGGATCCACCGAAGGCTGGCTGGCCAGAACCGCACGCACCGCACCCGCCTGTTCGGTCGGAGCGAGGATTCCTACCTGGCGATAGATCACCTTCTGCCACGCCCGACCTCGGGGAGCACTCGTCCCCCGATTGTCGAAACTCATCACGATGTACCCCTGCTGCGCCAACATGGCGTGCCAAAGGTGGGACTTGCCACCCCACGAATCCGTGACCGTCGATCCTGCAGGCTCGCCATACACGTAAACCAGCAACGGATACTTCTTCGCCGGATCGAAGTCCGGGGGCCGGACGGCCCAGGCGTCGATCTTGACCCCGTTCGTCAGGGTCACCTGGAAGAACTCCGTCTTCGGCTGGGCCAGCGCCGCCAACCGATCCTTGAGCTTCTGATTGTCCACCAGCACACGGACCACCTTGTGGTCCGGCAGGCTCACCAACTCCGTCACCGGGGCCTCATCAAATCGCGACCGCGTATGGAAGGCATGGGATCCGTCCGGGGATACCCGATAGGAATGCGTGCCCGGCTGGTCGGCGGGCGTCACCCTCTCAAGGGAGCGTCCATTCGTGCGCACCCGGTAAAGGTAACGCTGGGTGGCATTCGTCGGCGAAGCCATGTAGTACACCCAATCCTGGCCAACATCCGCGTGGACCAGGTCAGTCACATCGAACTCGCCGGCAGTGAGGGTCCGAACCTTTCCGCCCTTCCGCCCAACGGTGTGCAGGTGACGCCATCCATCCCGCTGGCTCCAGAAGAGCAACTGCTTGCCACCATCGAGCCATTTCAGGTTCTGGTGTCCGTCGACCCACGCCTCATCCCGATCCACGGCCAGTTGCCTCGTGCGTTCCGTCGCAGGATCCGCGAGCAGGATCCGGTTGGTGTTCTGCAGCCGGTTCAATTGTTGCAGCAGCAACTCTCCCCCGGTTGCAGTCCAATCCAGATCGAAGAGGTAATGATTCCGTGGGTCGCCCGCCACGTCGACCCAGCGGGTCTCTCCCCCGGTGGCCGCCACCACACCGACACGACAGGCCGAGTTCACCTCCCCCACCTTGGGGTAAGGAATCCACTGCACCTTGGGGTACAACCCGTCCACGTTGTCGACCAAGGGCACCTCCCGCAGCCCTTCGGAATCCAACTGCCAGTAGGCAATGCGCGTCCCGTCGGGGCTCCACCGGAAGCCTTCGCGCAACCCAAACTCCTCCTCGTACACCCAATCGAACGTCCCGTTGATCACCGTCGGCGAGGTCGTCCGGGTCAATGCGGTGATCTCATGGGTCCGGACATCCTCCACGTAGATATTGCGTTCGCGGACGTAGGCCACCCGCGTGCCGTCCGGAGAAAAACGCGCGAACATGAGGCTCGACGCCGGCGCGTCGCCGCCCAGCTTCCTCAATTCACGCGCCGTGCGGTCCAGTACCCAGTAATCCCCTCGGCTGTTCGTCCGCCACACCCGCTTGGAACGGGTATAGATCAGAAGTCTCGAACGATCCTTGGACCATTCATGGCCTTCGACGGAGAGCGGGCCCGACTCGCCCTTCGGGATGAAGTCCGCCGCAGGAATCAAGACCTCACGAGTTCCCGTCAGCACGTCATGGCGAACGAGGTCCCGACCGCCGGAGGAGTTGGTTGGAGACTCGAACGTCGTGTACCCGCCGCCGCTTTCCAGCCATCGACCGGAAAACGAATCCCCGTTGAATTCCCCGCCACTGAAAATCCGCTGGAGGGTCAGCGTGGGTG
Source organism: Verrucomicrobiales bacterium (assembly GCA_027489875.1). GTDB lineage: Bacteria > Verrucomicrobiota > Verrucomicrobiia > Limisphaerales > UBA9464 > UBA6176. The sequence continues at coordinate 33,238 of JAIXZE010000311.1, forward strand.
ATGCCGCAGCGTTGGTTCCGGCTTCCGCCGCATTTATCTCGCGACCTGCCAAAAGCAGGACGAGAGCAACACGCACCAACCAATGCCCACAGCCACCCCCAAGCAACGTCGAGATCTGTTTCATGCCAGAATGCCACTGTTCGATGAACCGGGAGTTTCCCCAGCGCTTCGACCACTCTCCGATCGGCCGCGCAAAACGCCAGCCCGCAGTCATCCGCAGGGCGAAATCCACCCAAGCCCGCTTCATCGCATCCCCTGTTTTTGATCCGTCCACCCCGCAAATCTCGTTCGCCCAGCACATGGTTCCCGCGTAGTCTTTCTCCATCATGCCGTCTGAGTCGCACCCCCTGCCGTGGATGCTCCGTTGGATGGCCCGCTTTGGGGCCATTGCCGCGTCCCTTGCAGCTTCGTCGCCTGCGGCTGCCAACGACTTTTTCGAGGCCCGCATCCGGCCGGTCCTCGTCGAGCATTGTCAGTCCTGTCACGGACCTGAGAAACAGAAGGCTGAGCTCCGCCTCGACTCCCGGGCCTTCCTCCTGAAAGGCGGCGAAAGTGGTCCCGCACTCGTTCCGGGAAATCCCGAAACCAGCCTGCTTCTCAAGGCCGTCTCCCACGCGGATCCGGACCTCGCCATGCCACCCAAGAAGCCGCGCCTTCCGGACGCGGTGATCGCGGACATCACGACATGGATCCGCGACGGGGCCCCATGGCCTGCCACCTCGGCAGACTCCAGCACCACCCCCAGGGAATCTTTCGATCTCGCTTCCCGCAAATCCCGCCTTCCCTGGATCTGGCAAACCCCACAACGCCACCCTGTCCCCACGATCTCAGGCCCCAAGCCGGCCACTGACGTGGACCACTTCATCCGGGCCAAGCTCGATGCAGCACGCCTCCAACCGGCCGCCCCCGTCGACCCCGGCACTTGGCTCCGCCGGGTCCACTTCACCCTCACCGGGCTTCCTCCGTCCCGTGCGGAACTGCACGCCTTCCTCGCCAATCCCTCGCCAGAACAACGTCGCCAGATCGTTGATCAATTGCTCGCCTCGCCAGCCTACGGCGAACGCTGGGGCCGCCACTGGCTCGACCTCGTCCGATACGCCGAGAGCCGCGGCCACGAATTCGACTACACCATCGCCAACGCGTGGCAGTACCGCGATTACGTCGTCCGCGCGCTCAATTCAGACCTTCCCTACGACCGCTTCGTCGCCGAACACGTCGCCGGCGACCTGCTCCCACCCCGAATCAACCCCACCACGGGCGCCAACGAATCCGTCCTCGCCACCGGTTGGGCCTTCCTCGGCGAGGAGACGCACAGCCCCGTCGACATCCGGCAGGACGAATGCGAACGGCTCGACAACAAGGTCGACGTCCTTTCCAAGACCTTCCTTGGCCTGACCGTCTCCTGCGCCCGTTGCCATGACCACAAGTTCGACGCCATCACCCAACGGGATTACTACGCCCTGAGCGGGTTCATCTCCGCCGCCAGTTACCGTCAGGTGCGCTTCGAGACGATGGTCCAACACGAGCAGGTCGCCGCGGACCTGGACCGGATCCGGCGCACTCATGTCCCGAAAGTGGCCGCGCAATGGGCCAACCTCCTCCGCCCGGGCGTCCAACAAACCGCAAGCCAACTCCTCGCGGCCCTCACGCTTCGATCCACCGGACAGGTCTCCGCACCCACGCCCTCCGCGTGGACGAACCAACTCGAAGTCGCGGCCGCGGATCCATCCCATCCGCTTCACCTCTTCGCCAAACTCCCCGCGGACGCCGCAACGGCCGGGCCCGATGCCTTCCCCGGTCTCCTCGCGAAGGCCCAACCTTCGCCTGGCTCCAACACGCTTCCGTCAGGATCCCGCATCATCGCCGACTTCACGCGGCCCGGAGCCACCCCATGGAAGACCGACGGTCCATCCTTCGGCTCCGCCCCCCTTCCCGCAGGTTCGCTCGTGCTGGACCCCACCAACACCAACCAACCGATTTCCATCGCGGCCACCACCGCCGCCTCCCGGGATCCGTTCTGGAACCGGCTTTCCCTCGCTCCGGGCACGGAACCGGATTCCGGGGGACTCGGTGCCCACCACCGCTCGGGACGCATGCTCCGCACCCCGCGCGTCCCCCTCGAATCCGGCCGCATCCACTACCTCCTCCGCGGCAAGGCCCGCATCTATGCCGCGGTGGATGCCCATCTGATGCTCGCCGGTCCGCTCCATGGTCGCCTCGTCACCACCCTCGATGCCGGCCCCAACCCACGCTGGCTTTCGCACGACCTGACCCCATACGCCGGGCATCGCGCCCATTTCGAGTTCGGGCCGGAAGGCGACCAACCGCTCGATGTCCTCATGGTCGTGGAGTCGACCGAGACGCCAACCTTCCATCCAATCCCTCGGTGGAAACCGGAGGGCCGTCCAACGTCCCTCGCCGCGCTCGCCGAAACCTTCCAGCGCGATCTGCTCCAGGCTCTCGACGCTCTCGGCCAGAACCAACTCACGCGTTCTCCGGAACTCGCGCCACTCGCCGCCTGGATCCTCCGTCAACCAGCCCTCTTCGGGCATCCGTCCCCGACGGCCATCGACACCTTCGTTGCCGCCCGTCAGGACCTCGATGCCCTGGCCAACTCCACGCGATGGACCTCGGCCACCGCCCCCTCGCTCTTCGACGGAACCGGCACCGATGAACACCTGCTCATCCGCGGCAAGCCCACCCGCCCCGGCAGCCTCGCCCCACGCTCGCTTCCCGCCGCGTTCGGCCTGGAACCCATCCAGGTTCCAGACTCCTCCGGCCGCCTCGATCTAGCACGGCAACTCATCCACCCAAACAACCCGCTGGTCGCGCGCGTCATCGTCAACCGGGTCTGGCAACACCTTTTCGGGCGCGGTCTCGTGCCAACGCCCGACAACTTCGGTTACCTCGGCGAACGCCCCACGCACCCCGAACTCCTCGACCACCTCGCCTGGCAATTCATCCATCAGGATCAATGGTCGTTGAAGCAATTGATCCGCCGCCTCGTCCAGACCGACACGTTTGCCATGGGATCCGCCGCCACAGAACTCGCTGCCGCCGCCGCTGCTGAGCGCGATCCCGCCAACCTGCTCTGGCACCGGGTCCCTGTACGCCGCCTCGAAGGCGAGATCATCCGCGATTCCATCCTCGCCGTCTCCGGCCGTCTCAATCCCGCCACCGGCGGCCCGCCGATCCCGATCCACCTGACCTCATTCCACGACGGCCGCGGCCGCCCGGACAGATCCGGCCCGCTCGACGGCGACGGGCGCCGCAGCCTGTATGGATCCGTCCGTCGGAACTTCATGCCTTCGATGCTGGTCGCCTTCGATTTCCCCACGCCCTTCAGCACGATGGGCCGACGGAATCGGACCAACGTCCCCGGCCAGTCCCTCGTCCTGCGCAACGATCCCTTCGTTCACGAGCAGGCACACACTTGGGCCACCCGATTCCTCCAAGCCACCGCCGGGTTACCCGACGACGATCGGATCCGGCAACTCTTCGAGTCCGCGTTTGCCCGTGTCCCGGCAACCGAGGAGTCGGAGTCGTGCCGCGATTCCCTCGCGGATCTGCGCAAGCTCCACGGCAACGGCAACGAGGTCGACGTGTGGTCCGACTTCTGCCACGCGCTGTTCAACGCCAACGAATTCATCTTCCTTCCATGAACGCGCTTCCCCTTTCCCGCCGCGCCCTGCTGTCCCGAGCCGCCAACGGCTTCGGAGCGCTCGCCCTGGGAGCCCTGCTCCAACCCGCCTCCCGCGCCCTCGCTGGCCCCGGCCCTGACCCACTCACCCCACGCCCCGCCCACTTCCGTCCCCGCGCACGCAATGTGATCTTCCTCTTCATGGAAGGCGGCGTGTCCCAGGTGGACAGTTTCGACCCCAAGCCACGCCTCACCCGCCACCACGGCGAGGACCCGCGCAAGGCCATCGGCAAACTCGAGAAGACCCAGTTCGAAAACGTCGGCACGGTCTTCAAGTCCCCGTGGGAGTTCAGCCAACACGGCCAGTCCGGCCTCTGGATCTCCAACCTCTTCCCGCACGTCGCACGCCACGCCGACAAGCTTTGCGTCCTTCGCTCCATGACGTCCGCCTTCCCGGAGCACACCAGCGCGAATTACTTCCTCCATAGCGGCCTGGGCCTCCAGGGCCGCCCCTCCATGGGCGCATGGGTCGCCTACGGACTCGGCAGTTCCAACCACGACCTCCCCGGCTTCGTCGTCCTCAACGGCGGTCTCATCCCGCCCGGCGGCGTCGACTGCTTCGGCAACGGCTTCCTCCCCGCCACCTATCAGGGAACCCTCGTCAACGCCGTCGGCGCTCCCCTCCCCAACGTCGCCGCCATCGAAAAGGACCCCGCCCGCCAATCCGCCAAGCAACGTCTCGCCCAACGACTCAACCGCGCCGGTCTCCTCCGCACCCCGGGAGACGACGCCCTCGAAAGCGCCATCGCCAACGCCGAACTCGCCGGACGCATGCAGTCCGCCGTCCCCGACTTCCTTGATCTCTCCGGCGAATCCGAGGCCACGCGCCAACTCTACGGCTGCGACGCCCCCTACGCCCCCACCCGCATCTACGCCCGCGAGTGCCTCCTCGCCCGCCGTCTCATCGAACGGGGCGTCCGCTTCGTCGAACTCACCATCCCGAAGATCGACGGCCTCGACCGCTGGGACGCCCACTCCGACATCCTCAAGAACCACGGCAACAACGCCCGCGCCGTCGACCAACCCATCGCCGGACTCCTCTCCGACCTCCAGGCCCGCGGTCTCCTCGACGACACGCTCGTCGTCTGGTCCGGCGAATTCGGTCGCACCCCCTTTGCCCAGGGTTCCGACGGCCGCGACCACCACGAACACGCCTTCTCCGTCTGGCTCGCTGGCGGTGGTACGCGCGGTGGCTTTGCCTACGGACAGACCGACGAATGGGGCTATCGCATCGTCGAAAACCCGCTCCAGATGCACGACCTCCACGCCACCATCCTCCATCTCCTCGGCATGGACCACACCCGCCTCACCTACCGCTTCGGCGGCCGCGACATCCGCCTGACCGACGTCCACGGCGAAGTCATCCAAGCCACCCTCGCATGACCTCTGCCAATCCCAGTCGATCAGACCGATCAGACCGATCCGTCGGATCGCCAATGCCCCTCCGGCAACTCGTCGGTGCCCTCTGGCTGCTCGTTGCGCCCCTCCTCACCGCCGCTCCCTCCGAGCCCGACTTCACCCGCGAGGTCCGTCCCATCCTTTCCCGCCACTGCTTCAAGTGCCACGGCCCGGACGAAACCACGCGCAAGGCGAAGCTCCGTCTCGACGAACGCGCCAGTGCCGTCCAACCCGCCAAGTCCGGAGCCATCGCTCTCGTCCCCGGAAAGCCTGAGGCCAGCGAACTCATCGCCCGCATCGTCACCGACGATCCCGACGAGATCATGCCTCCCCCCAGCACGAAGATGCCGCTGACCGCCGCCGAAAAGGACATCCTCCAACGCTGGGTACAGGCCGGCGGCGAATACCGCGCCCACTGGGCTTTCGTCCCACCCGTGATGACCGCACCTCCCAAGGTCCAGGACGAATCATGGACGCGTTCGCCCCTCGACCGCTTCGTCCTCGCCCGACTCGAAAAGGAGAAGCTCCGCCCGGCACCGCCCGCGGATCCCTACACGCTCATCCGTCGCGTCTCCTACGACCTGACCGGCCTTCCGCCCACGCCTGAGGAAGCCGACGCCTTCGCCGCGAACCCTTCCGATGCCGCATACGAGGCGCTCGTCGATCGTCTGCTTGCCTCGCCCCGCTACGGCGAACGCTGGGGACGCCGTTGGCTCGACCTCGCCCGCTACGCCGACACCAACGGATACGAAAAGGACCGCAACCGCTCGATCTGGCCGTGGCGTGACTGGGTCATCCGCGCCCTGAACGACGACATGCCGTTCGACCAGTTCACCATGGAGCAACTCGCGGGCGATCTCCTCCCGAACCCGACGCGCGACCAGATCATCGCCACGGGTTTTCACCGGAACACGATGCTCAACGAGGAGGGTGGGATCGATCCGCTGGAGTTCCGCTTCCACGCCATGACCGACCGCGTGGCCACCACGGGCACCGCTTGGTTGGGGCTCACGCTGGGCTGCGCGCAGTGCCACACCCACAAGTACGACCCCATCCAGCATCGCGAGTACTACGGCGTGATGGCTTTCCTCAATAACGCCGACGAACCCGACTACGACCTGCCCGAACCTGGATGGGAGGAAAAGCATCAGGCCAGACTCGCCCAGGCGGCCAAGCTCCTCGCCGACCTTCCCAACCGACTCCCAGTGGGCACGCGGTCCTGGACAACGCCCAAGCTCATCAGCGCCACCAGCGCCAGCGGCGAGACGCCCACACGGCTCGAGGACCAGTCCGCGCTCTTCAGCGGCCCAACCCCTGAACACGACACCTATACCCTCGTCGTCGAGACCGATGCCTCCGGCTCCGACGCCCTCCGCATCGAAGCCCTCGCCGATGATCGCCTTCCCGCCAAGGGGCCGGGACGCGTGAAGCACGGCAATTTCGTCCTCAGTGAAATCACGGTCACGGCCGCCCCGAAATCCAACCCGACCGCCTCCCAACCGGTCGCCCTGACCCGGGCCGAAGCAGACATCGAACAATCCGGCTATCCCGCCGCCCACGCCATCGACGGCAACACGTCCTCCGGTTGGGCCATCCATAACGGCGACGGTGCCCTTGGCCATCCTCACTCGGTTTCCGTCCAGTTCGACAAACCAGTTGGTTTCCCCGGTGGCACCCGCTTCACCATCCGCCTCGATCACCGGAGCGCCGGCCAACACCTCATCGGCCGCCCACGCATCAGCCTTGCCGAGCCAACCTCAGACTCCCCATCCATCGCCGAACGCCGTCGCGAGACCATCAACCGGCGCTTCGAGGAATGGTTGGCCAAGGAACGTTCCCGCACCGTCCAGTGGACTCCCCTGCGCCCACACTCCGCCACTTCCAACCTCCCACTGCTCACCGTCGAGGCCGATGACGCCGTTTTCGTCTCCGGCGACATCACCAAGCTCGACACCTACGACCTCGGCTTCCGCACCGGTATCCGCGGCATTACCGCGGTCCGTCTCGAGGCGCTGCCCGATGACCGCCTCCCACGGCACGGTCCCGGCCTCGCCTATTACGAAGGCCCCAAAGGGGACTTTTTCCTGACCGAGTTCACCCTCACCGCCAACGGCAAGCCGGTGACATTCGGAAAGCCCTCCGCCAGTTACTCGAAGAACAACTTCGGAAGCAGCGCCTCTGCCGGCATGGCCACCGATGGCGATCCGCAGACGGGATGGTCCACCGCCGGCCGCGAAGGGGAACGCCACATCGCCATCTTCCCGCTCGAGACACCGCTCGCGGACGCCAGTGAATTGTCCCTGCGGATGCTCTTCGGCCGCCACTACGCCTGCTCGCTCGGCCGCTTCCGGATCTCCGTCACCACGGCCACCGGAGAGATCACAGCACGCGACTTCCCCCATGGAATCGAAGACCTGCTGCTCATCCCAGACGCGCAGTTGACCGCCGCACAGCGCCAGTCGCTGATGGAAACCTTCCTCCTCGCCCAACCCGAATTCGCCAAGGCCCGCGAGGAAATTGCCCGTCTGCGCAAGCCGCCCACCCACACCACGACCCTCGTCTTCCGCGAACGCCCCTCCGGCAACACGCGCCCCACCTTCCTCCACAAACGCGGCGAATACCTCCAACCCACCGATCGGATCGAACCTTCCGTCCTTTCCGCCGTGGCTCCATTCCCGCAGGACCTGCCCGTCAACCGACTCGGATTCGCCCGCTGGCTCGTGTCCACCAACAACCCACTCACCGCCCGCGTCACCGTCAACCGGCAGTGGCAGGCCTTCTTCGCCCGCGGCATCGTCCGAACAACCGAGGACTTCGGACTGCAAGGCGAGGCCCCCAGCCACCCGGAACTCCTCGATTGGCTCGCCATCGAGTTCATGCGCCAGGGTTGGTCGCTCAAAAAGCTGCACCGTCTCATCGTCCTGAGCGCCACGTATCGTCAGTCCTCCCGGGTGTCCGCCGAAGTGGCCGCTCTCGATCCCGACAATCATCTCCTCTCCCGCGGCCCACAGGTCCGCCTCGAGGCCGAGATCATCCGCGACGCCGCACTCCGTGCCAGCGGTCTGCTTTCGACCAAGATGGGCGGCCCCGGCGTCTACCCGCCCCAACCTTCGGGCGTCACCGATGTCGCCTATGGCGGCGGTTCCTGGAATGCCTCGGAGGGTGAAGACAGGCACCGTCGTTCGGTTTACACCTTCACCAAACGCACCGCGCCCTTCGCAATGTTCAACACCTTCGACGCACCCACCGGCGAGTCCTGCATCGCGCGTCGCGACGTCTCCAACACCCCTCTCCAGGCACTCACCCTCCTGAACGATGTCTTCTTCATGGAAGCTTCCCAGGCCATGGGTCGCCTCCTCGCTACGCAGTCCGGGTCCGATGAGGACCGCATCCGAAGCGCCTTCCGTCGCTGCCTCACGCGACCACCAGCCCCCACCGAACTCGACGTACTCACCCGCTTCCTCCAGACACAGCGCTCCCGGTTCACCTCCGGCCATCTGGACCCAGCCCCCATCGCCGGCCCCGGCGAGACTCCGCCTGCCGAACGCGCCGCCTGGACCACTCTCGCCCGCGCCCTTCTCAACACCGACGAGATGATCACCAAGGACTGATGAACCCTCCGATCGTGACATCGGTAAACACGTCGATGCCCATCATCTGCGGACGCCCAAGCCTTCCATGAATCCCCTCCAGCAACACTGCCTCGACGTCACCCGACGCCACTTCCTCCGCGGATGCGGCGTGGGCCTCGGCAAGATCGCCCTCGCCGGCCTCCTCACGGACAAACTCGCCGGGCACGCCCTCGCCGCCAACGTCAACCCGGGGCCGTCCCTCCTTCCGCGACAACCCCACTTCACCCCCAAGGCCAAACGCGTCATCCATCTGTTCATGGCCGGCGCACCCAGCCAACTCGAACTCTTCGACAACAAACCCGAACTCTCCCGCCTCGAGGGCAAACCCCTGCCGCCTTCCGTCATCGGCGGCCAACGCTATGCCTTCATCCGGCCCGACGCCGCCGTGCTCGGCCCCCGATTCAAGTTCGCACGCCACGGCAAGTCCGGCGCGGAACTCTCCGAGATGCTCCCGCACCTCGCGAAGATCGTCGACGACATCACCCTCATCCGCTCCGTCCACACGGACCAGTTCAACCACGCCCCGGCGCAGATCTTCTTCAATACCGGATTCTCCCAGCCCGGCCGTCCCTGCATCGGATCCTGGGCCCTCTACGGCCTCGGCGCGGAAACCCAGAACCTACCCGCGTTCGTCGTCATGAGCACCGGATCCGGCCTCTCCGGCGGATCCGCCCTCTGGTCCTCAGGCTTCCTGCCCACCGTTTACTCCGGCGTGCGGCTCCGGAACCAGGGTCCGCCCATCCTCAACGTCAACAGCCCCGCCGGCGTCGACCCACAACTCCAGCGCGACACCCTCGACGTCGTCGGTGCCCTCAACCGCAAGCGGATGACCGACGCTTCCGCTCCCGAGGTCGCCACCCGCATGGCTTCCTATGAGATGGCGTTCCGACTCCAGACCTCCGCCCCCGAACTCATGGACCTCAAGGGCGAGTCCCGCGAAACCCTCGCCATGTACGGATGCGATCCCGACAAGCCCTCGTTCGCCCGCGCCTGCCTTCTTGCGCGCCGCATGATCGAACGAGGTGTCCGCTTCGTGAACATCTACCACGAAGGCTGGGACGCCCACTCCGACGTTGCCGGCAACGTGAAGGGGAACGCCGCCACCACCGACCAGGCCAGCGCTGCCCTGGTCACCGACCTGAAGCAACGCGGCCTCCTCGACGACACCCTCGTCGTCTGGGGCGGCGAGTTCGGTCGCACCCCCATGGTCGAGTTCAACCCAGCCCTGGGACGCAACCTCGGACGCGATCACCATCCCCAGGCCTACACCATGTGGATGGCCGGCGGCGGCATCCGTGCGGGACTCACCTATGGGGCCACCGATGACCTCGGCTTCCACGTCGTCGAGAACCCCGTCCACGTCCACGACATCCAGGCCACCCTCATGCACTGCCTCGGTTTCGACCACGAACGCCTCACCTACCACCACGCCGGACGCGACTACCGTCTCACCGATGTCCACGGCCAGGTCGTGAAGGCCCTGCTGGCCTGAGCCACCTGCCGCCATGACCGGATTCCAGGCACTCCGGATTGCGGGTTCCATCGGGCTCTTCTGCCTCCGTCACGCCGTGGCAATGGCGCTGACGATCGCCATTCCCTGCCTGCTCTGGACCGTGGCCTACCTCGGCCTCCTCCTGTACGCGACGGTCACTGGCGGCGGCCCTGGAGGACCGTTGGCCTATCCTGTGGGCTTGCTCTTCGTCCTGGCAGGGGCCGCGGGCGCCTGCCTCGTACTTCTCTTTCCCGCCACCGCCGCTGCTGAGTGGATCGCACGACGGCTTTCCCTCCCCATCCTCGCCCAGATTCCCATCAGCATCGGGTTCCTTGCGATCCTCAGCCTCCTTTTAACCCTGATATTGGGCCAACGATTCCCACAGGCCTTACCCCTCGCACCGGGCCAGAAACTGAATCCGGTCATCACCGCAGCAGCCCTTTTCTCCGCCCACCTCCTTCCCCTCGGTTTCTATTGGTGGATCGCCCAGATCGGCCCCCTCCTCTCCGCCCTGTTCGCCCGCCTCCGTTTCCTCTTCCCGCGCTGATAGGGGTCGCCGCAGACACCCACGAGGGGCCCGCATCCTTCGCTCCCCGTCAAAAACACCCCGCCAGCCCCGACCGCCTTCAAACTCGTTCCGGCCTCCATTTGCAACTGCACGTCGCATATGCGACGCGCAGTTGCAAAACCCCTTCCGAATACCCCCCATTCAGTGCCCCATTTGCATCCGGACGTCGCATATGCGACGTCCGGATGCAAACCGCGCCCCTTCCACAACACACCTGAGCCGGTTTCCCGGCGTGCCCGACCCGGCCGAAAGCGACCGGGCACATGTCGGTTCCCTAAAACGGCTAAATCACCGTCATCTGCCCTGCATCAGGCCTGTGTGAGGTGTCCTCATGCAAAGCATGGAAACCAGACGGACGGATGTGACCGCTCGCCATGCAGGGTCGACATTCAAGGCCAGGCTTGCCTGCGCCAACTCGGCTGATGGGTGGCCTCCAGTTGGGACCGCCAGGGCTGCCGGCGCGGAAGTCCCCGCAGAAAAGGATGCATCAGGTCCTGGACGGCACTACCCGTTCCACATGCAACCCAAGACCGAATTGCTCCTTTACCACCTGCTGTGGCATCTCGACCGGGTAACCCGGCCAACCTTCCGGAACCTCACAGACTCCTACGAAGGCTGGGCCTACCGGCGCGGTTTCCTGCACCAGATCCGACGTCTGGAAGCGCAGGGCTTCCTTGAACGACAGCCGGATGCCGTCTGTCCCATCTATCGATTGAGCGATACGGGACGCGTTGCCGCCTTGGGTGGACGTGATCCTGATCAGGCTTGGGAACGTCCATGGGACGGTCTCTGGCACACGCTCGTATTTGACGTGCCAGTGGTCCACGACAACGCCCGTGCCCGGCTACGCCGACGATTGAAGGCATCCTGTTTCGGGTATCTCCAGAATAGCGTCTGGATCTCGCCGGACCCTTTCCCCGACGATCTGGAGAGCCTTGTTGAGGAAGTTGAGAATGTGGAGTTCATCACCCGCTTCACCGCACGGGCAACCGAACTGAAGACCGACCTCCGCATCGCTCAGGCGGCGTGGCCATTCGAGGAGATCAACCGCAGGTACAGTCGGTGCAAGGAAATCCTCAACAACTTCCCAGTCGAGGAGACCGAACAGGAGTTTTCACCCGAGCGCTTGCTGGACTGGTCGAAAGCAGAGCATGCCGCCTGGAAGCGGGTGCTGGAAATCGACCCATTTCTGCCCTTGGCACTCCTTCCACCGGGATACCAAGGCTGCGAGGTCTGGAACCTGCGACGAAGCGTGCTCGCACAGGCCGGGGAATCAGTGCTGAGCCTGGGCTGCATTGCCTGACGAAGCCTTGGCAACCGCCCGCAGTCATCGGCGGCAAGCCCCGTCCATTTGCAACGGCACGTCGCATATGCGACGCGCCGTTGCAAAACGCCTCCCAAACACCCCCGATTTACCCTCCATTTGCATCCGGACGTCGCATATGCGACGTCCGGATGCAAACGACTCCGCAGGGGTCTCAACGTCCGCTGGCGATGCAATGCCCGCGACGCAACGGCCCCGCAGCGGCCCCGCAACGGCGGCGCACCTGAGGCTTCCCCCTCCGAATGCAACCGGCGGACTCGTCGTGGCGCTGATGGGGCGGGCACACGGAGCATTCCTTTCCTGGCTGCCCTCTGCTGGCCGCTGTCCACTGGCCGCCCAGCACTCGCACCGCATCGCGCCTTCCACCAGCTGACGGGGAGCGGCTTCCAGGCGTACGGAATCAGTTGGGCGTGGATGTCGCCCGCCCCGGATGCCAGAGCCGCCATCGACACACAGGGCATAAGCCACCTGCGATCCATCCGGAAAATCTTGAGCGACGTGCCCTCCCCAGGATCCCACCGAAGCCGGATTCCTGTCAGGTACGGAGCCATGCAGGGTACGGACTCATGGCACGTTGCGAAGTCCAAGTCGTCCTCGATCCGGCAAACACTTATCGCGCACTCGAACCCCTCCGCGGGATCGTCCGGGTGGATGCGCAGGAATCCACGCCCTCGAAGGCCGTTATTGTCGAACTCCGCTGGAGGGTTCGGGGCCGCGGCAACCCCGGCAGTCAGGTCATCGACACCCGAACCCTCCACAACGGCCCCATTGAGGGGGCTCACGAGTTTCCGTTTGAATTCCCATTGCCGAACGGACCCGTCTCGGTCGCCGGCCAGCTCATGAAGATCGAGTGGAATGCGGAGGCTCGGGTGGATGTTGAATGGGCCGTGGATCCGAAGGCTTCGGCCACCTTCGCCCTCCTGCCCAACTCGCACGCAGGCGAACCCTATAATCATGGGTCCAACGTCCCTCAACTCGGCGCGGACAGCAACCAGACGGGGGAATTCAAATTCGGCCCGGTGGGCTGGATCATGGCTGGATTCGGCATGACCGCCTTGTTGTTCGTCATCCAGGCGATCCGGAGCCGGGACTGGGGTGCCCTCATGGTCAGCGGCGTGTGCCTCGGGATCATGACGACCGGGATGATCCTCGGCTGGCGCATTCCGCGCCGTCTTGCTGAACGACGACTGGGCAAGGTCCGTGTCGATGTGGAACCCCTGTCTCCACGGCCCGGACAGGAAGTCCGGATCCGCTTGAGGGCCACACCCCGTCCTGGAACCCGCATCGGCGAAGTGCACGCCATCCTGAGCGGCGAAGAGCGGGTGGCGCGCGGAACCGGCAAGAACCGCCGAACAACAGAGCATGCGCTCCACAAGTCAACCACGTGCCTCCTGCCGCTCGGGTCAGCGCTGGTTCCAGGCAGCGAGTCGCTCTGGGAAACCACGATCCGCATTCCTTCCGACGCCCTGCCGAGCTTCTGGGAGACCGACAACCAGATCACATGGACTCTGGCACTCCGCATGGACGTTCCGGGATCCCTCGATTGGACAGACACGGTGAGGCTCGGCGTGGTACCCGGGCCTGACGGCATTCCGTGTGCGACGGCATTTCATACCCGGCCGCAGGACGCGGCTGTATTCCGCGAAGCGACCGCGGCAGGTTCCATGTCATTTCAGATTCCAGCCGGGTTTTGAGTTGCTCCGAAAACCAGGAAACGGAAACTCGTCGTGTGAAACCCCTTCGATTTCTGGCGGCAGCCCTCCTGTGCTGTCGTCTGGCGGCAGCGGATCCCGCTTCGGACATGGCCGATGCTGCGACCCGCTTCCTCTCCGCACTCTCCGACGAACAGCGCAGCAAGACCACGTTTGCGTGGACCGACGACGAGCGGATGAACTGGCACTTTATCCCCAAGGATCGAAAGGGAATCCAACTGCGAGAACTCGGAGTCGCGCAGCAGCACCTCGCACAAGGATTGCTGGGCTCAGCGCTCAGCCAACGCGGACTCCTGAAGGCAACCACGATCATGAGCCTGGAACAGGTACTCCAGGACATGGAGGGACCTGGACGCCGGTTCCCCCGCGACCCCGGCATGTACCATGTCAGCATCTTTGGAACGCCCGGCGCAAAGGGCACCTGGGGGTGGCGGTTCGAGGGACATCACCTCGCCTTCAACTTCACGATCATCGACGGAAAGGTGGCCGCGGGAACCCCGACGTTCATGGGCACCAACCCGGCTGAGATCCGGAAGGGGCCGCGGGCCGGCCTGCGGACATTGGCCGCGGAGGAGGATCTCGGGCGCCAACTCGTGACTTCGCTCCCCGAAAAGCTTCGCACCAAGGCCATCATCGACTCGAAAGCGCCGGATGACATCCTCACGGTCGCGGACCGAAAGGCAAAGCTCGAAGATCCAAGGGGAGTCACCCTCGGAGAAATGCCCGCGGCCCAGCGTGAACTCGCGATCCAACTGATTCAGGAATACATCGGCCGTTTGCGGGGCGAAATCGCCGAAGCGGATATGGCCAAGATCCGCAAGGCAGGACTCAACAAGGTCCGATTCGCCTGGGCGGGCGGGCTGAACAAGGGCGACCGCCACTACTACCGAGTCATCGGACCGACGTTCCTCCTCGAGTACGACAACACCCAGAACGACGCCAACCACGTGCACGCCGTGTGGAGAGACTTCAACAATGACTTCGGCCTCGATGTCCTTGCCGAGCATTTGAAGTCGAGCCACGCCAAATAGGATCCGGCAACTTCAGTCCGTTGCCTGAAGCCTCAGCGGGGAGCCTTCGACTGCTGGGGAGGGGGCGGTGCACTCCGGGCTTCGCGTGCCCGCTTCTGGCCCTCGGTGAAGAGCACCACGCCCGCACCGAGGACGATCAGCAGCACCCCGCCCCATCGAAGGGCAGAGACCTTCTCGTCCAGAATCCATTTGGCGGTGATCGTCGTCACCACCAGTGAAAGCGAAGTCAGAGGCCAGACGAAGCTCACGTCGGCCCTCGACAGAAGAAACAGGAGGCAGCCGAAGAATCCTGCCTCCAGGGCAACTCCCATCAATAGATGACGGTTCGTGGCGGCTTCCAGGGCGAGGTTCCAGACCGCGCGGAGTTCGGGCCGGAAAACACCCTGAATCTCCTTCTGACCTTTGCTGATGAGCACAACGCCGGCGGCTTCGAGCACCAATCCCACCGCCAGCACCAGAACCATTCGGATCATGGGCGACCTGCCAGATCCTGATAGCGGACCAACTCGATGCCTCGATCCGCGATCAACTGCTTCACCTTGGGACTGCACAGCGCCTCGACCTCCGCAACGCCATCCTCGGTATTCGGATGACAATAGAGCTCGTAGGTTCCAGGTCTGAGTTCCTGCAGCAACCGGAGCAGATACTTCTCCGTCACCCGGCCGTGCTGGAGCAGGCCGAAGACGCGGTCGGTCTGAACAATTCCCCTGCGATCCAGGGTCCCGCGGACGCGTGAAGAGAGTCGGCCGAAGATCAACGCGTGGGTGAGTCGGTAGAAATACCTTCCGCCAGCAATGCGGAGGTTCATCAACAGTGGGTCATCTGTAACCCGGATGGATCGCACCCCCCAGTCGCGCGCATGACGCTTGATCATCGCGAAGATGGTCGGGTGCAAGTGCATGTTGCAATGCCCGTTCAGATGGTCGAGCCGCAGGCCAATCGTCCGGAACTCACGGATCTGGGCATCGATTTCCTGCAGGATGAAATGCCGGATCTTGCGATTGAAAAAGTACTTCAGGCCGGCAAAGACCGGACTCGTCGAAAACTCGTACCGGTGGTTCACCAGCCCCGATGTTTCCGAGGGTTTGAGGGTGGATTTACCGCGAACGAGGGTGATGTGGATCCCCACTCCGAGTCGGGGATTCTCATGGGCACCGCGCACGGCATGATCCAGGGCATTGCCGTTCACCATGAGACTGGCACTGGTCAGGATTCCCTCCTTATGTGCCCGCAAAATCCCGTGGTTCGCCGCATGCGACGAACCAAAGTCATCTCCGTTGACGATCAATCGTATCCGTTTTTTCTCCTCAACCATACGTGGTGACCCCCAGCCCAAGTTTCCACCGTATCAGTGCGGAGAGCACCATCCCTATCTTTCGTCCACGACTCAAGCGTAGCGGCTTTGCCGCGAGCACGGGAAAAGAGGCGCGCTCGAGCTTCAACAGCAGCTGCCAATAGACGGCACCCATGAGCTCGGCGGAAATCATCGCGTCCCGGTCAGCCGGCGGCAGCATCCGTCGAGCTTTCTCGAAATAATCGCGGGCCCGCCTGTCGATGGCGCGCGCCAAGCCCTGAAAGCGATCCGAATCCTTCCCTTCCAGGATCTCGGCCTCCGTCACCCCATGAGCCTTGAGGTCTGCCAACGGCACGTAAATCCGTCCACGCTGCGCATCATTGCCGACATCCCGCAGGATGTTGGTCATCTGAAGGGCTTTTCCCAATGCATCGGCATATTCGCGGCAGCCAGGATCCCGATACCCGAAGATCTCAATGCTCAGCAGACCGACCACCGAAGCCACACGGTAGCAGTATTCGTCCAGCGCAACCTGATCCGGGTATCGTACGGTGACCAAATCCATTTCGACACCAGCAATCAGTTCGTCAAAAAGCCGGAATGGAAGCCGGTAGCGCTCAATGTACGGCTTCAACTCCTTGATCACCGGCAATTCCGGGTCGAAGCCCTCGCAGGCCCTGCGAGTTTCTTCACGCCATCGGCGAAGTTCCCCTGCCCGCCGATCGATGCTTACCGAGTCCTCATCGGCAATGTCATCCACCTGCCGGCAATAGGCATACAATGCGGTCATGGCCGCTCGCCTGTCCTTGGGCAGCAGGACGAGGGCGAGCGCCAGATTGGATCCGCTCTTCTTGGTGATCTGGTCGCTGACCGGTGGGTTCACGGCTTCGTGGAAGGCGGTTGGGGCAACTTCTTCAATTCCGGCAGTCCCCCGGTCTCCGCCAGCGTTGGATTTCGCCCGGCGTGTTCCCGCTTTCTTCGCCGCCGACGCCCTCCCCGGCCGGAACTTTCTGCGGAGCCCGAAGGAGACTTGTCCACCAACCGTCCACGCTCGGATGAACGGGCAGGCTTACGGATGAAGACGGCCCACAAGACGACCACCAGGACCACGACGAAAACCGCCATCAAGACCGCGGCCACCATGCCGCTGGAGTCCGGCCCAGTACGCAACGCCTTGGCGACACCGGGAATCTCCGGAATGTCCGCCAACAATGCTCCCACCCGTGCTGCAAGCCTCATCGCTCGGGCAGTCTAGCCGGGGCAACCCCTACGTCGTCAACGACTCCCCCGCTCAACTGCAAGCGGGCCATGCGGAATCGCAGCGCGGGCAACGACAGTCCCAACTGTGCAGCCGCGGCATCAAGGTCGCCCCCGCTCTGTTGCACCGCGGATTGGATGAGGTCCCGTTCGTACGTGATGAGGTGGTCCCCGATGGTTCCTGCGAGGCTCGGAGCCTGTCCATGACGCCCGGCTTCCGGACGGCGCAACCGCGACTCCACCTCGAAGTCGGGAAGGCTTCCAGGCTGCACTTCCACGTGGCTTTCAAGGATCACGGCCCGTTCGATCACGTTTCTCAACTCGCGGATGTTTCCGGGCCAGGAATGGGCCAGCAAGGCTCCACGCGCGGCCTGGCTGATCCCCGCGATGGATTTCCCGAGACGTAGATTGAAGCCGCGCAGGAAGTGGTCCGCCAGCAACAGGACGTCCTCGCCCCGCTCACGAAGCGGCGGAGGTCTAAACTGCATCACATTCAGGCGGTGAAACAGGTCTTCGCGAAACTCATCCTTCCGGATCGCATCCACGATGTTCCGGTTCGTGGCCGCGATCAACCGGACGTTGACCTGAAGCTCCTGCGTGCCACCCACGCGGGTAAAGGATCCATCTTCCAGAAAGCGCAGGAGCTTCGCCTGCAATGGGCGGCTCATGTCCCCGATCTCGTCCAGGAAGATGGTTCCCCCATCCGCCTCCTCCACGTATCCCCGCTTTGTTCGATGCGCTCCGGTAAAGGCCCCCTTTTCATGCCCGAACAGCTCGCTTTCAAGCAGGGTTTCCGGAATCGCAGCACAGTTGATGCGCACGTAATTCTGTCCCGCACGACGGCTCAGGCTGTGGATCGCACCCGCGATCAACTCCTTTCCCGTGCCGCTCTCCCCGAGGATGAGCACGGTCGCATCGGTCGGAGCCACCGTCTGGATCAGCTGGCGCAACTCCCGGATCTTCGGTGATTCCCCGATGATGTGTTCCACCCGGTACGGTTCCCCGGCACGTGCCTTGAGCGCTGCATTCTCAGCAATCAAGCGATGACGTTCGGCACAGCGCGCGACGGCATGCAGCAGCTCATCCGGCTCGAACGGCTTGGCAAGATAATCAATGGCCCCCGCCTTGATGGCTTCCACGGCCAGCTTGGGCGTCGCGTAAGCGGTGATCATCAGGATGGGCAGACCCGGCTTCAAACGGGCGGCCTCCTTGAGGAACTCGTACCCACTCATCCCCCCGAGACGGGCATCGGTGACGACCATGAAGAACTCCTCGGCACCGAGCAGCTTGACCGCGGCCTCGGCGGAATCCGCCAGTCGCACCTCATAACCCTCGGCGCGGAGGACAGTCTCCAACGATAGGCGCATGTTCTTCTCGTCATCCACGACGAGCATCGGCGGTAGGTTCATCGGCGCATCCTCATGATAGATCGGGCTGGCAACGTTACGATGAACGTCGCCCCCTGTCCAAGGACCGACTCCGCCCTCGCCGTCCCGCCATACAGTTCGGTGTTGTGTTTCACGATGGCGAGCCCGAGTCCCGTTCCCCGTTCCTTGGTGGTAAAGTAGGCGTCAAAGAGCTTTGGCAGCACGTCCGGCATGATTCCGGGGCCAGAGTCCCGGATCCGGACCTCCACCTCGTAGTCCGGAGTCGCACGGGCTGAGATCTCGATTCTCCCCCGCCCGTCCATCGCCTCCCGGGCATTCGTCAGGAGGTTGAGGAAGATCTCGGAGAAATGCCCGCGCTGCCCCAGCAGGGTGGGAATGGCAGGCCCATAGTTCCTGCGGACCTCGACCGAATAATTGGCGCCGGGAGGAAAGGCTTCCTCGACGGCACGATCAATCTCATCCGTTACGGACAGACGTTCCACCTTGCCCTCCGCGAGCTGCGCGTAACCCATCAACTCCGTCAGGATGCGATCCGAGCGGCTGACCTCCTCACGGATGATGGAGATCTGCTGGGTGATGGTTTTGCCTTCCCGAACCGTCTTTTGAAGGGTGTAGGCGGCGTTGTTGATGATGCCAAGGGGGTTCTTCAGCTGGTGTGCGATTTCAGCAGCCAGTCGACCTGCCGCCTGCAACTGCTGCTGCTTCAGCATGAACTCCTGGGCCTCCGCCTCCTCCCGCCTCCGTCGATCCAACAGGACCTGAAGCGCGTAACAGCAGACAGCCAACAGCAACAGGAGCAGCAAGCGCAGGACCAGTGACTCCACAGGCTCCCGTGAGGTGTCCTCACTGGACGAAAGCAACACACCACGTCCTGTGGATTCGATGATCTCAACCTCCGCACGCTCCAGCATCGGATGGAGGACTCCCGCGAGGGCGTAGAAGCCGGCAACCGAGAAATTGACCATGATCTGCACGTCAGCGCGCGGAATGACCGCCGCATTGCGCAGGATGAGTCCCGGGAACAACCAGTAGAGGATGCTGCCAAAGCCTCCGGTGACCAGCGTGAGTGCCGCCATGAAGATCGTGTCCAGCAGGGCTACGGTATAGACCACGCGTTCCACCAGCCGGACGGACAATTCCTCCATTCCCCAGACCACGATGGCCGCGCCTACGTTCGCGCAGAAGTAGATGAGGTAGAAGGTCCTCAGGAGGTTCCAGGCGTCCTCCTGCAACGGGGTCAGGTTCCGGAACCAACGGCTGACGAAGAGCAGGTACAGCAGCACCACCATCATCACCATCTTCGCCGGAAGCGTGACGCCGCGCTCCACGAAGGAAACACGCTGGAGGAACACCGAGTCCTCCGGCGGTGGCGCGTCCAGCAGATCCCGCCACATCTGGAGCCACCCCAGACCACGCTGGACCCTGGATTCTTTCACAACACAGTCCCGTTCCCCAATCCGCCCCACAACCCCACTTCCAGCCACCGAAGCCGAAATGAAACCTCAACGTGGCAGCAGCAATCCATGGCCACACCTTAGCTGTTCCCGTGCCGACGCGCCCGCAGCACTTCCAGAACCCTCTCGGCAATCTGATCCACCGGAAGCAGGCGCCCCACTCCCTCGTACCCGCAGGAAAGCATTCCACGGTCGGGTCCCAGGATCTCGGCCCCGCGGGAGACAAGGATCGCGACGTTCGATTGCGTGGCTGGGTGCATCCACATCTTGCCGTTCATCGCCGGAGCCACCAGCAGAGGCACGCCCGGATTCAGGGCGAGGGCAACGCATCCCAGTGCATCCTCCGCCATGCCGTGCGCCAACCGTGCCATGGTGTTTGCCGTGGCCGGGGCGATGACCATCAGATCAGCTTCGTCAGCGACGCGAATATGGGACGGTTTCCACCCTTCCTCCTCGTCGTAGAGGTCTGTGATCACCGGCCCCCTCGACAGGGTCTTGAAGGGGAGATCTGTGACGAACCGTTGCGCATCGGCGGTCATCACCACGCGGACGACGCACCCGGCCTTCACGAGGAGGCTGGTCAGATCCACGGCTCGATGCGCCGCGATGCTGCCCGTCACGCCAAGCACCACTGTTCCCAGGCTTTCACCGGAACCGTTCACAGAACCCTCCATCCATCCAGTGCCACCCGGTGCCTGCGCGCCTTCTCGGCTTCGTAAATGGATTGGACACGGCGCAGATCCCATTCCCGCGTCTCACTGACCACCAGATAATCAAAATGCACCGCCTCGGCGACCTCGGCTGGGGCTGCGGACAAACGTCGGGCAACGACCTCCTCGGATTCCGAGCCACGTCCACGCAACCGGGATTCCAGTTCAACCAGGGTCCGGGGCGTCAGGAAGACCGTCGCCAATGCAGACCGGATCTCAGGGTCTGCCTCGGCCACCTTTCGGATCGAAGCCGCCCCCTGCACGTCGATGTTGAGGAGCACGTCGGAACCCGACCGCAGAACATCCACCACACTCGACCGAAGGGTTCCGTAGCGGTTCCCGTAGACAAGGGCCTGCTCCAGGAACTCGCCGGCCGCCATGCGGCGCTCAAACTCGGGCATCGACAGGAAATGATAGTCCTGCCCATTGACCTCCCCAGGCCGGGGCGAGCGGGTGGTACAGGTGATCACACGCTTCAACGCCGGGTTCTGGGTCAGCATGGAGGCACAGACGGTCGTCTTCCCTCCACCGGACGGTGCCGAGATCAACAAGAGGACTCCGGACTTCGTCATGCTTTCTGGCTCCATGGTTTCACTCGACATTCTGCGCCTGCTCGCGGAACCGCTCCAGCTCCGTCTTCAATCGCACCACCTCGGCCGAAATCAGCGCGTCATTCGCCTTGGATCCAATCGTGTTGATCTCGCGGTTCATTTCCTGCGCGAGGAAGTCCAGCGTCCGGCCCACGGCATCCTTCGAACGGCGACAATCCTCGAACTGCTGGAAGTGGCTGGCCAACCGGGCGAGTTCTTCCGAGATGTCAGACCGGTCCGCATAGACGACCAGTTCCTTCAGGATCCGCTCGTCCTCGACGGAAATCCCCTCCAGCCCTGCCGCCCGCAACCGCTGGGTCAGGGCCTCCCGATACCGGACCATGACCTGCGGCGCGCGTTCGCGAACGCGTTCTGTCGCTTCTCGAAGCAGGCGGATACGATCCGAAAGATCGGAAGCAAGCGCCTCTCCCTCGCGCCGGCGCATCTGATCCATCGATCCCAACGCTGCCCGAAGGGCTTCTTCGAGCGTGCCCCAATGGATCTCGGCGTCGCTTCCGCCCGATCCGGCTTCAAGAACACCCGGGCACCGGATCAGGACCTCCAGTGAAGGCACTTCAGCACGGCCCAACTCCATGGCGAGCCGGGCGAGTTCCGCAGCGTAAGCCTTGGCGACCGCAACATTCACCCGGGCAGGTGCCATGCCTCCCGGCAGCTCCAGCTGAACACGAACCTCGCAACGTCCGCGGGACACCATGGTTCCAACCAAGTCCCGAACCCGGGCTTCCAGAGGGACCAGCAACTCAGGCAATTGAACCATGATCTCCGTCTGGCGACGGTTCACGGCGCGCAACTCCACCACCACCCGCACGCCATCCCGCGTGCATTCACCCCGGCCTTGGCCGGTCATCGATCGCATGCGGAAACCCTGCGGCAACCCGCGCCGGAGCGGGAAGGATTATTCCCTGCGGGTGCCGCGGCTCCGGAATCACCCGATCCCGCCAAAGTCTGCCGTTGGCCTCGGCAGCGCGCGTTCCGTCTCCCCCATGCGGTGGCCGAACCCGGTTCCCCGGATGGTTTCCAATCGGATGCACCCTCCCCGGCGCCGGTACAGATCCGGGTGGATGGCCGCCTCGGGCGTGCTCGCCTCGGGATAGAACTGCATCGAGTTCGTCTCAACCCCCATGATGGTTGGAACATGGGCAGCCAGCAGGGCATGCGTCACCTGGGCCAGCATCGGATTCGTCAGGTCCTGCACCATCAAGGTCATCCCGTGCGCCTGGGCCCAGCACGCCGAGAGAAGTGCACCGGTCTGCGTCTTGCACGTTTTGAGTGCTACCCCCGTCCAACCCAACTCCTGCCCCCGCCGAACCTGCGTCCAGTCATGCGCGCTTTCATCCAGGAAGAGGGGCTTGCGCGCTGCGACCGAATGCACCGCGATCGGATGCTCCGCCAGCTCATAGGGGAACGGTTGTTCGACGTAGAGAAGGCTCCCGTAAAGCCTCGGGTGTTCGTCACGCAATCGGTCGAGGATCGCAGTGACATAGTCTGGATCCGAAACCGTGCAGTTGAAGTCCGCCGTCAGCCACTCCACGCCCTCGGCTTCGGCAACTTTCCAGACCTGGATCAGCCGTGCCTCGTCCCAATTCTGATCGGTTCCGCGCAACTTGACCTTGAGGCATGTGAGACCGTCCCGGCGTATCCAGTCCCGAAGCAGCACAGGATGCGCGTCATTGGGCTCCGTTCCGGTCAACTCCTCCTCTGTCACGGGATCAAGTCCCCCCACCAGATGCCATGCTTTCAAGGCTTCCACCCGTTGTGGCCGGAGGAACTCACGAACCTCACGTCCGGTGAATCGGACGGCAGATCCGGCAGCCGGGGCAAGGAAGTCGGAAAGTGCACGCCGCATCCAACCGCTGCGATACGTCTCGTAGGTCGGCACGCAGTGCAGCCGTCCGTACGCATCATGCAAGGCGAGGTCGAATGCAGAACACGCGACGAGCGCAGCCAGCCAAGGCATGGGTTGGACCGCCTCCCCGGCATGCGACAAGCGGCTCGCGTTGAAATCCGACCAGAGCCGCGGAAGCAACAGCGTGATGAAATCGTGGCCGAGTTCCATCGGATGTCCCCAGTCTCCGAAGTTGGCCCAGGAATGGGCCAGCAGTTCCGTGAAGAGGCAGAGCGCCGCATGCCGTGGAGCGTACGGCGCGGCCGATGGCCAAACCCATTGCACGCTCAGGGGCGTCTCTCCCCAACCATCCGCAATCCGGCCATCGCGCCCCACGACCCGCACGCGCACCCGCGCACACGTCACTGAGGTCAACGCCTCCGTGCCGAACTTCAAGGGAACCCGAGTGGTCACAGGCAACAACCACAGGGTTGCCCCCGTCACCCGAAAGTCGGTGGGATTCTCATGCTCCATGACGGTGGACTACCCCCGATGGCGTCTCGGGCACAATCACGGATTCCGCGACCATCGCAGACTTCACCCCCCGGACCGGGAACTGTCCTGCAACTTGCGTCGTTCATCAGCAGTGAGGGAACCAATCCCTCTCCGCGCAATCTTCTCCAGGATCCGGTCGATTTCCTCCCGAGCCTCACGACGCGCCCGATTTTCATCGAGATGCCCAAACCGACCCGCAGGGGGTGTCGCTGGAGCCTTCCGGAAGCGGGCCACGGTGCTCCGCCAGTTGACAATGTCCCGACCGAGAACCAACAGGCACGTGATCGAAAAAGCCAGAGCCCCGGCGAACAACCAAGGACTGCGCAGGCAGGCTTGGGAGTCGATGAGAAGGGCCAGGAGGAGCCCCACCGCTGCACCTCCAAAGTGCGCGTCGTGCCCGATCCTTCCCCCGCCCTGCTTCAAGGCAATGAACGTCCCCACCAGATACAACAGGGCGAAGATCGGTCCCGGCACAGGAATGGGTATCAGGAACAGCATCACATCTGTCCCAGGAACCAGAAAGATCGCGGCAAACATGACACCGCAAACCCCGCCGGACGCCCCGAGCGCGGAATATTCCTCATTCCGATGAAGCCACAGTGAAAGGAGGGATCCGCCCAGGATCGACACCACATAAATGAAGACCAGCACCCACGGGCCATGGCCCAACTCCAAGGCCTTTCCAAAGGAATGGAGTGCCATCAGGTTGAAGATCACATGCATCCAGTCCGCATGGATCAACGCCGAGGTCAGGAGGCGGTGGTACTCCTTCCGGACCAGGATATCGCGCGGTCGGAAGAGCAACCGGTCGGTCCAGATCGGCTTTTGGAAGGCAATCAGCGTCACGATCCCCGTGATGACGACAATGAAGAGGGTGGCCATGCGTTCAGGATTCCGCTGCAGATCAGCGTGCGAACGTTGTTAGCCCAACCCACCCGAAAGCACCGGGCAAGCCTGTTCTCAGGCACTTCGAAAACCACTCATCGCTTTCTCTCCCATCGTCACCCCGGTACAAGAGCCGCCTTCATGGATCCTGAATCATCCATCCGTCCGTGGCCGCGCCTGAGCACCCGACCCGTCGGGGACTTCCGGATCTTCACGATCCGCTCCGACGTCAAGGTCGCCCCCAGAACCGGCAAGGAACACGACTTCTACGTCATCGACTGCGTCAACTGGGTGAATGCCTGCGCGGTCACCAAGGACCGCAAACTCGTGATGATCGAACAGTACCGGCATGGATCCGACACCATCGAACTGGAGGTCCCCGGAGGCATGCTCGATCCTGATGAATCTGACCCTGTCATCGGCGGCCAGCGCGAACTGCGCGAGGAAACCGGCTACACGGGACAGCGGGCACGGGTGATCGGCGAAATGTTCCCGAACGCGGCCATCATGAGCAACCGGTGCCACACCCTTCTCGTCGAGGACGCCCAACTGACCCATCCAACCGAGTTTGACCATGGCGAGGACATCCGGGTTGTGTTGGTGCCCCTCGAGGACATCCCGCGCCATATCGCCTCGGGGCGGATCCGTCACGCCATCGTTCTTGCGGCCTTGCACCACTTCGACCTCTGGCAACGAGGGTACATCCCCTGACGCAGCGGGCGGACCGCTAATCCAGGAGTGGTTCAAGCCCCAGCCATTTCAGGGACCAAACACCCGGACACGGACGAAGATGTTGCCGGCCTCGGGTAACGGCACCTCGACGTCCTCATCCGTAGCCGTCCATCGCGGCCGATTCGAAGGATGGTCCACGGCGACCCAGGGCCCGTGCATTGTTCCCGCCGTTTCAACGCGGAAATCCCGGTGGGCCTTTCGCAGGAAGCGCACGGAGGGAGCCCGACCCCGGCCTGCCACAACTTCCGGACGCCATCGATCCACCGCGTACTGTGGGAGGGTACCGACGAGAAATTCATGTTCATTGGAATCCCCGTCCTGATCCGGATCCGCATCAGGCTCACGATCGAGGGAAGTTCCAGATGCCAATTGCAAGGCCACCCAATTGGTGAACGACGGCCTCTGCGGAAGCGAATTGGTGATCCATTGCCCCAGCAGACTGATCGCTTGCGTGTTCAGAACGGCGGTGCCCAAAGGCGGCATGTGCAGCGGCCCGAATTCACTCAACCGGCGATACATGATGGAGCCTTCCGTCGATCCCACTTCGACGATGTTGGTGGCGAAGATCTGATACCCGGTGCTGGCCTGGTGGATGGCCAACTGGCCAACGATTGATGCCTTTGCCAAGGGTGTTTCCACCCGAGAGTCCCACAGGGATCGATTGCCGCTTCCGGGTTGATGGCAAGAGCTGCAGTTGACTGCCAGGTAGGAGCGAACGCGATGCTCGAGAGACACGCTCTCATCCTCGAGGGATGGATGGGCGGGAAGAAGGTTTGGTTGGATCACCGGACTTCCCTCGAAGTAACCCGCATGAAGCAGGGCCAGAAGCTGGTTGGTTCCTCCGGCCCCGGGACGGTTCAACTGGGCCACGTTAAACGAGAGGGAATGGCCTCCGATGGCCGTGTGGCAGGTGAGACACTCCGTCCTGCTGGGATAGCGCCAGCGCTGGACGCGGCGCCCGTTGGGGGTCTCGATCTCCAGATCTTCCTCGCCCCCGGATGCGTCCACCAGCTCCGCATCGGTTCCAGCCACATTCCACCGGTAGGTCACCCCATACACCCCATCCTCCGTGCGAACGATGACCCGGGTCTCCAGACGCCTCCGAAGCTCGGGATCCACTTCGCTGATGGGAAAGTCAAAGTGCTTCACCCAAACCGATCCGACCGGCGAGTTCCAGTTGCCGTTCGCGTTGAACTCGATGCGCTCCGTGCCTTCGGGCAGGCCAAACCATCGACTCTTGATCGCGTGATCCGACCAGAACGGTTGATTCACGTCGTAGCCCACCAATCCGACCGCGGGCTTCAGCGTTGTCGTTGATTCAAACAGACCGGTCTCCGAAAGCATTCGCGGAAGGACCACCGTGTTGGTCACCCGTACCAAACGCTTGAGGACCGCACCTCCGAGAAGAATGCTACCGTCCAGCGGGTCCTTCGCGATCGTGGCGATGTTTTCCACGAAGGCCAGCATCTCAGGAGGCCCGTGGCGGCCGTCCGCCAGAAGTGGCATGGCGTAGATTTGGCCGGTCCAGTCCGCAAAAAGGTACTTTCCGTCGAGCTCGGGTTGTCGAGGATCCCGATACAGGTGGCTGCCCGTGATCGCGACACGGGCTTCGGTGTGCTCGTACTCGTAGATCGGATCGGCCAGGCCACTCCTCGGGACGAAGAAAGGCCATGGATTGGACCCCTCCTTCCAGTACCACCCGTGATGCTTTCCGCGGCCAACGATGTTGATCTCCTCCCGGTGGGAAACACCCACGTCGTTCGCGTAAAGATCCCCCGTCTCACTATCGAACGACATCCGCCACGGGTTGCGGAAACCGACCGCCCAAAACTCGGTCCGCAGGTTCTCAAGCCGCATGTCGAAGTTCAGATTGTCCTCACCGATGATGTAATTCGTCCGGTTGAAGTAGGGGTTGTCCGGCGGAACCAGATAAGTCCCCGGATGAACGGAAGGATGCGGGTTCGGTGGAAGCCCCCCCGGACGTTGATCCGGATCGATGCGGAGGATGGCCGAGAAAAAGTTGGAATCCCATCGACCCGCATTGTCCCAGCCGTAGGTGTAGCCTTCATCCCCGAGCGAGACGTAGAGGTACCCGTCAGGACCAAAGTGCATGTCCCCGGCGTAGTGCAATCCTCCGCGGTGCAATTGCGTGATCAATGGCCATTCACTGTCCGGAAGGGCACGCTCCGGATTCTGCGGATCGACCGAAAACCGGGAAAGGCGGACGTAGATGTTCGTCGAACCCTCCGGTTGAAGGCAGTAGTACACGAAGAAGTACCCGTTGGTGCCATATCCTGGGTGAAAGACGATGGAACACAGCCCGCTCTCGCCGCCGGTCACCACCCGGTCCTGGAGGTCGAGAAAGACGTTGGTCCGGTTACCTTGTGACCGGTCCAGACTGCGGATCACCCCGCCCAACCCCGCGGTGATGAGCACCTGCGGCCGCCCTGGCAGCGAGGTGATTGTCACCACGGGCGTTTTGATCTCCAAAGGCAGATCCTCAGCAATCCATCCCGCCGTCGGCGCTTCGAAAGGCATGCTGTGGTCCACCCGTCCTGGAGCAGCCCAAGCCAATCGAAAGCAAGCAGCGAAAAGGAATGACAAGAAGAGCAGCCGACCCGGTCCCACGCGTGTCCGTCTGTTCATTTCCAGTTTCCGAAAGTGCAGCAAGCCTAAGGCCATCCTCCCCAATGACAAGGAGGCCACCCCAAAAGACCCGAGACATTCCTTCCACCCATGACGGCGCTGGCGGAGCAATGGTTTCAAACTCGATAAGTCTTTTGTCTCCGGTAGTCTGTCCGACATGTCCGCAGGGGGCCTGCTCTCGATCTACATTGCCGTCGTGTTCCTCGGAGGAGCCATGCTCGCTCCCTGGGTCTGGCATGCCGTCCAAAGCCTTGCGAACCTCTTGCCGGCACTCCATGGCATCGCGGACCAACCGTTCCATCGCTATGTCAATCGTTGCCTCCTTGTTCTGGCGCTGGGTGGACTCTGGCCCCTCTTCAGGCGTTCCGGCATCCATTCGCGGGCCGGGATTGGCTGGACCGGGCCGTGGGTCAGGCCGCTGATGGCTGGATCTACCCTGGGTTTGCTGGCCATGGGTGGGGTCGCGGTGATCGCCATCTCCTGTGGTGGCCGCCAGTGGGTCCCTCCATCTGAGTTTCTGACTTGGCTTCGACGCCTTGCCTCCGCTGCCGGTTCGGCGGTGGTTGTGGCCTTCATGGAAGAACTGCTGTTCCGCGGCTTCCTGCACAGCCTTCTCCGGCGCTCCTATGGATTCCTCACCAGCGCCGCCGCCAGCAGCGCGGTCTACGCCTGGGTGCATTTCTTTGAGCGCCCTCCACAGGCAGAGTCGGTACACGCGTGGACCGGGATCGCAACACTGGGACAAATGCTGCGCGGGTTCACGGACCTGCACTCGATGCTGCCTGGATGGCTCAGTCTGGTGGTTGCTGGGGGCTTGCTGGCCTTGGCGCGGGAGCGCACAGGGAGTCTGGCGTTTGCCATCGGGTTGCACGCGGGATGGATCTTTTGGCTCAAGGTCTACGGCTTCGCCACCGCCGCAGCGCCGGCAACCAATGCCTGGATCTGGGGTTCAGGGCGCCTTTTTGACGGATGGGTGGCTTTTGGACTAATGATCGTGCAAGCGGTCGTGGTGGCCGCCCTCCTTCAACCCAGCCGATGCCCAGCCCCTCCCGACTCAGAGCCCCCTTTAGGACAGCCTTCCACGCCTTGATTGGTCTGCTGTACCCGGAACGATGCCAACTCTGCCTCGCCAACCACGCACGTCCGACGGATGGGTTGGTCTGCGCCGACTGCCGGGCATCAGTGATTCCCATCCGCCCGCCGGCCTGTGAGCGCTGCGGGCTTCCCTTCCAGGGAGCCTTGACGAACGGATTCACCTGTCCGAATTGCCACGATCTGGTCCCCGCCTACACCAGAGCCCGCTCCGCCGTGCATGCCAAGGGCTCGGCCCGGGATGCCATCCACCTTTACAAGTATCACCGGGCCTATTGGCTCGAACCCTTCTTCTCGGACGTCTGGGTACCCCTCGCCGTCCATGACTTGGGTTCGGAACGTTGGGATGGCATCGTCCCCGTCCCCCTCCATCCAGTACGGGAACGCGAGCGGGAGTTCAATCAGGCCGAACGTCTTGGACGCCTCCTCGGGTCCGCCCTCCACATACCCGTCCGGAAGGACTTGGTCATTCGGAGCGAAGCCACTTCAACCCAGACCCGGCTTTCCCGAGACGAACGCGCAAGGAATGTCCGTCGCGCCTTTGCGCCCGTGGCCGGACTCTCGATCCCGAACACCCGCTGGATCGTCGTCGATGACGTCCTGACCACAGGTTCCACCACGGATGCCGTGGCCCGGGTGCTGCGCTCGGCCGGGGCCGAGGAAGTCGTGGTCTGGACGGTGGCCCGTGGCGTGTGAACTTAACCCGCGGGGTTCATCGGCGTCCGGGACAGGATCCGCGCCAATTCCATGAATTGCTCCCTTGATACTCGTTCGGCACGCTCCGTCAGCTCGATTCCTGCCGTCGCAAAGGCTGATGCCACCGCATCGCGCGGCCAAAGTCCGGCCAGCAATTTGAACATCATCTTCCGTCGTTGGCCGAACCCTGCCTTGACTGCGGCGGCGTAGGTCGACGTCACACCCGGATCCAACTCCACCCCGGGCCTCAGTTCGAGGACGGCACAGGCGGATTCCACATCCGGAGCTGGAAAGAAGCAGTCGCGAGGCACCTTGAAGGTTTCCTTCACTGAATACCGGAGCGCGAGCAGGAGGGTGAGAACACCATACTCGGGAGTGGCCGGCCGCGCAGCGATCCGCTGGATCACCTCGGCCTGCAACGTCACCACCATCCGCCGGGGTGGAGCCTCCGCGAGTGCCAGTTCGACGAGGATGGGAGAGCCGACAGAGTAAGGAAGATTCGAGACCAGCTTCCAGCCAGTCCAGTCCCGGGGATTGTCCCGCAGCCAATCGAGGGCGTCGGCAAGCACGAGCACCAACCGCTCATCCGCACCGAATCGATCCTTGAGGACCTCGACCAGGCGAACGTCCTTCTCGATCGCGAGCACCTCCGCTGACTTTGCCAGAAGGTGTTCGGTCAGCGGCCCCAGCCCCGGGCCAACCTCCAGCACACGGTCTGATTCCACCAGGTCTGCGGCAGCCGCAATGCGCCGTATCTGGTTTCCGTCATGCAGGAAATTCTGACCCAGACTCTTGGTCAACTGAAGATTCCGCGAGGCGAGCAGGCGCCGCATTTCAGACAGGTTCATGCGTCAAAATCCTCGAAACATCCGTGGATGGCTTCAACGGCCCGCGCCAGATCCCGGCGACGGATCGTCAGTGGCGGCGTCAGGCTCAGGACCTGTGCCTCCGCGCCTTCCGGAAGGATGATGAACCCCTCGGAAAGCAACCGGTGCATGGCTCGGATGACCAGGTCTCCCGCAGTGGTTCCGTCCAACCGTCGAACCTCGATGCCAGCCATCAACCCCCGCCCCACCGGGCGGAGGCGCAGGTGGGTCATGCTGCCGCAGATCGATGCAAGCGCCGTCCTCAACCAAGCCCCCTCCGCAGCCGCCCTCTCAACGAGGCCTTCCGATTCCAACTCCGCCATTTGCGCCATTGCCATCGCACATCCCACCGGATGTCCAAGGAACGTGCTCGTGTGGATGGCCTCTCCATCCGACACCGGCCAGGCTGCATCCATGATCTCCGAACGGCCAACGCAGGCTCCCATGGGGAACCCGCCGGTCATCGCCTTTCCCAGACACACAAGGTCCGGAACGACCGAGCTGTGCTCGCAGGAAAACCAATCTCCTGTTCGACCAAAGCCGGTGTAGACCTCATCCAGCACGAGCAGCGCTCCATTCTGGTCACACCATTTCCGGAGCAACGGCAGGAAGTCGGCGGGAGGAACCCGGATGCCACCTCTCGCCTGAATGGGCTCCACAATCACGGCCCCAACCTCCCTGCGACGCGGCAGGGCATCCAAGCCTGCCAAGAGGTTCTCGAGACGCGAACACCCGGCACCCGTCGCGGCGCAATC
Source organism: Verrucomicrobiales bacterium (assembly GCA_027489875.1). Lineage (GTDB taxonomy): Bacteria > Verrucomicrobiota > Verrucomicrobiia > Limisphaerales > UBA9464 > UBA6176. Next base: position 64,861 of record JAIXZE010000311.1, read on the forward strand.
GCAAGTTTCGCACGCGGGGAACGGCAGAAAGTGGCAGAACCCACCCAACTGATCCTCGAATCGCCCGCGAAAATGCTCCCGATGCGTCGCGTTCAGCGCCCCGTATCCGAGGCCATGATAGGCACCCTCGAACGCAATCACTCCCCGACGCCCCGTTGCAAGGCGCGCCGTCTTCAATGCCGCCTCGACCGACTCGGATCCTGACCCGGTCAGGATGCTCTTCGCCTCGCCCCGCCCCGCCCATCGACCAAACGTGCGATGGCTCAACTCGGCCAGCAGCTTGGCCTTGCCAGGGTGCGGATGCACGTCGCCCATGGCGTGAAGCAACGTCGCCATCTGACGACGCCCCGCCGCCACCACTCGTGGATTGGCGTGCCCCGCTGCGGCCACCCCGAAAGCCGCTGTCAAATCGAGGTACTTCCGATCCGAGCAATCCCAGACGGTGGTTCCCTTCGCCCTTTGCCACACCATCGGCCAGCCAGCAGCTTCCGAAATCTGGGTGATGTTTCGGGACTCATACCGTCGCAACCGATCGAGTACCTCGTCGCGATTCATCAGTGTGCCTCAAACTCCTCGGGCATCAGGGGACCACACATACTTGTGCATCTGGAGCTGGAACCGCACGGGAAGTCGGTCCTCGATGATGCGATCGGCCAAGGCCTGGCGGGACATCGGACGATGACCTTCAGGCACCGGCTTCAGTGCTGGGTCTCGTTGGTGGGGAGCCAGGGGAGCCACCCAGGAGACCAACACCGGGCAGATCCGCGGCAGCGTGTACCGTTCCAACACCACTTTCATCCACGCGTAATCCTCCTCCGTCCCAATCACGAACTTCACCTCGTCGGTTTCCCTCAGGAGCGAGAGGTTCGACCAACGATTCCGCGAAACCTCGCCCGAAGACGGACATTTCAAATCCATGATCCGGCGGATGCGTGGGTCCAGCACGCCGATGTCATGCGCACCGGAAGTCTCCACCAGGACCGTGAAGCCGGCATCGCAGAGTTCACGCATCAGACCAGCCGCCCGCGGCTGCAGCAGGGGTTCTCCCCCTGTAAACTCGATAAGGGGCAACCTTTGTCTGGCGACGCCTCCGAAGATCGGAACCGATTCGGAGGCCCCCGCGGCAGGAGGGGCAAAGGAAGCCGCGAGGCCGTCGATCTCTCGCCGCACATCATCGATCTTGCGGCGGACGCCTTCCGTGAATGCGTAGGCGGTATCGCAATAGGAGCAACGGAGGTTGCATGCGGTCAGCCGCACGAAAATGCAGGGCAATCCCGCGAAGGTGCTTTCCCCCTGAAGACTCAGGTAGACTTCGTTGACGACCAATGTTTCAGACACGGGAAGAAGGCTATCGGGATTCAGGACGACTACCAATCAGGGACCGTGCAGCACGTCCCGATACAACCGGAGATAATCCGCGGCCTGCTTGCTCCACGAAAGATCCGCCGACATGCCATTCACACGGAAGTGGTGGATGGCCACCGGATCGCGGTAAAGGACAACGGCTTTCTGGATGGCCCATTCCAAGGCTTCCGCTGTTGGCTCCTGAAAATGGATCCCATTGGCCCGGTCGGCGTCGTCCCGAGGATCGATCACCGAATCAGCCAAACCACCCGTATGCCGCACGATCGGTATGGAACCGTAGCGAAGGGAGTACATCTGATTCAGCCCACACGGTTCGAATCGGGAAGGCATCAGGTAGAAGTCTGTTCCCGCTTCAATCCGATGGGCCAAACGGGCATCAAACCCGATCTTGACGGCCACGTTCTCCGGAAAGCGTTTGGCCAATTCCCGAAAGCGGGCTTCGAGGACGGGGTCTCCACTGCCCAGCAATACGAATTGCAGCGGAGTCCGGGGAAGAAGCTCCTCCAAGGCATCCGCAATCAGGTCGCACCCTTTTTGGTCGGTCAACCGACTGATGTTGCCGAAGAGCGGAATCTCAGGATCCACCGGCAAGCCCATCTCCACCTGAAGCGATGCCTTGTTGGCACCCTTTCCAGCCAGGTGCTGGGCATCGTAGGCATGGTTGAGGGCTGGATTGGCGTTCGTGTTCCATTCGGAGTAATCCACTCCGTTCAGGATCCCCGTCAGGTCGTGCTCCCGGCGGCGAAGCACCCCTTCCAATCCACAGCCATACTCAGAGGTACAGATCTCCTGCGCATAACGCGGACTCACCGTCGTGAGTGCGTCCGCCAGATAAAGCGCTCCCTTGAGGAAGTTGAGACGGCCGTGGTGTGCCGCGCTCTCCAGGTGGAACCACGACCAAGGCAGATTCGTGTACTGCCAACTCTCGACCGGAAAAACGCCCTGGTAGGCCAAATTGTGGATCGTGAAGACCGTGCGAGGGGCGTCTGGCCAGCTTCCCGTGACTCGGGCATGATGCACCAGCAGTGGCAGAAGACCCAATTGCCAGTCATGGCAATGTATCAGCGATGGCGGCTCCGGGTGGTAGCGAGCTGCGAGCATCGCCGCCTTCGACAGGAAAAGAAATCGCTGGGCATTGTCGGGGTAGTCCCGCTGCCCCTCGTTGTAGAGGCCTCGACGGTCAAAAAAACCGGACTGCTCCACAAACCAGATGGACAAGCCCGGAGAAGGATCCAATCGATGGAACTGGCCAGAGACGAGTTCGGGTCCTACCCGAAGATCAAAAGGCCAGCCCATCGGGCGAATCTCTGGGTATTTTGCCTGGATCCCCCGATAGAGCGGGGTAATGACCGTTACCCGGAAACCCGCTTGCGACACTGCCAGTCCGAGCGCAGCAACGGCGTCCGCCAAGCCTCCCGTCTTCGAGAAGGGATGGAGTTCGCTCGCAGCCAGAAGGACGTGCATTGAGCCTAGGTTCATTCGCCGGGCAAGAGACTCACAAGACCAAACTCATGAGCCCGCCTGAAGCCGCTTGGAGGTCGTTGAGGCATGCGCTCACACCCGGGCCTCCTGCTGCAGGAGAAGCTCCACGTACGGAAGATCTTCACGAGTCGTCACCTTGGGATTAGGCCACCGGCCCTCCACAAGCACCACCGATTGCCCGATCAACTCGCACGCCGCCGTGTCATCTGTAACCTGGATCCCAAGACGCTTCACCTCAGACAACGCGTTGATCAACAAATGCCTTCGAAAGCACTGGGGTGTCTGGACCGCCCAGAGCCGCGACCGATCCAGATGACGCGAAATCCTCCCGTTTCCATCGGATTCCTTGATGGTATCCGTAACCCGAAACCCACCGACACTCGCGCCGTGCTTCCTGGCCCCTTCGATGCAATCCCGAATGTGCTCGGCATGGGTGCATGGCCTCGCTCCATCCTGGACGATGACCAACTCCGCCATCGGATCCGTCGCACCCACCCCGTTCCACACAGAATCCTGCCGCTCAGCCCCTCCGACCGCCATGCGCCACCGTTTCGTGGGGCATACATGCCGTGATGCCAGTTCAACGAACGCCGATTCCAACCCGGACCGAACCACGAGGACGACTTCGTCGATGGAGGTGCAACGATCGATCCTGCGCCATGTATGCGCGACCACCGGACAGCCGGCGACTTCCAGGAAGAGCTTGTCGATGCCGGGCCCCATTCGGGTTCCTCTTCCAGCCGCGACGATGACTGCGGAGTTCATGGGAAAAGAAAGAGAGGCGCAGGAAATCCTGCGCCTCCCAAAGTTCAAGTCGTGTCAGCTCCCAGGAGCCGAGGTGCCCATCAGGGCTTCTTCTCTTCGTCCTTCTTGACCGCGTCCGCGGGCGCATTCGCGTTGAGCGCCTTCAGCACACCATCCGAAAGATCGTCGGATCCACCCAGAAGGCTGGTGTAGACGACCACCGGCGTCTGGTTGATCGATTCGGCGGCAGTATCCAAAACAGCCTGATACCCAGCCACCTTGGCCTTCTCCTCGACGACCCCGCGGATGTCCCTCAACACGGACTCGCGCATGCGCTTCTGCATCTCGACGATGGTCTTCCGGGAGTTGTCATCGAAGGTCCGAATGCTCTGCTCCAATTCGCGGACCTCCAATTGCTTCTTCTCGGCGTCCTTCTTGCGCTTGTCCTTTTCTTCAGCCGAGGCCGCAGGATCGTTCAGACCATCGAGCATCTTCTTGAAGTCCTCGTTGGCCTTCTTGTAGTCCTCGACCATTCCGTTTCGGGCTTTCTCGAGGTCCCCCGCGCGTTCCTTCAGCTGCGTATCGGCCTGCTTGGTTCGCCAGTAACCGTCGAAGACCTTCTTCAGGTCAACAACGGCCATCTTCGATTGCGCCTGAGCGGCAACCGCAAACATCAACGCGGCAGCAATGCCGGCCAGTCGTTTCATCACATTCGAGTTCATGCTGTCGTAATTCCCCGTCAATTATTCAGAAATCCCGCGTGTAGCCCACACCAAACTGGAAGCGACCGCCTCCGGACTGCCGGGTGTCATGCGTGATAGGTATGCCGTAATCGAGTCGCAAGGGACCAATTGGAAGGTTCAACCGCAGGCCAACACCCCAATTGTCGCTGTAAAGCCTTGTCGTCTGTCGATTCCCACCTCCGTCCACATAATCCTGTGGCTCGAAGCTGTAGGCCTCCGGATAAACCATGCCCACGTCATAGAACACTGCGAAGCGCAACCGTTCGATGATGGGAACACTGTATTCAGCCCCACCGAACCAGTAAGTCCCGCCGCCGGTCGGTTCCCCGGAGATCGGGTCTCGCGGACCAACCTGACGGAAACGATATCCGCGAAGGGACGTCAGGCCGCCGAGGTACCATCGATCGAAGAGAGGAACGCGATCCCGTCGCCCACGATCGCCATCCCCGTAACTCTTCACCACACCCAACCGACCACTCAACTCAAGCACATGCCCTTCGAACACGTCCTGCCAAAAACTCGTTTCGGAAAAGGCCCGCCCCGGATTCCAGTACTGCGAAGCACGCACTTCCACGCGGTAATAGTCCGAATCGCCGCCGAACGGACCGCCGGCCAGTTCCGGAAGCAATTCGATACGATGACCCTTGGTTGGCAACTGGAAGGAATTGCGTGTGTCGTACGCGAGCGTCGCCCCAACCCTCGAAACCAAACGCCGCCCCTGTTCCTGCAACACAACCGAATCCGGATACGTGTCGCGGTAGGAATCATCGAAGTCGAGATTGATGGACTCGAGGGTGTAGTTGATGCCGCCAACCAGGTTGAAGGGCAACTGGGTCGTCAATCCAACCCGACCGCCCGTCTGGCTCTGTTCATAGTTCTCCGAGAAGAAATTCAACTGGCGATGAAACAACTCGGTGTTCAATGAAAGCCGGCGGCCCAAGAACCACGGCTCAATGAACGTCGCAACGTAGTCCTGACGTCGGGTGCCCGCTTGCAGTCGGAGTCGCGCCTTCTGGCCACCACCGGTGAATGTTGGCGGATTGAACAAATCAAAGTTGCCCTGACTGACTTCGACAAATCCCACCAATGCATCGATGGAACTGAATCCGGCACCCATGATGGCGTTACCGGTTCGCTTCTCCTCAACCCCGATCACGAGGTTCTTTCGGTTCGGAATCTCGGTGTCTTCCGGCGTGGTATCCACCTTCTCGAAATACTGCATCTGCTCGAGTCGGCTCTTGCTCAGCTTGACTCGGACCGTGTCATACGTCTCCCCCGGTGTGATCGCCAACTCACGACGGATGACCTTGTCCTTGGTCCGAACGTTGCCCTTGATCTCGATCTTCTCGACGTAGGACTTGGTGCCCTCTTCCAGACGGTAGTTGAGATCCAACGTGCCCTTTTCCACGTTCGGCACCTTCTCGGATTCAACAAAAGCATCAATGTACCCACGCGATCCGTAGAAGTCGCGGATGGCGTCGACATCGCGCTGGAGGCTCTTGGGGGTAAACTTCTCGCCCGGCTTCAGGATGAGTCCCTGCTTGATCTTGTCACCTTCACGAGTCCGGAGATTGGCAACGATTTCATCCCGCGAGAAAAGTTCGTTCCCTTGGAACTGAACGGCACCAACCCGATACTGTGTTCCCTCCTCCACCTGGAACCGGACGATCATGCGATTGGTGGACGGACTCTCAAAGCGCACATCCTTGAGTTCGAAATCGATGTAGCCCTGTTCCGTGTAGAAGTCCCGAAGACGCTCCTTGTCTTCCTCGAAGACATCGTCCTTCAGCTTTCCTGAGCCGGTGATCCACGAGAACATCCACCACCGCCGAGTCTTGACCACCCGCCGCAGCTTGCGGGTGCTGATTTCACCCGCTCCGTCGAAGGTGACGTCCTTGATGCGGATCTTCGGGGCCTCGCGAACCTCGAAAGTCACAATGCCTCGCCCCAAGTCCTCGTTGATGGAAGGAACCGGTACTACCTCCGTCTTCTGCAGACCGGCCTTCTGGTACATCTTGAGGATCTCCTGGGCATCATTGAAGAGCTTCAACTGGTCCAGTGGCTCGCCAACCTTGGAGGTAAGCTTCTTTCGAAGCTTGCTGTCACGGTACTTCTTGTTCCCGGAGAATCGGACCTCCGTCAGCACAGGCTTTGCCTGCACCCGGTAGGTCAGGGTAATCCCTCGGGCATCCACCTCACGGCCAACCCGGATGTTCTGGAAGTAGCCGGTCTTGTGAAGGTTCTGCACGTCCGCATCAACAGCATCCTGGGAGAAAGGCTCCCCCTCCTTCACCCGCATGTTGGCCCGGATCAACTGATCCGAAACGGTCGCCGGACCGACATGGACGATCAACACCTTCTGAACCGTCGGAGCCTCCTGGGCCTGCGCTGCCAGATGAAGGCACGCCAGCAAGACGGCGCAAATTCGGTTCCACGGGCGGACTGCTGATTTCATGAGGAGATTCTACGGATGCGGACGGGCGATGAAACCCAATCGGTTGCCGACCACGCAACTCCCAATCACGGACCTTTTGGCTCAAACCCTGTTCAATCGCCGGCTTGAACATCCTGATCAGTCTGCCTGCGCGATCTTGGAAGCACTTTCGTAACGCGTGATTCCCTTGAGGAATGTCAGGCAAACATCGCCTGTCGGACCATTCCGCTGCTTGGCGATCAAAAGATTGACCGGAGTGGCCGCCATCCCGTCGTCTCGCGCTTCGGTCTCGTCGCGCTTCGGATCTTCGTCCTCCTGCGCAGGCTTGTACAGGAGTCCAACCAAGTCGGCATCCTGCTCGATTGCACCGGATTCACGAAGATCGGAAAGCTTGGGCTTGCGGTCCTTGTCCTTCTCAAGGTCGCGGTTCAACTGACACAGCACGATGACGGGCACTTTCAGTTCCTTGGCGAGTGCCTTCACGCCGTTGGAGAGCTCGGCCACTTCCTGCTGACGCGAGTCCGCCGCCTTTTTGGACGTGGAATGCAGCAACTGGAGGTAATCGATGACGATCAGCTTGATCCCGTGCTGCTGCCACATCCGGCGGGCGCGTGCCCGAAGCTGCAGGATCGAGAGTCCAGGAGTGTCATCGATATGGATCGGAGCACGGCTGAGTTTTGACGCAGCTGCGGTCAATCGACGGAAATCTCCTTCGGAAAGGAACCCATCGCGGATCATGCGTCCATTCACCCTTGCCAGCGAGGTCAGCATACGCATGACCAACGATTCCGAGGTCATTTCGAGGCTGAAAACTGCCACAGGTTGCCCCACTTCCACGGCCACGTGTTCGGCAATATTCATGGCCAGCGACGTCTTGCCCATGGACGGACGCGCGGCGATCACAACCATGTCAGCCGGCTGGAGCCCGCTGGTCATCTTGTCAAAGTCAGCGAATCCCGTAGGAAGTCCGGTGAGCCCCCCCTTCCGCTGGTGATACTCCTGGATCATGTCCACCGCACTCCGGACCAACTCCTTCATGGATCGGTTTCCAATCTCCTCCCGATCTTCGCTGATCTTCAGAATGTCACGCTCCACCTCATCAAGCAGCGAATCAACTGTCCCCTCGTGCCCGTGGACTCTTCCCAGGACCTCCGTGCAGGTCGCCAGAATGCGACGAAGGACGAATTTCTCCCGAACGATATCAAGGTAGAAGGAGAGGTTGGCGGCGCTCGGCACCGCATCCATCAACTGAGACAGGTAAGCGAGCCCTCCAACCCCATCGAGCTGCCCGTTGTCCTTCAGCCTTTGTCCTAGTGTGATCAGGTCAATCGCATCCTTACGATCGTACATCCCCACGAGCAGTTCGTAGAGAGTCTGATGGCGCAGGTCATAAAACACTTCAGGTCCTGATTTCAGCCTCTCCACGCATTGCCCAATGCAATCGTTCGGGGCCAGCAACGCGCATCCGAGAACCCCCTGCTCCGCCTCCAACGAGTGTGGAGGCAAACGATCAAGGCGCGAGAGGTCCACGGCGGGCTTCTTCTTGCCCCCCTTGCGCAGATTCGGCCCCTCCCGCCGCGCGGGCATCATTGCCTCAACGGGAACAGGCGTCATATCCGCGGTAAAACCATCCGTTTCAGGAAACTCGTCGGCCATGGAACCAAAATGAACGGTGTGAGCGTTGTGGGAAGCCCAGGTTGTTGGAGGTTCTTCACAATCCATCCGGAGCCCTGGGAAACTTCCCCCGTCTCTGCCAGAGGATCGCTTTGGCGATCCCATGAAAAAAGAAGACCCGGAGGGTAATCCGGGTCTGCGTGACGGTCTGTGGAAGAGCGCGCTTACTTGGAAGCCTCAGCCGCACCACCCTTACGGTTGATGGCGTTGCGGGCGGAGCGCTTCTCAGCCTTGGGGGGCTCCGGAGCCGCTTCAGCCACAACTTCGGGTTTTGGATTGGCGCTGACGACCACGACCTTGAGATTCGCACGCACTTCAGGGTGCAGGCGAAGTTCGACTTCATGCTCACCCAGAGCATGGATCGCCTTCTCGAGGTGAATCTTGCGCTTGTCGAGAGAGACCTCCAGCTGAGTGCGGAGAGCGTCAGCGATCGTACCCGAGGTCACGCTGCCGAACATCTTCCCATCGTCACCAGTCTTGACCGGAAGGGTGATCGTCACCTTCGAGAGGCTGCGACCGAGTTCAGACATCGTGTTGAGCTCATGAGCCTCGCGCTCCGCGCGGCGTTGGCGCAGCGCTTCCAACCGGCGCTTGTTGGCGCCGTTCAGTGAAATGGCCAGCCCCTGAGGAACGAGGTAGTTCCGGGCATAGCCCGCAGAAACCTTCACCTGATCCGACTCGCCACCGAGACCGACCACATTTTGAACCAAGATCACTTCTGTCTTCGCCATAAAAAGGGGTGTTAATTGCTAAACTGATTAAATCTCAACTTGTCCTGTTCCCAGTTATTCCCGGGACTCACAACTCTTCATTCAGAACGGCACATCATCATCATCCGAGGGCGGAGCCTCGCCATCCGACGGAGCCGGGGCGGGGTCTGGACTGCGGGTTTGAGGGGCGGGACGGCTCACCGGCCTCGAGACTGGGGCAGATGCTGAGGCACCGGCCTCGCCCGTTGGAGGTCCTCCGATGAACTGAAAGTTCTCCAGCTGCACCTTCAAAGCCGACCGCTTCTGGCCCGTGGTCTTGTCGTCCCATTGGTCCAGACGCAAACGGCCTTCCACAAACAGAGGCCGCCCTTTCTTGCAGTACTGCGAGATGACCTCGGCCTGCTTGCCCCACGCATCGATGTCGACAAACGTTACTTCCTCCCGGGCCTCGCCCGACTCGGTCGTATAACGTCGGTTCACTGCCAAACCAAGCTTCACCACCGCCTGCCCCTTGGGGGTATACCGAAGCTCGGGGTCCCGAGTCAGGTTCCCCATCAGGTAGACCTTGTTGAAGTTTGACATCGCAGGTGGGGATCAGTCGTGAGTCTGTTCAGGCTTCCACGGGAACCACCACGGCGGGCGTATCCGAAGCCTCCGTGAACAAGGCGCGGAAGATTTCCTCGGAATGTTGGATGCGCTTCTGGAGATCAAGGATCGCGGAAGGCTTTGCCTCAAAGATCACATTCACGTAGTGCCCCGAGTTGATCCGGCGGTCTGCAACCCGCGCGAACGCCTTCTTATCCATCTTCTGGATGGTTTCAACTTTGCCGCCAACCGCCGAAATCTCGGCAGCCACTCGGTCAACTGCCTCTTTCAGGCCCTCTTCCTTACCCGCCAGGTTCAAAATGAACAGTCCTTCGTACCGTTTCACAGCATTCTCCAGTTTTTGGTCGGCTACTTAACCACCGACCCATTGTAAAGATTCATCGCCTTTGCCACACCAGACCCAAGCCAAGCTTCCGCTTGCTCGACGGCCCGGTTCAGCACCATTTCCCAAATATCCAGTTCGGTTGCGGTGAAGCGACCGAGCACGTGATTTGCGATATCACGCACCCCTTGGTCGGGCCGGGCAACTCCCAATCGGACGCGGGCATAAGCCTTTGACCCAATATGGGACTCAACCGATTCCAGACCATGATGGCCGCCCGCCCCACCCTCTGGCCGCATTCGCATGGAGCCCAAGGACAAGTCAGCGTCATCAACAGCCACAAGAACATCAGAGGCAGGGATACGGTGAAACCCAATGATGGCTCCAATCGCCTCCCCACTGTTGTTCATGTAGGTCTGCGGTTTGCAGAGCACGACGCTCTGACCCACCGCAACGCCTTCTGCAACCTCTGCAAAGAACTTCTTCTCCGCCCGCCATGAAAAACCCCATCGGCTTGCCAAGCGGTCTGCCAGCATGAATCCGGCATTATGTCTTGTATACACGTATTCCCGTCCAGGGTTACCGAGGCCGGCAATTAAAAGTCGCCTTTTCATTCAAGCCTCGCCACCACCAAGAGCGGAAGCACCGTCCAACAAGACTGCGGTACCGCTTACTTCTTCTTGTCCCCGGCCTTCTTGTCATCGGCCTTGGGAGCTTCCTCGCCCTTCTTCTCCTTGATCATCTCGGGCTGTTTGGAGGCTTCGGCTCCAGCAGCCGGTGCAGCTTCGGCTTCGGCCGTCACGGGTGCGGCACAGGCCAGAACCGTGACTTCCTTGTTGCCAAGGATCTCGACACCGGAAGGAGGGGTAATGTCACCCAGATGGATGCTCTTGCTGACCTCCAGGGAAGTCACATCGACGAGAATGTTCTCGGGAAGATCCTTGGGCAGAGCACGCACCCGAAGTTTGAGAAGCACGTGTTCAAGAGTACCACCCGCCTTGACCCCAGCGCACTCGCCGGTGGTCTCGACAGGAACCTTGATGGTGACCTTCTCGTCCGGTTGAACCTCGTGGAAGTCGACATGAAGGACATGTCCATCGAGGGGGTGATGCTGGACATCCTGCACGAGAGCCAGACGCGAGGGACGGGCGTCCCCAGCGATGGTCAAGTCGACCAGGATGATCTCGGAGTGGGCCTTGCCCACAAGCAGACCAAACTCCTTGGAATCCACTTCCAGATTTTGGGCAGCCGCTGTCTTGCCGTAGATGTTTGCGGGGATCCGGCCTGTTGACCGAACCTGACGGGCGCCCTTGCGGCGCTTGTGGGTGCGCGCAAAAGCGCTCAATGCCAAACTTTTCATTTCGAAGTCGTATCTGCCGATCCTGCGGACCATCCGCAGGATCAACCCTTGAACTCAAAGAGCGATGTGACCGACGAATTGCTGTGAATCCGTTTGATCGCTTCGCCCAGCAAGCCAGCAACCGAAAGAGTGGTAACGTTCACACCTTCGACCGCAGAGCGGGCGACAGTATCGGTCGTTATCAGTTCGTCAATCGCGGATTTCCTCAATCTCTCGGCGCCCAACTCGTTGATGAGGGCATGCGACACGCACGCACGGATCTGATGTGCACCCCGACTCTTGAGCAGCGCAGCCGCATTGACCAAGGTGCCGGCGGTCTCTGTCAGGTCGTCGACGAGCAAAACATTGCGGCCGTCGATATCGCCGATGACAGAAATAGCCTCTGTCTCCGTCGGGCTTTTCCGACGTTTGGCAACAATAGCCAACTCGGTGCCCAAGGTCTGCGCGTAGGCTGCGGCCATCTTCAAGCCACCAAGGTCCGGGCTGACAACCACAAGGTTTGGAAGTGCCAGCTTCTTCAAATAGTCAAAAATGACCGGAGCCGCGTACAGATGATCTACGGGAATGTCGAAGAACCCTTGGATCTGTTGCGCGTGAAGATCCATCGTCAATACGCGATGGGCTCCGGAAGCCACGATGAGATTCGCCACCAACTTGGCAGTGATGGGCACCCGCGGCTGATCCTTTCGGTCCTGGCGCGCGTATCCATAGAAAGGCAGTACTGCTGTAATCCGAGACGCGCTCGCCCGACGAAGAGCATCGATCATGATGAACATTTCCATCAGATGCTGATTTGCCGGCGGGCTGGTGGACTGAACCACAAAAACGTCCTGTCCCCGGACATTTTCGTCGATCTTGACGAATGTTTCGCCGTTAGGAAACGGCCGTACAGTCGATCGTGCCAGCGGCATGTTGATCGACTCGCAAATGGCCTGGGCGAGGGCCGGGTTGGAATTCCCAGTGAAGACTTTCACAAAGCGGAAGGTACCCTGCTTTCAGATGTTCGAAATCGGGTGCCCAGAAGCTGACGGATGGGCGCACGACGCCGCAAGGCTCATTTCCAACCAGTCAGCTGCCAGCTTTCCCCGGACATCTACACTTCGATCTTGCACAACTGTCGGGATTAACCCTACAAAAGCAGCGCCTTCGGGCTTCCGACTACATGCACGCATCGAATCAAACCCCGCAAATCGATCTGTCGGCATTGCGACTGCCATGGATCGGTCTGCCAACAGCCGCGGGTGCTGATTCTGGATGTCCCCCCCAGTTCCAGAAATCAGGCGAGGTTCTATCCTCTTTCCTCGCCAGGCACGTACCCCTCCGGTACCGGGCGGCTCATACCCCCGTCGATGTCATGTAGAACAGCCTGCAAGGGCAACACGGCGATCAGACCCAAAAAGACCGCGAAGCCCGGACGCAAGTCCGGGCTTCGTACCTTTTTGGGGGATCAACTGCAGCGTTCACAGCCCACTCCCCCCTTGCCCTTGCACACTGGGCGGTGCAGCGAGGAGAATGCTGCAAATGCCTTCACCGTCGGTCACCTGTGAACGATGCGGATGCCTTCGCCCCCGGGATGGGAATTGTCCTGCATGCGCGTTGGAATTGGTGCTCGCGGAAGACACAGAGGGTCTTGATTCCACGCAAGTGGAGCACTCGATCCAGGAGGAGCCTGTTGGGAAACGGTGGGCTGACGACTACGAGCTTCTCCACCGCATCGGGGAGGGTGGAATGGGCGTGGTTTATCGAGCGCGCCAGCTGAGCCTGAATCGATGGGTAGCCCTCAAGATGATTCGTGCATCGCTCTCGGCGCGGGAGCACGAACGGGAGCGGTTCTTTCGTGAAGCGATGGCGGTCGCCCGTCTGCGGCACCCGGACCTCGTCACCGTCTATGAAGTGGGGGAGTTTGAGGGAACTCCGTGGTTCACCATGGAGTTTGTCGAGGGGCGAAGTCTTTCAGAACTGGTCAGGCAAAATCCTTTCAACCCGATGGAGGCGGCACGTTGCGTGGAGCGGGTCGCGAGGGCCATCCATCACGCGCACCAGAATGGGGTACTTCACCGTGACCTGAAGCCTTCCAACATCATGCTCGATGTTGCCGGAGCCCCTCGGGTACTGGACTTCGGGCTCGCAAAGATCGTCGCGGCGGGAAGTGAACTGACGCAGACAGGTTCGGTCATGGGTTCGCCCAGCTACATGTCCCCGGAGCAGGCCCGAGGGGAGGAATCATCCGTGGACGGACGCACGGACATCTATTCCTTGGGTGCGATCCTGTACGAACTGCTGGTGGGCCACCCTCCGTTCCAGAGTGCGACACCTGTCGAAACCCTTCGACTCGTCATTGATCAGGAACCCGTTTCGATCCGGCGATTGAATCCAGCCATCCCTCGGGATCTGGAGACGGTCTGCCTTACGTGCCTGGAAAAGTCTCCGGAGCGCCGGTACCGGACAGCCTTGGAACTCGCGGAAGAACTTCGCCGCTTCGTGAACGACGTTCCGATCCGGACCCGGCCGGCCGGATGGGCAGAACGTTCATGGCGCTGGTGCCGGCGTCAGCCAAGACTGGCGGGTTCGCTGGCCTTCTCGGCGCTTCTTTTGACGGCCCTGGCTGGAGTGTCGACAGTCGCTGCCCTTCGACTGCGATCCGAACGGGACCTCACCGAGGAGGCACATGCCCGGGCTGAAGACCGCCTTTGGGCCACTTACGTCGCACAGGCACGGGCGGCAAGATACAGCATGCGACCAGGCCACCGGGCCGAGGTACTGGAAGCGGTCCGGGCCGCCACACTCATACGACCGGCAACCGTGCTTCGCACCGAGGCAGTGGGAGCGTGGGTGCAGCCCGATATCGGGCGGGAAATACAATGGCGGGAGGGGACGCCCGTCGGCTTCGCGAACTCACCAGATTTTTCCCTTTATGCCGCGGGTTCGCTGGAAGGGACGGTGTCCGTCCATCGAGCGGCAGACCACATTCAGCTCGCTTTCCTCAAAGGGCCAAATGCCCCGCCCGCGTCCCTCGAATGGGACGCAGCAGGAAAGCGGCTCGCGATCCTCCACTCCAACGGTGATCTCCGGATCTGGGACTGGGAGGCGAATGATTCGCCCATGGTCCCGAAACTCCCCAATGCTTCGGCCGAGTCAGGGGTGCTTGCGCTGAGGCCGGATGGCAGGCAACTGGCGTATGTCGGACGCGATGGACGGGCTCGCAGGATTGACCTTACTCCTGACGCGGAACCAGTCGAACCGGGCATTGGCAGGCGGGTCTCAAGAATGGCCTATTCTCCTGACGGCAAGAAGATTGCAGTCCTGGGGGAATCCTGGATCGAAGTCTGGTCGGTGCTGCCTCCTGCGCTCGTGCGCAAGTTCAGCCCGGGTTCCGCGCCCTCCGCCGTCTGCTGGATTGGAGAGGGTCAGCGACTGGCAATCGGCTGCCGAAATGGAGAGGTCGAGATTTTGGACGTCGACTCAGGGAATACCATACAACTCTCGGGACACACCCAGCATGTCAGCATGGTACGCGCCTCCCCTGAAGGGGATGTGGTCGCTTCACATGGCTGGGACGCAACCTCACGTTTGTGGGATGCAGCAACGGGTCGGCAGTTGATGATCGCAACCCATGGACTCGCGTCGGGCTTTGACCGATCCGGCACTCATCTCGCTTTTCACCGTGAAGACATGGGCTTCGGAATCTGGGAGTTCCAACCCGGCGAGGGTCTCCGGACCCTGGCCATCAACCGAGGTCAGGTGGGATCCGTTGATTTCAGTCCGGACGCGAGGCACGTGCTCACCGCGGACACGCGCGGATGGGACTTGTGGGATTCAGAATCAGGCCGCCGACTGGCAACAGCGCCGTTGGTGGATGGACGGTGTGCGAGCTTCGATGCTTCCGGACATGCCGTCATCGCATTCAGCGGCGACGAGTTGTGCCGTTGGCCGATTGTGACGACCGAAGGAATCGGGCGTGGGGTGGCCGTGGGGCCAGTCGAACGGATCACCCGGGATCCGGGAAACCGCTTTTCGGCCATCCAACTTGCTGCGGCAGGTACGGCGATCGTGGCTGCCGGACGCGATCGAAGTCTGGCGATCGATCTGCGACAGCCCAGCCGGCGGTTGGTTTTCGCTGAGGAACTGCCTCAGGAGTTCCTTGCCGTGGCTCCCCAAGGCGGTTGGTCGGCGACGGCATCGTTCAAAGGTTTCGGCGCACTCTTGTGGAAGCAAAACATCGGTTTCGTGCGTCAGTTGGTGACCAATGACAGCGCGCAGCTGGATTTCAATCCGAGCGGAGCACTTCTGGCTGCCGCTTCACCGAACACACTCCGCATCTTCAGGACTTCCGACTGGTCCATACACCGCTCAGAGCCGTTGAGCATCGCAGGCGCCTACCCGGGGCCGGTTGCGTTTTCCCCGGATGGAAGCCTCCTGGCATTCTCGCCGGATCGGCGCGAGGTCCGACTCGTGGAACCCACAACATTCGAGGAACGACTCACGCTCCACAGCCCGACGGCTGGCTCCATCAGCCGGATCCGATTCAGCCCTGACAGTCGGTGGCTTGCTGTGATCGAGGAGGGTCGCGTTGTCCGCTGTTGGGATCTCCGTCGCCTCCGGGAAAAGCTGCGCGGCCTTGGCTTGGACTGGGAACCTTAGCAGGACGGTCCGGAAATCGCTTTTGGTCCCTGGAACTCAGGTTCGCACCAAAACAGGTTTGCCGCAGCTGGAAGCTGCACTCCTCGAAACATTCGCTTAGAATCAGCCGACATGACGCCTACCGAGGCCGCTTCCTTACTTGATCGATTCCACGCCGGCGAAATCCCGCGGGATGAAGTTCTTCGTGCTTTCCAAGCCCCACCCTTCGTGGATTTAGGCTTCGCAATGGTCGATACCCATCGAGCTTTGCGAAAGGGCTTTCCGGAAGTGATTTTCGGGGCCGGCAAAACTCCGGATCAGTTGACCGCGATCGCTGAGCGGATCTTCGAGGCGGATGGTCGGGTCCTGGCTACACGGGTTTCAGAGGATCACGCAACGGCCCTGCGCCGGCGACTGCCTTTGGCGATTCACCATGCGACCGCGCGCTGCCTGACGGTTGAATCGGCACCGCTCCGCAAGAGGTCAGGAACCATCTGCATCGTCGCAGCCGGGACCACAGACCTGCCAGTCGCGGAGGAGGCAGCTGTCACCGCGGACTTCATGGGAAACAATGTTCAAAGGGTTTACGACGTCGGGGTCGCTGGACTCCACCGATTGCTGAAGCGGCTTCCCGAACTCCAATCCGCTTCGGTTGTGATCGTCGTTGCTGGAATGGAAGCCGCGCTACCGTCGGTTCTTGGAGGTCTGCTGGGATGCCCGTTGATTGGCGTGCCCACCAGCGTGGGATATGGCAGTCACATGGGCGGGCTGACGGCTTTGTTGGGAATGCTGAACTCCTGCGCCAGCGGACTCACGGTCGTGAACATCGATAATGGATTTGGCGCCGCCTACGCCGCCAACGCCATCAACCAACTCGCCAACCCGGCGGAATTGGGCTCCCCTTCAGAAAGGTGATGAAACATCTGTATCTGGACCTGTCCGCGGGGATCTCCGGCGACATGTTCGTGGGGGCTCTTCTGGATCTCGGCGTGTCCGCCAACGATCTACAACGGCAATTGAGGCAGCTACCGCTCGAAGGCTACCACATCCACGCCGAACCGCGGCTCAAGGGGGCCATCCGTGGAACGAAGTTTGATGTGCATCTGACCCCGGCCGAGCAATGCGGACAAACCGATGCTGGAGGCCACACCCACGACAACGGCCATGCACATCCCCATTCACATCCCCATTCACACGATGACGGCATCACCGGCCACGTCCACGGTCGAGATCACACCCAGATTCGTGCGCTGATCGAGGGCGGTGGATTGTCCGATTGGGTCCGGGACCATTCACTCAGGGTCTTCGAACGCATCGCCATTGCCGAAGGCAAGATCCACGGCGTCCCGCCCGACCGTGTTCAGTTCCACGAAGTGGGCGCAGTCGATTCCATTGTCGACATCGTGGGAGCCTGCGTTGCCCTGGAGTTGCTAGG
>JAIXZE010000204.1 GCA_027489875.1 Verrucomicrobiales bacterium
GAAACGGGCGGAACAGGGTGGGCGTCCAGGATGCCGGAGGAACTTCAACGGGTGAAATTGGGAGAGGCCGCACGCCGTGATCGCGACACGGTGCGTGAGCGCTTGTTGCGGGCGAACACAGCCGTTGCGGTGGTGATCGGGACGGTGATGGTGCTGGCGATGGCGGCCTTGTGGCAGGGGGTGCGCGCCACGCGCCTCGAGAAGGAGGCCCGGGTGGAACAGCAGCGCGCGGCGCGTGCGGAGGAGGGGGCTCGGACGGACCTGTGGCGGGCGCTGGTCGCGGAAGCCCGGGGCAAACGGTTGGGCCAGACACTGGACCGACGCTCGCAAGCCCTGGAATCGATCCGCAAGGCCGCCCAGCTGTTTCCCACGCCGGAGTTGCGGGCGGAAGCGGTGGCGACGCTTTCGTCGCCCGTGCGGCGGATCGAAGCTTCGGTGGCGATCGATGCCTCGGTGACGGCCCAGGAATTGGATGGGGCGCTGCGGTTCTGCGCGATGGGGTTCAAGAATGGCGACGTCGTTATCCGTCGCCTGACCGATGGGGCCGAAATCTGGCGTCGGACGCTGGTGCAGGCGGATGTCGCTCCGGACCAGGGGCACGTGATCTCGTTGGACTTTTCGCCGAATGCCGAACTCCTGTCCGTCCGGCACAACCGGGGGGCTCTGGTGGTGTGGCGTGTGGCCAGTGGTGAGCGGGCGTATGCGCGGGATGCGGATCAGCTTCGAAGGCCGGCGAGCCGCGGGTTGTTCAGCAGCGACGGGGAGTATCTGGTGGCTCCGGTTTTCGTGCCCGACGGCTTCGAGGTGATGGAAGCGCGCACTGGAAAGACGGTGGCGCACTTTCCGGAAGTGGGCTCGTTCCATCACGCGGCCGTGCGCCCGGGGCGACGACAGTTTGCGGCTTACGATGGGACGAAGGTGCGGCTGTTGGACTGGGAAACGCGTCGGACAGTGCTCGAATTGCCGGTGCCTTATGGGGCGTTGCGGATGGCGTGGAGTCCCGATGGCCGTCATCTGGCGATCTTTGGAAATTCCCTGGAACTCAAGGTCTGGGACGTGGATGAACGGCGGGCGCGGACGTTGCGGGGCCATCAGGATTCGTTGTACGACGGAATGTTCGATCCTGCGGGAGAACGGTTGGCGGCCTTGTCGCAGGACGGGGTGACGCGCATCTGGAGCCTGAACGACGGGCGCGTGCTGGATACCGCGGCGGACCGGAGGCTGATCCGATGGGGCATGGGTGGCCGAGCGGGATGGCTGGTCCCGCGGCGGAGCGTGGACGTCTGGCAGGAGGAACCGGCAGCAGGATGTCAACGGCTGGGTACCGGGGAGGTGTCCTTTGATCCCATGCTGATGGACGTGAGCCGGGATGGGCGTTGGGCGTTGACCGTTGTTCCGTCCGAAGGATTGCGGGTGTGGCGGGTGGACGGCCCGGGGGCGTCGCAGTGGCTGCCACTCCAGGGGGTCCGGTCGGCGTGCTTCGACCCAGGGACGAACCGGGTCCACCTCATCCGCGATGGCCGGGTGGCCACGGCGGAGTATGCGGAGGTGTCGGGAACGGCGGGCGAGGGATTGCGGTTGGGAGCCGTGGTGGACGAGGTGTTGGACCTTCCGGAAGTGGATCGCATTGCTTGTGCGGTCGGGAGTGGACGACGTGTTTGTACGATCCTTCCAGTGGGGCGGGTGTACCTGCTGGGGCCGCCGGGATCCGGCGATCGGGCGCTTGTCCCCGGGATTGAGCACAGCGCGATGATCTTTACCGGGGGCACCGCGCATGGGGCTGGTGCGCTGGCGCTGAGTCCGGATGGACGGTGGTTGGTGTGCGGTGCGGATGGCCTTAACGGCACGTGGGTGTACGACACACGGACGGGGGAACGGGTGCAGTTGCTGGATGATCGGATGAAGGGAGCACAGTTCAGTCCGGACGGGCGACTGCTGGTCCTGAATGGGCCGCCGGAGTGCCGCGTTTTGCGGACGGAGGACTGGAAGGAGATCTGGAAGCGTCCGTTGGAATCCTCGTTGTACCAGTTCCATGGGAGCGCGGCGTTTTCCCCGGACGGATCGCGTCTTGGCTTTCTGGTGGGACCGCGGCGGGTGGCGTTGGTGGAGGCGGCGACGGGGAAGGAGTTGGTGGTCCTCGAGGGTTCCTCCGGCGCGCCAGTGCTGGCATTGCGATGGACGCCGGGACGGGATGGAGGCGCGTTGGCTGCGGCCACGCGGGATCTTTCCATCAGCGTGTGGCATCCGGAGGCGTTGCAACGGGAGTTGCGGGAGCTTGGGTTGGACTGGGCCGCGCCGGTGCCGGCGGTGCCGAAGGTTGGCGCAGCAGCAGCGGCGGCGGATACGTCCGGTCTGGGTTCGATCGTGTGGACGTCGGTGGGAATCCTGATGACGGCAGGCGGCGTGGCCGGGATCTCGCTGCTGTTCCTGCGGCGGCATCGAAGCCTGATCGAGGATTACGCGGAGACCGAGGCGCGCAGCTTGAAGCGCGAGCAGGAACTGGAGATCGAGCGCGAGGTGAGCCGGTTGAAGAGCAGCTTCGTGGCGATGGTGTCGCATGAATTCCGGACGCCGCTCGGCATCACCATGAGCGCGGTGGAATTGCTGCGGCACTACCACGATCGGCTCACGCCGGTGAAACGTGCCGAGTTGCTGGAGGATATCCACAGCTCGACGCGGCACATGAGCGGGTTGATGGAGCAGGTGCTGCTGCTGGGGCGGGTCGAGGCCGGCAAGCTGGGGATGAAACCGGCCCCGATGAACGTGGTGGGATTGATCGAGAAGCTGGCGGACGAAAGCCTGTCGGCGTCGGATCGGAAGTGTCCGGTCAATCTGGAAGTCCGTGGGAAGCTGGAAGGGGCAGAGGGCGACGAGGCGCTGGTGCGTCACATCGTGGGCAATCTGGTCTCGAACGCCGTGAAGTATTCACCGGCGGGATCGCCGGTGGATGTGCTGCTGGAGCGCGAAGGCCCGATGGCCGTCGTGACCGTCCGGGATCGGGGCATCGGCATTCCGGAGCCGGAACTGCCGCAATTGTTCCAGGCGTTTCATCGCGCGACGAACGTCGGGGAGATCCCGGGGTCCGGGCTGGGATTGGTCATCGTGAAGCGGTGTGTCGACCTCCATGGCGGCACGATCTCGGTGCAGTCGACCGTGGGGAAGGGGACCGAGTTCCGGGTGCGGTTGCCCGTGTTTCGGTAAGAGGAGCTGCAAGCACACCGGCTTTGGATCTGGGACGGGGAGGCGATGTCTTCATCGCCGTTGGGGAGGGGCTTTGGTTTGGCGGTGGGGAGGGGTTTCGGCAGACTCCGGGGATGGTTGATCAGGAAGCACCATTGGGGTTGATCGCGGGGAGCCGGCGGCTGCCGTTCGTATTCGCGGCGGAGGCCCGGCGGCAGGGGCGTCGCGTGGCGGCGGTGGCCTTCGATGGGGAGACGGACCCGGCGTTGGCGTCCGAAGTGGACACGGTGGCGTGGGTGAAGGTGGGGCAACTGGGCCGCATGATCGAGGCGCTGAAGGAACGCGGGGTGCGCGAATGCGTGATGCTGGGCCAGATTGCGCCGAGCAACCTGTTCAACCTGCGACCCGACCTGAAGGCGATGGCGCTCCTGCTGCGGTTGAAGGAAAAGAACGCCCACACGATCTTCGGCGCGATCGGCGATGAACTGGCGAAGGAGGGCATCCA
>JAIXZE010000117.1 GCA_027489875.1 Verrucomicrobiales bacterium
ATCAGGCAACTGCCCGTCAGGAAGGCCAGGGCCAGGCCGGCAAGACAGAGGACGTTCTGTTCGAAGCGGGGCCCTGTCGAAGAGCCGGCTTCCAGGAGCGCGTAAGCTGGGCTGAACCGGAGGAGCCATCCGGAGCCGGACCCTCCGAGAAGCTTTCCCAGCCATGAATCCAGGAACGGAAGCCCCAGGATCAGCCCCAGCATGATCGCCAGCGTGAGGGTCATGGTGCGGGCGGTTTCGCGGCTGGCGGCGGACACCAGCGCTCCCACGGACAGCGACAGGAACAGCGTGACCAGCAGGACCACCATGATCTGGAAGAACTCGCTACCGGTAACGCCGCCGAAGAGGAAGCAGGTGCCGACCACGGGAAAGGCGGCCAGGAACGCGTAAACCGATTGGAGGGCATGGGTGGCGACCTTGCCGAGGACGACGTCGTAGCTGCGCAGGTCCGTCAGGAACAGCAGGCCCAGCGTGCCTTCCCGTTTCTCGTCGCTCAGACAATCGGCCGTGAGGATGACCCCGGCGAAGGAGGCGCCGAGGAAGCTCAGCCATTTGAAGGTCTCGAAAAGCACCCGGCCGACCGACACTCCGAATCCACCGCCCCCACGGGTGGTCAGCGCGTACAAGCCGAGAAGGATGCCCACCATCAGCAGGGTGCCCAAAACCACCCACATCCGCGCCCGGAAGAAGGAGGGCCGGCGGCAGGCAACGCGCAGTTCCCGATCGACGATGGGGAGGTGAATCATGGGTGGCAGCGTGTCCTGTTGCCCCTCCGGTCCGGGTGATTCTGTTCCGGGAGGACGGTGCATTCCGGTCGATCCTCACGTCCCCGTCAACCGCGAGAAACGGGGATGTTCCATGGAGGATGTTGCCACCCCGTCCTTCAGCGGAGCGGCGATGTCCTCATCGCCTTGGGAAAGGCTCTGGAATGGCGACGTGGACGTCGCCGCCCCGTTCCGTGTGGGGGGAAGGGCAATGGGCATGGTCGGGAGCAGCAACAGGTGGCAGGGATTGAAGCTTGAGTCCGGGCCCTGTTTTCAGGCCAAACTGTCCGTCCATGGAACGTACGTTGGTCCTCTGCAAACCGGATTGCATGGAGAAGAACCTCGCCGGCGAAGTCATTCGTCGCTTCGAGGCAGCTGGTCTCCAGCTCAGTGCCGCGAAGATGCTGCGCCTGACCGGTCCTCTCCTCACCGAACATTATTCCCACCTCGCTGACCGCCCCTTCTTCCCGGAGATCGTCGCGTTCATGTCGTCGCGTCCGGTGCTGGCGCTGATCCTGACCGGTGAGGGCGCGGTGCTGAAGGTGCGCGACCTTCTCGGGCCGACGGATTCGAAGAAGGCGCCGAAGGGCACCCTGCGCGGCGACCTCGGCACGAACAGCATGCTGAACATCTGCCATGCCTCGGATTCGGTGGAGAACGCCGAGATCGAGGTGCGCCGGTTCTTCCGCGCGGACGAGATTCCGGCGTGAGGGGGAGTTCCCAGTTGCCAGTCTCCAGTTGCCAGAGCTGAAGACTGTAGGCCGCGTGCCCTCACGCGGCGGGGGTGGGGAGTTCGAAGTTTCAAGTTTGAAGCGGGGACGCGGTGCGCCGGGTGGGGGCACCCGGCCTTCAATTGGAGATCCCAGTTCCCAGTCTCCAGTTGCCAGAAGTCTCAGAAGAGGATGTTGCGCACGAACGCTTCCACGTGGGACGGCACCGCGGGCTTCCGCCGCGTCACCACCACCAGTTCCCGCTGAAACCGCTGGGGCAGTGCCACCCGACGTAGTCCTGGCTTCCGTCCATACAGCGCCAGCGCCCGCACCGGCACAAAGGCCGATCCCAGCCCGAGTCCCACGAGGTTGATGATGAGGTCGAATCCCTCCAACTCCATCACCGGACGCGTCGGCCAACGCTGACCTGACATCCATTCGCGCAGACGTTGTCCGGTGACCGACGTCTCGACCGGCAGCAGCCAGTCCAGCGATTGCATCCACGCCGCCAGCGCGCGGCCACGCAAGGGCGACGGAACCGAGAGGGTCGAGGGAACCACCAGGGTGAAGTCGTCGCGGAAGCGATGGGTCACCTGAAGTCCGCGCGGCAGACGCGCCGGCGGACACAACACCCCCAACTCCAGCTCACCCGCGCCCAGCGCCTCCAGGATCCAGGCGCCGGTTTCATGTCGCACCTGGATCCCGACCTCCGGTGCGTGGCGCCGGTTCGCATGAAAGAATCCGGGCAGGTAGGCCATGCTGATCGACTTCGAAACGCCCACGCGCACCACCTTCCCTGCCCCACAGAATTCCTCGCGAAGCCGGCGCAGCAGCACGTCCACGTCACCGACCACGCCCCGTGTGCCGGAGAGGAGGAACTCGCCGGCGGGGGTGGGCCGGACCGAACGCGTCGTCCGCTCGATCAACTGGACGCCGAGGCTCCGTTCCATCCCCTGGATCTGACGCGTGATCGCGCTCTGGGTCAGTCCGGCCGCCTCGGCGGCCCGGGTGAAACTCTGGTGGTGGAGCACCAGCTGGAGCAGCGAAAGCCCGTAGAGATCGAACGGAAGGGTCGCCAGATACTCATGCCCGATTCGCATGACTGGATGATTCCAATGAATTTCACGAATCAGCAAGGATGCCGGATGCTGGGGTCGTGAAAGGAAACAATAACCATGCCTGACCGAAACAACCGCACTCCCGGGAATGTTCCGGGGGCCTATTACGTGGACGACACCTGCATCGACTGTGATCTCTGCCGCGCCGCAGCACCCGACCTCTTTGGTCGCGACGACGTGAGCGGCCTGAGCTTCGTCCGACACCAACCGTCCAACTCCGCCGAAACCGCGCTCGCCGAGGAGGCGCGCACCTTGTGCCCGTTGGAATGCATCGGGAACGATGGGGCGTGAAGGAGTCCTGAGCCGGGTGGGGGCACCCGGCCTTCAATTCCTGGGGACTTCTTCCACAGCCTCGTCATGTCGTTGGCTACTTCAGGGTGCCGAGGAACTCCACCAGGTCTCGGAGTTCGGGGAGGCTGAGGAGCGTGGCGAAGCCTTCGGGCATGCCGCTCAAGCCGGGTTCGCGCTTGGCGACATCGGATTTCTTCACGGTGACTTCGCCGTCCTCGGGCGACAGCAGGATGATGTCGGCATCCGTCTCCCGCTTCACGATGCCGGCAACCTCGGTGCCGTTGGACATCTTCAGCAGCGTGGTGGCGTAACCCTCGAGGATCTGCCGGTTCGGGAAGAGGATCGATTCCAGCAGGTGCTCGCGGGTCACACGCCCGGCGAGTCCGTCGAGCTTCGGTCCGGCATTGCCGCCGCCATCGGTGCCGATCTGGTGGCAGCGGCTGCAGGCCACCGACGCGTTTTCGTAGAAGATCTTCCGGCCGCGCGCGGCATCGCCGCCAAAGAGGGATTCGCGGAACGGCGTGAGGTGATCCTTCGGAAGCTTCCATTCCTCGTAGGCCGCCAGTCGTGTCTTCACGACGTCGGCCTTGCGCAGGCGGGCGGCGGCGACGAGGTCGAGCATCACCTCATTGGCGACCTCACGTTTCATAAGGCGTTCGAGCCAGTCGGCGAGGACGGCATCGGCACCGTCGCTGGCGAGCGTGCCGAGGCTGGTGAAGGCGGATTGCTTTTCCGCAGTGGTGCCGTTGGAGAGCTTCGCGGTGAGCTGGCCGAGGGCGTCGGAAGGATTGAGTTCGGCTCCGATGCGGGAAGCTTCGAGGCGCACGGCCTCGGCGGAAGCGAGGGCGGCGAACTCGACGAGCGGACGCAGTCCCGGAGCCTCGCGATCGATGCGGGTCAGGGCCCGCAGACCGGCGGCGCGGGCCTTGGCGGGAGCGTTGGTATCGCGGACGAGCGATTCGAGACGCGGGGCGGCATCCTTCAATCCGAGGGAGGCAACCGCGTCCGCGGCAGCGATGCGCACCTCGGCCGGACTGTTGGTCAGCAGGCTGGCCGCCGAAGGCAGCAAGGCTCCCTGTGCGGCCATCGGCTCACGATCCTTGAGCGGGCGATAGGTTCCGACGACGCGATCGCGCGCGGGAGGCTTGGCCCAGGTTCCCAGGGCGGCGATGGCCTCATTGCGGAGGTTGTCAGGAAGGGTCTCGCGGGTTGCCAAGGCGGCCAACCGTTGGGCGGATTCGGGCGTGCCCACGCGGAAGTTCGCGTTGATGACGCGATGGAGGAACGGTGCCGTGGGTTCGTACCGGGCGTCCTTCCACGGCAACGGCTGATCGCTGCGGACATCGCGGATGCCATCGGACTTGGCCGGGGCTGGCGACTCGAAGGCAGCGAGCTTGGCCAGCAGCGGATCGAGTCGCGCGGGATCGGCGAATTCGGCGAGGGCGGGAAGCGCGGCCGGAATGGGCGTGTCGTTGATCGCCCGGGCGGCTTCGACCACGAGCAGCGGCTCCGGATCGGAGAGGAACGCGCTGACGGCGGGATCCGAGCGGCGGCGCAAGGCCAGCAGTGCGACGGTGCGCACGGAGGGGTCGGCGTCCGACTTCCAACCAGCGGCTTCCCCGCCCTGCGGATGCCGCGCGAGTGCCGCGGCGGCGACGGTGCGCCAGACGGGATCGGCTTCCACGGGATGCTTCTGCACGAGCGCGCGCAGGGCGGGAACGAATCCGCGCCAGCCGGCCTTGCCCAGGACCTCGGTGGCGGCGGCGCGCTGGCGGGGCGAGCCTTCGTTCATGAGGGTGAGCAGTGCCTCCTGCAGGAAGCGGTCGTACTTCGGAACGTCCGCACCCGCGACGCGCCTTTGGCCCAGGACGTTGATCTGCTGACGTTCCACCCACCATCCGATGGAGCGGGCGGATTGGACGGCGACCTCGCCATGCTCGGGACGAAGGAGCGCCAGGAGCGGGGCCCGCCACGAGCCCGTGCGTCCGGCCACGCCGAGCGCCCAGACAGCGTGGATGCGGACGCGTTCGGAAGCCGCCGTCTGGGCAAGGCGTCCGAGGCGACGTTCGAGGTCGTCGGCACCAGTGCGGCGTTGGCTGATGCGGCGGGCCAGTTCGAGGTGGGCTTCGGTGCGGACGCGGAGATCGGCTTGGCCCAGCCATCCGACGAGTTGGTCCGGTGTGGCACCGGAGCAACCGTCGCGGAGGATGCGCGCGGCTTCGGCCGCTTCCGGACGGGCCGCCACCTCCGGGAATTGCGCGCGGTAGATGCGGCCCTTGTTGCTCTTCGGCCAGCCTTCGTGCCAGTCGGCAAACCAAATGGAACCGTCGGGGCCGAGGTCGACGTCGGGGACGAGTGAATTCCAGACGAACGAATCGTGGGCCACGAGGGCGTGGCTGGCACCGCGGGGTTCGACGGCGAGGGAATAGACGCCGCTGCGGGCGCTGGTGCCTTTGAAGTAGGCGAGGAGGAAACGTCCCTTCAGGGAATCCGGCAGGCTGGTGCCGTAATCGTAGACAAGCCCGCCGGGACCGTCGCCGATGTTGGCGATCGGGGGCAGGACGTAGGACGCCTGCCCGGGGAATTGGGGCACCCAGAGACGTTCGAGGTTCCACATGCCCGCGTTGCCGAGCGGCGCATGCTGGTGACCCACCCGCCAGCCGCTGTCAGCGCCATCGACGATGCGCACCCAGCGTTCGCGATCGCCGAGGTCGGAGTCGTTGTCGCCGGTGAAGAGATCGCCGCGTTCGTCGAAGGCGAGTTCCTGGGGATTGCGCAGGCCGCGGTGGACGAGTTCGAGTCCGGAGCCGTCGAGTTCACAGCGGAACACGCCGCCTTCGTCGGGAATGTCGATCACCTGACGCTCCTTTCCGGTCACATGCGCACCGCGGTCGCCCACGCTGAAGTAGAGGCGACCATCGGGACCGATCCGCAGCCCGTGCAGGTCGTGTCCGGTGAAACTGAAGCGCACGCCGAAGCCGCGGAGGAGTTCCTGGGCGCGGTAGCCCTGCATGGGGCGTGGGTCGGAGGCGAGCGGCCCCGGCTTCTTCCCGGCCGTGCTGGTGCCCGGTGTGAACCGCCAGAGACTGGGAATCTCGGTGAACCAGACATCGCCACGCCACGCGAGGACACCGGACCCGATACCCGACAGCGGGCTGGTGAAGCGGTCGGCGAACACGGAGGACTTGTCAGCGCGGCCGTCGCCGTCGAGGTCTTCGATGAGGCGGATGACTTCGGTCTCTCGCGAAAGCTGTTGTTCGCCTTCGGGACCAAACCATTTCCGGATCATCGCGAGACGGTCGTCGATGTTCCGGCAGGCGAGGTCGTCCTCGAGCATGAACATGTAGTGCCGGATATCGAGGACGCTGGTGCGGTAGCGGTAGGTCTCGCTGGTGAAGACGCGGCCGCGTTCGTCGACGGAGAACGCCACCGGATTGGCGAGGAGCGGTTCGCCCGCCCAGAGGTCGACCTTCAACCCGGGCGTGATCTCGAACTGCTTGATGCGCGCCACGCCTTCGCCGGAAGACGGTGCGAGGATCGGTTCGAGCGGCCGGTCATCGGCCACCAATGGCTTGTAGATCCCGGCCGAGGCCGTGGTCTTCTGGACGTCGATGTCGGCCGCAGCAGCAATCGGCGCGACGGCAAGGGCAAGCGCGACAAGGCGCGCATCCAACACGCGGGGCATGGAGGGGACGATGGACCTGGCCGGCCAAATGCGCGAGTTCGGAGTCAGGGGGGCTCACCCGGGGGCGCATCTTGACAGTGCCCCCGTTTGGAAAGGATTCGGGGCGGCGATGTCCTCATCGCCATTGAGAATGGCTTTGGAACGGCGACGAGGACGTCGCCACCCCGTTACATGCGGGGGCAGTGTCAAGATGCGCCCGGGGGGGCGTGGCGGTTGGGTGAGTTTCCAGATTCCAGTTCCCAGCTGCTGGGTTCTGGGATCTGGCAACTGGCGACTGGGAACTCCGCATGCAGCCCGGGTGCCCTCACCCGGCGCTTTGGGGAGCCCCCGGACATGCATCCCGCGCCCGCCCTCGCCCCAACGGGGCGCACGGCGAAAGCCCAGGGTGGAGCGGAGCGGAACCCTGGGTCACCCCACCCCGTGATACCCCGCCCCAACGGGGCGGACGACGACAACCCGTGATCACACACCCACCACGGCGAATGTCCCCGTGCGCCCTTTCAGGGCGCGGAGAATGTTTCGGGGGACGCGGTCCCCGGGGTTCCACCCCGGGCTTTCGCCGTTTGCCCCTTCGGGTCATGAGCGCGGTCCATCACCCCATCACGCCCTCACTCCGCGGACTCCGCCGGCAACAGGATGAACTCGCGTTGGCCGTTGACGGTGGCGAATCCGACGGCTTGCCCGGGAAAAAAGGCCAGCAACTCTGCGTCCGTGATCTCGTGAAGGA